>CAJUEG010000043.1 GCA_910584835.1 uncultured Oscillospiraceae bacterium | reverse complement strand
GGTGCCCTTCTTCTCCATCTCCGGCTCGGAATTTGTGGAGATGTTCGTGGGCATGGGCGCCAACAAGGTCCGGGACCTGTTTAAGCAGGCCAACGAAAAGGCCCCCTGCATCGTCTTTATCGACGAAATCGACACCATCGGCAAGAAGCGGGACGGCTCCGGCATGGGCGGCAACGACGAGCGGGAGCAGACCCTGAACCAGCTGCTCACGGAGATGGACGGCTTTGAGGCGAGCCGCGGCGTGGTCATCCTGGCGGCCACCAACCGGCCTGAGACGCTGGACCCCGCCCTGCTGCGGCCGGGACGGTTTGACCGCCGGGTGCCGGTGGAGCTGCCCGACCTCCAGGGCCGGGAGGCCATTTTGAAGGTCCACGCCGCCAAGGTGAAGCTGGCCGAGGATGTGGACTTCAACGCCGTCGCCCGGGCCGCCTCCGGGGCCTCCGGCGCGGAGCTGGCCAACATGGTCAACGAAGCCGCCCTGCGGGCTGTGCGCCAGGGACGGAGGTTCGTCACCCAGGAGGACCTCCAGGAGAGCATCGAGGTGGTCATTGCCGGGTATCAGAAGAAGAACAAAATTCTCTCCGACCATGAGCGGATGATCGTGTCCTATCATGAGATCGGCCACGCGCTGGTGGCCGCCCTCCAGACTCATTCCGCCCCGGTGGCCAAGATCACCATTATCCCCCGTACCTCCGGGGCGCTGGGCTACACCATGCAGGTGGAGCAGGAAGAGCGCAACCTGATGAGCCGGGAGGAGCTGGAAAACCAGATTGCCACCCTTACCGGCGGCCGGGCCGCCGAGGAGCTGGTGTTCCACTCCATCACCACCGGCGCGTCCAATGACATTGAGAAGGCCACCAAGCTGGCCCGTGCCATGGTCACCCGGTACGGCATGACGGAGGATTTCGATATGGTGGCGCTGGAGACCGTCACCAACCAGTACATGGGCGGCGATACCTCTTTGGCCTGCGCCCCGGAGACCTCCGCCAAGATCGACCAGATGGTGGTGGACACCGTGAAGGCCCAGCATAAGAAGGCGCTGAGGCTGTTGACGGACAACGAGGCCAAGCTGCATGAGCTGAGTAAGTTCCTGTGCGAGAAGGAGACCATCACCGGCGAGGAGTTTATGAGCATCCTGGAACGGAAAGATTGAAAATCCATTTATGAAGGAGGCCCGCTGTGGACGATTCCACAGCGGGCTTTCTTTGCCCCGCTGCCACTGATTGTGCCCCCGTTGGCAGCGGGCGCGTTTGCCAAAGGGGCGGCTGTAACCACACTGTAACCTCTTTTTGGTTGACAATGTAAACCTGCTGTGCTACAATAGGACTACAAAGTAAACCAAATGGGAGGAAGAGGCTGTGGAGACAAAAAAGGACATGGGCGGCGCCAAGCTCACCGCCAGCGAGTGGAGCGTGCTCAGCTGCCTGTGGGAGGACAGCCCCCGCACGGTGATGCAGCTGGTGGCGGCGCTGGGGGAGCAGGTGGGCTGGGCCAAGAGCACCACCATCACCACCCTGCGGCGGATGGAGGAGAAGGGGCTGGTCCGGGTGGAGCAGGGCCCCCGGGGCAAGCTGTACTCCCCGGCGGTGGAGCGGGAGCGGGCGGTCATTGCCGAGACCCACAGCTTTTTGGACCGGGTGTACCAGGGCAGCGTGGGGCTGATGATGAGCGCCATGGCCAAGCGCCAGGAGCTGTCCAGCGATGAGGTGGCCGAGCTGCGCGCCATCCTGGACCGGATCGAAGGAGGGGGAAAGCAATGACCTTGATGCTGCTGGAGTGGGTGTTTACCTCCGTATTCCTTATTCTTGTGGTGCTGGCCCTGCGCTCCGCCCTGGGAAAGCGCATCAGCGCCCGCATGCGCTACGCCCTGTGGGCGGTGGTGCTGCTGCGGCTGCTGGTGCCGGTGCAGCTGTTCACCTCCCCCATCGCCGGGACGTGGGTGCTGACGGAGGGGCGCACCGAACAGAACGTGGTTGATTTTCCACCGGCGATGACCGCCCCCGCCGCGCCCGGCGGTTCGGCAGACGGAATGGCCGGACTGCCGGTGACGGACGCGGCGCCGTGGACTGCGCCAACCCTTCCCGACCCTCCCGCGGCGCCGGATGTCCCGGAGCCCCCCGCCGCCCCTGATTTTACCAAGGCCCCGGTCTGGCTGGGCTGGGCCTGGCTGGGGGGAAGCGGGTTGGCGGCGCTTGTGCTGCTGCTGTCCAACCTGCGGTTCTATGGGAGGCTGCGGCGGGTGCGGACCCGCTTGGAGGGGGCGGACTGCCCCCTGCGGGTGTACGCGGCGGCGGGCCTGCCCTCCCCCTGCCTGTTCGGGCTGATCCGCCCGGCGGTGTACGTCACCCCCGAGGCGGCGGCGGACCCGGCCATGCTCCGCCACGTGCTGGCCCACGAGTACACCCACTTCTGCCAGGGCGACCACATCTGGAGCCTGCTGCGGTGCGCCGCGCTGGCGGCCCACTGGTGGAACCCCCTGGTGTGGCTGGCGGCGGGGCTGAGCCGGAGGGACGGCGAGCTGGCCTGTGACGAGGGGGCCATCAGGCGGCTGGGGGACGGCGAGCGGGCCGCCTATGGCAATACCCTGCTGGCCCTGGTCACCGCCAAGCCCGGCCCGGTTGACCTGTTCCGGTGCGCCACCACCATGGCGGGGGACAAAAAGAGCCTCAAGGAGCGCATTACCCGCATCGCCCAGGCCCCCCGGCGGTGGCTGTGGGCGGCGGTGGCCGTGGTGCTGGTGACGGCGCTGGCCTGCCTGTGCGCGTTTGGGCAGAGGGCGCCGGAGGAGGGGACGGACCCGGACGGGCTGCTCTGGCCCTACGGCGTGAGCGAGATGACGTACGTCCGGGACGCGGGCGGCTTCGGCGGGGACTTCACGGTGACCCTGAACCAGGACGGCACGTTTTCCTACTACGCCGGGTACCTGAGCAGCTACATCGGCAGAGGGACCTGGACCCAGGAGGACGGCGTGATCTGTCTGGCCGACGAGGTGCTGAAGGGCAGCGCCGGGATGCAGTATTACTATTTCACGGTGGAGGACGGCAATTTGATCTTCCGGGCGGAAGGGTCCGCGGCGTTCATGTATGTGGACGTGAAGGACGGGGAACGGTTCACCCGCCGGGCGGACGAGACGGACAAGCTGCGCTTTTCCATCCGGGAGGACGGCAATGTGGCCATCTCCGGCATGGTGGACGGCCTGGCGCTGGGGGAGGATACCTACGGCACCCGTCCTATAACGCGGCGCACCCCATCCCCTATCTGGCCCTGGAGAACCCGCCGCACATCGCGGGGAACCTGGAGGCTTGGTGGTGGGACGACGATGGCCGCACGTCGGTGATGGTGAGCACCGCGCCCACAGCGTACAAATTCAGCGGCGACGACCCCAATACCGGCTACTGGACCTTTATCGTGGACTTTTCCGATGGGACAGGGGTGGCCACCGAGATGAAGTCCATGGCCAGCACGCCCATGAAAGCCGATTCAGAGGTCGGGCTGCGCCTCTATCCCGAGTCCATCTCCGACGAGGAGGCCGTGGCCGTGGGGCGGCTGGCCGCCAGGCTGATGACCGCGGCGGAGGAGTATTACAACAGCCGCACCACCCCGGAGGTGGAGACTGCCTTTTCCCACGTGGGAAGCGTTCCGTACTCCAGCTTCTACGTCCCGGCGGACGTGCTGGACGCCGCCAAAGCCTATGTAGCCGCCCAGTTCCAGGCCGACGTGCCGGGGGGTGTGCTCACCACCTGGGGGGAGAGCTATAACGATGAGACGGGGGCGTGGGAGCCGGTCCTCCTGGCCAAGGCGGTGCCCTTTGACCGGGTGCGCATCAAGAGCATGGAAGGCCCTAACCTTTACACCGTGCAGGCCAACGGGGAGGACGTGGAGGCGGAGCTGTGGAAGGTGGCCTTCGAGTACCACACCACCGAGCCGGAATTCGCCAGGAACCTGCTGGCGGGAGGGATGACCCTGGACGGCGAGGGCTGGATGAACTTTACAACCGGCTTCAACTACCTGGCCGCCACCGGCCAGGGGGACAGAACGATCACGCCCTTTTTGACCCAGGCCGACCCCACCTCGGTGGGATTCCGCAACGACCTGCTGGGCGCACTCCAGGAGGCGGGGCTGGCCTCCGACGAGCGGTACCAGAACGCGGACGGCCTATATGACGCCAACGGCGAGGCCCGCGACACCGACCTGGACCGGGACGGCGTGAAGGAGCGGGTCCAAATGTGCGACATCGTGACGGACGGCAGAACGGTGGGCCAGCGGCTGGAGGTCTGGGAGAACGGCAGGATGCTCTTCTCGGAGGAGGGCTATTTCGTCCACGCGGGCTATAACGCCCTGTTCCTGTGCGAGGAGAACGGCAGGGAGTACCTGCTGCGCTACCACCCTACCATGTACCAGGGGAGGTGCGATTACTCCTTTCAATTGTTCACCCTGTCCCGGGCCGGGGAGGAGGTCACCATCCGGGAGGGGACGGTGGATTTTGATATCAACTTCCAGCCCTGGATCCACGAAGGGTTTGACCCCGAGGCCATTGGCGCCTTCATGGACGAGGTAAACGGCCTGCTGGAAAACAGCGTCCAGCTGCTCAACACCGACGAGTACCTGGCGGACACCTTTGAAAGGGAGGGGCGGCTGTACGACAGCCTGTGGTGGCTGGATATGGAGATGGAGATGGGCGAAGGCTCCGTCTATACCCGCGATGCGTCCAAGTCCCTGCTGGAAAACCTGCGGGGCTACCAGCGGGCCATGGAGATGTTTTGGTACGCCGGTGAGCCCGAGGTGCTGGACATGAGGGAGGCGGGCAGCGATTACCTGCGGCTGGTGCGCCTGCGGTACCAGGACAGGACGGCGGACTTCTTCGCCAACTGGGACTCCCATTTCCAGCCCCCCGACCAGGTGAAGCCCCAGGTGCTGGACCTGAACGGCGACGGCAGGGACGAAATCGTGTGCGTTTTCACCTGCGACCACGGCACCGGGGTGTTCGGCCAGGAGCTGCACGCCTTTGACGCCCGGACGCTGGAGGAGTATGACCTGTCCGGGCTGCGGGAGGACATCCTGGGCCAAATCAAGTCCACCGGGGACGGGGAGAACTTTTACCTCTCCGGCCTGGGGATGGACGAGACCATCTCCAAAAGCGAAATCAGGGCGCGCGTTGAGGAGAAAAACGGCGATTTTATCATGGCGGATGCCCTGAGCCTGGGGGAATGGATCGGGTACGGCGTGAAGGACGGCCGGGTGTACTGCAGGCTGGGCTGCGACCCCACCGGCATGGCCCTGATTTACCCCGGATACGTCAATGTGGGGCTGGACTTCACCGGCAGCGGCTTTCGGATCGGGGAGGCGCGGTATGAGGCGGACGGCCCTTTTTCTGAATAGGACGGCGGGCTGCCGGGAAAAATGAATGAAAATTTTTCGCACTTTCAGACGCGGACTTCGGAAAGGCTCTTTTGGCAGGCGAGGGCCGCCGGGGCAATGGCCCCGGCGGCCCTCTGGCGCCCCTCCCACGGCAAAAGCCGCCGGAGGGAAACAAATGTATGCGCCAGGCGGGCGCTCGGGGCGGCTCAAATTGGATGAGAGCGGGGGAAAAGCGAACAACTTCACTAATTGAACTCCGAGAAATGGCGCCGGTTTTGAGCGTTTTTACAGAAAAAAGAAAAAATGAAGGCTTTTCATTGAAAAGTTGCGCCGAGTATACTAAAATAAACGATAAGTTCAACTGGGGGTTTCGCGGTTCTCCGTCCTCCCGCCGGAAAAAACAGCGCGGGAGAGGCCGGGAAGCCCCTGCCCCGCGATCCAATGCTAAACGGTCGGGCGCAAGGGCCGGCCCTTGCGCCCCCTTTTGGTTACCCCAAAAGGGGAGCACGCTTCACTTTCTCATTCAGGAGCGGAGCTCCTCTTTTTCCAGATTATTGAGGTTTATTCGAGCAAAGTGCGAAAGCGCCCCGCCCGCCCCGCCGGGGGCGATGATTGACGGTCGATAGCCGCCGCAGTCCTCTCCAGAAGGGGAGGCCGGAGGGCGGTTATGGATAAATATTTCAAGGAGGAAGAGTAAATATGAAGAAGTTTCTTGCGCTTCTGCTGGCGGCTGTGATGTGCCTGGGCCTGCTTGCCGGCTGCGGCCCCAAGGACAGCGGCGAGAGCACTCCCCCCGCCGACAACAGCACCGCGCCCTCGGAGGCCCCCGCCTCTCAGGAGGTCTTTGAGAATAAGGTCATCCTGGGCGACACCACCGAGCTGGGCGGCGACTTCCGTTTCCCCGGCTGGGGCGGCAGCTCCGCCGGTGCGTCTGACCAGGCCATCTGGTTCCTGACCGCCGGCTACGCGGCCATGGAGTCCGACCAGGGCGGCGCCTACCAGTGGAACCAGACCGTTGTCAAGGACCACAGCGAGAAGGACAACGACGACGGCTCCCGCACCTACACCGTCACCATCAAGGAGGGCCTGAAGTTCTCCGACGGCTCCCCCATTACCGCGAAGAACTACCTGGCCGAGGTCATGGCCTTCTCCAGCGCCGTGTGCGTGCAGGCCAGCCGTTCCGGCATGAGCGGGCAGTCCCTGGTGGGCTTCAGCGACTATAACAAGTATACCGGCCCCGATTCCGCCGAGGGCGCCAAGGAGTTCTCCGGCGTGCGTCTGCTGGACGAGTACACCTACGAGCTGACTGTGGCCCCCGAGCAGGTGAGCTACTTCTCCTACACCACCCCCGCCCTGTATCCCTACCCCCTGGCCCTGCCCCTGGGCGACGGCGTGGACATCATGGACGACGGCAACGGCTGCTACCTCACCGAAAACTTCTATGAGAAGAACGGCGACGAGTACGTCAAGGCCCAGGAGATGCTGGACAACCGCTATGACGTCACCAAGTTCCCCTTCAGCGGCCCCTATGTGATCAGCGAGTGGGATTCCGGCACCAGCCAGGCCACCCTGACCATCAACCCCGAGTATCAGGGCAACTTCGAGGGCCAGAAGCCCTCCATCGAGACCATCGTCTACACCCGCATCATCTCTGAGACCCAGCTGGCTCAGCTGCAGAGCGGCGGCGTGGACGTGCTGGCCAACATCACCGGCGGCGAGGAGACCAAGGCGGCCCTGGCCATCGTGGACGGCGAGAAGTTCAACGAGACCCACTATCAGCGCGCCGGCTACGGCAAGCTGGAGTTTGAGTGCGACTTTGGTCCCACCATGTTCCAGGAGGTCCGCCAGGCCGTGGCCTACCTGCTCAACCGCAACGAGTTCTGCCAGACCTTCACCGGCGGCTACGGCGTGGTGGTGGACGGCCCCTACAGCCCCGACTTCTCCATGTGGCAGGCCGTGCAGGACGAGATCGACCTGATCGACTACTCCTACTCCCCCGACACCGCCATCAAGGTGCTGGAGGAGGGCGGCTGGATCTACAACTCCAAGGGCGAGCCCTATGTGGCTGGCGCCACCGGCGTGGACGCTGTCCGCTATAAGAAGCTCACCGCCGAGGAGGCCAACGCCGTCACCGGCGACGGCACCGAGGGCGTGAACAAGACCTACGAGTCCGTGGCCAACACCGACGGCGTGACCTACAAGACCGTGGAGATCAACGGCGAGTACTATATGCCCCTGGCCATCAACTGGTTCGGCACCGACGAGAACACCGTCACCGACATGCTGACCACCTCCCTGGCCAACAGCGCCGACGTGGCCGCCGCCGGCATGGTGGTGCGCTCCACCCGCGGCGACTTCAACATGCTGCTGGGCAACATCTACCGCGACTCTTCCATGGGCTATGCGGGCACCCCGCTCTACGGCCTGTATAACCTGGCCACCGGCTGGAACAGCGCCGTGTATGACTACTCCTGGAACTGGTCCCTGGATCCCGCCTACTTCGACTACTCCTCCAACAAGGTGTACGACGAGTACGACAAGGCTTTCCCCTATGACCTGAACGGCGAGAAGCTCACCTACGAGGAGGCCATGGAGGCTTCCGGCGGCAAGCTGGGCATGGACTACCTGTCCATGGCCATGGTGTACAACGCCGTCACCGAGGACGAGTACAACCAGTGGTGGATGGGCTATATTGAGCGCTGGAACGAGCTCATGCCCGACATCCCCCTGTACTCCAACTACTACTATGACGTGTACAACGCCAAGATTGAGAACTTCCACACCTCTCCGTTCTTCAATCAGAACCGCGCCATCATCTACGCCAACGTGAAGGGCTTCTAAGCCGCATACAAATTGCTTAGCACGGAATAGGGTAACCAATGGATGGGGCAGCCAGCCGCAGGGTTCGGCTGCCCCATTCCCATTCCTGCGCCACAGCGAGAAGGGAAGTGCGATATGGGAAAATATGTAGTGAAGCGTTTGGCGTATATGCTGCTCGTGCTGGTGATCCTCTCCTTTGTGATGTTCTTTGTGTACTCTTTGATCCCCTTTGACCGGGCTGTGGCGGAGGCGGATACCTTCAAGCAGGGCATGAAGAACAACCCCAACGGGCCGCAGCTCTATCAGGAGAGAATCGAGCAGCTCCGCCGGGAGCTGGGAACCGACCAGAACGTGTTTGTTCGCTACCTGGGCTGGCTCGGCCTGGGACCCATCAACGGCAAATACAACGGCATTTTTCAGGGCAACTGGGGTTACAGCTACGAGTATGACCGCCCGGTCACACAGGTGCTGGCCGAACCCATGAAAAACACAGTTTTTATCAATATCTTCGCAACTATTTTTGGATTGGGCATTACCATACCCCTGGGCATCCTATGTGCCACAAAGCGGGGCAGCCGGCTGGACACCGGCGTACAGGTGGCTACCATTGTGGGCTACAGCATCCCGGTGTTTATCATCTCCATCGTGTTCATCTGGCTGTTTGCCATTAAGCTGGGGTGGTTCCCGGTATCGGGCATGAAGACGCCGGGATCCAATTTTACGGGCATTGAGGAGCTGAAGGACCGGCTGTACTATATGGCCCTGCCCCTGATTGTCATGACCTTCTCCTCCCTGGGCGGCATGACCCGGTACACCCGGGCCGCCATGAGCGAGGCGCTGAGCCTGGACTGCATCCGCACCGCCCGGGCCAAGGGCCTGCGGGAGCGGGTGGTGGTGTACAGCCATGCGTTCCGCAACGCGCTGATCCCCATCATCACAATGGTGATCGGCTGGTTTACCGGAATTTTCTATGGCTCCATTG
The DNA here is from genome assembly GCA_910584835.1 of uncultured Oscillospiraceae bacterium. Classification (GTDB taxonomy): domain Bacteria; phylum Bacillota; class Clostridia; order Oscillospirales; family Oscillospiraceae; genus Enterenecus. The sequence goes on along the minus strand of CAJUEG010000043.1, from coordinate 13,240 downwards.
TTGTTGAGAATATTTTCGGCCTGAACGGCGTGGGCCGCATCTATATCATGAGCTTGAACAAGAAGGATTTCGAGGTCGTGCTGCTGCTTCAGATGTTCTACGTGGTCATCGGCCTTGTGGGCAACCTGGTGGTGGACCTGGCCTACGGCCTGGCCGACCCGCGGGTCCGTGTGAACAAGTAAGGGGGCGGGAGAGTATGAGTGAAAAGAGCAAGACCGCCAACGGCAAGAAATACGGCCCCGCCAACTGGCTGCGCCGGATGTTCATGGGCGGCTCCAAGGACGTGAAGGACGAGCGGTACGACAGCCCCTCCAAGCAGGCGGTGAAGCGGTTCTTCCGCAAGCCGCTGGCCACCGGCTCGGTGATTGTGCTGGTGGGGATGTTCCTGTTTGTGTTCATCGGCTCGGCCATCGCGCCGGTGGACCTGAGCGAGACGGGCAGCGAGATGCTGCACACCAACATGGCCCCCACCCAGAGCCTGATGAAGCTGCCCGAGGGGATGAAGGACGGCGTGGTGGATATCTCCTCCCGCGGCACCTTTACCATCGGCGTGGACACCGAGGGCCAAGTGTCCATGTGGGGCTATTACTTCAACACCTCCGGCGACCCCGCCCGGGACGTGATGAACATCCCCGAGGAGGTCAAGAACAGCAAGATCATCCACGTGGCCGCGGGTTCCGACCACTGCGTGGCCATCTCGGAGGACGGCCACGTGCACTGCTGGGGCGAGATGGACAACGGCCAGTACGGCCACGACGGCTCCATGATTATGTCCGCCCGCAAGCAGCCCGAGGAGCTGATGGGGGACAACACCATCGACGCCTCCGCCGTGCGCCAGCTCATCTGCGGCAACCAGGTGACCGCCATCCTCATGGAGGACGGCACCGTCTACGCCTGGGGCAACGACGGGCTGGGCGCCACCAACCTGTCCTCCGTCATCAAGCACGGCAAGCAGGTGGGCAAGCTGGAAAAAATCGTGTTCACCAACGACGGCATCTATGGCATCGACGAGTATGGCGATTTCGTCTACGGAAAGAGCACCAAGTATAACATCGTCACCGTCCAGGACGAGAACGGCAAAAACATGACCATGGACCTGTTCGAGTACCTGGGGGACCGCAAGCTGGTGGATATCGCCTCCACCGGCGGCGCTCTGGCCCTGGTCACCGACGATGGCGAGATCATCATGTCCGGCATGAAGGACCCCATGCCCCAGCTGATGGAGGATGAGGACGCCATCGCCGTCAGCGGCGGCACCCGGCACTTCGCCCTGCTCACCGACAAGGGGCGGGTATACGCCTGGGGGCAGAACTACCGCAATCAGTGCAATGTGCCCGCCGCCCTGAAGCAGGAGGGGGCGGTGGACCGGGTGATCACCAGCGGCTTCCAGAACTACGCCTTCAAGGACGGCAAGTTTGTGGACAGCTGGGGACTGAAGGGCTATATCATGGGCACCGATGAGATGGGCCGCGACGTGTTCAACCGCATTATGAACGGCGGCAAGATGACCATGACCATCGGCGCGGTGGCCGTGATTATCTCCACCGTCATCGGCGTCACCGTGGGCTGTATCTCCGGCTACTTCGGCGGCATCGTGGATATGCTGCTCATGCGTATGTGTGAGATCGTGGGCGCCATCCCGTTCCTCCCCTTCGCCCTGTGCCTGTCGGCCATATTCCAGTCCACCGACATCCATGAGGACACCCGAATCTTCATCATCATGATTATTCTGGGCATATTGAGCTGGACGGGGCTGGCCCGCCTGGTCCGCGGCCAGATTTTGGCCGAGCGCGAGAAGGAATTTGTCACCGCGGCCCGTTCCATGGGCGTGAAAGAGGGGCGGATCGCTTTCCTGCACATCCTGCCCAACATCGTGTCCGTCATTCTGGTGACGGTCACCCTGGACTTCGCCACCTGCATGCTCACCGAGTCCAGCCTGTCCTATCTGGGCTTCGGCGTGCAGCTGCCCCGGCCCACCTGGGGCAACATGCTCAACGGCTCCCGCAGCGCGCTGGTCATTGAGTCCTACTGGTGGCGCTGGCTGTTCCCGGCCCTGTTCCTGTCCATCGTCGTTATCTGCATCAACACCATTGGCGACACCCTGCGCGACGTACTTGACCCGAAATCGGAGGTGGAGAAATAATGGCTGAAATGCTCCTTGAGGTCAAGAACCTCCACACCTATTTCAAAACCAGAAGCGGCATCGTCAAAGCGGTGAACGACGTGTCCTACAGCCTGGAGCCCGGCAAGACCATCGGCATTGTGGGCGAGTCCGGCTCCGGCAAGTCCGTGTCCGCCATGAGCATTCTGCGCCTGCTGGACGCCAACGGCTATATCGACTCCGGCGAAATCCTCTTTGAGGGCAAAGACCTGACCAAGCTGCGCATGGAGGATATGTACCACATCCGGGGCAACGCCATCTCCGTTATTTTCCAGGAGCCCATGACCAGCCTGAACCCGGTGTTCACCGTCAAGCGCCAGCTGTCCGAGCCATTCATGATCCACCAGGGCATGAACAAGAAGCAGGCCGCGGAAAAAAGCCTGGAAATGCTGCAGGCGGTGCAGATTCCCAACCCTGAGGCGGTGCTCAACCAGTACCCCCACCAGCTGTCCGGCGGCATGCGCCAGCGGGTGATGATCGCCATGGCCCTGGCCTGCCGGCCCAAGATCCTCATCGCCGACGAGCCCACCACCGCCCTGGACGTGACCATTCAAGCCCAGATCCTCCGGCTGATGAACGAGCTTCAGAAGGAGAACGGCACCTCCATCATCTTCATCACCCACGATTTGGGTGTCATCAACGAGATGGCGGACGATGTGGCCGTGATGTACTGCGGCCAGGTGGTGGAGAAGGCCAGCGCCCGGCTGATCTTTGCCGACTGCGCCATGAGCCACCCCTATACCGAGGGGCTGATGTTCTCCATCCCCCGGCTGGACGCCATCCACACCCGGATCGAGCCCATCCCCGGCGCGGTACCCCACCCGCTGGACCTGCCCAAGGGGTGCAAGTTCGCCCCGCGGTGCAAGTACTGCACGCAGAAGTGTATTGAGGAGGAGCCAGGCCTTGTGGACGTGGGCGACGGCCAGCTTATCCGCTGCTTCTATCCCGAAAAGGAGGTGAGGCGCAGTGAAGAGCACAAAAAAATTACTGTCAATCAGTAATCTGAAAAAGTATTTCCCCGTGGCCAAGAGCTCCGTCTTCCAGAAGGAGCAGCTGTACGTCCGGGCCAACGAGGACATCTCCATCGACATCTACGAGGGCGAGACCGTGGGCGTGGTGGGCGAGAGCGGCTGCGGCAAGTCCACCCTGGGCCGCGTGCTCCTCCAGCTCTACCCCCAGACCGCGGGCACCACCATGTACTACGGCGCCACGCTGGACTCCACCACCCCCAAGTATGTGATCGACACCCTGCGGCGGCTGGACCACTATAAGGCAAAGCTGGAGAAGGCCAGCGAGAAGGCCGCGGAGCTGAGCAAAAAGGTGATGGACGCGGGCGGGGAGGAGAACGCCGACTTCTACCTGCTCCAGGAGCGCAACCTTGCCCTGTGCGACGAGCAGACCTGCCTGAAGCACATCGTCACCATTTTGGGCGGCTTTTTTGCCAAGGACGAGGGGGGCAAGGGCCGTGAGCTGATGGAAAAGGTCTACTATGAGAACGTGAAGCGCAACAAGCTGCTGGAAAAGCGGACCGAACTGAACGCGGAGTATGAGCTGTGCGCCGGCAAGGGGGAGAGCCAGAAGGCCGCCGGGCTGAAGGCCAAGCTGGACGAGCTGGACAGCCAGATCGCCGTCTATGACCGGAGCACCGCCGCCAGCCAGAAGGAACTGGATGATCTCCGCGCCAGGAACGCCGGAGACCCGGAGTTCGCGAAGTACGAGGCCATGCGGGACAGCGGCATTGACCTGGCCCGCCTGGAGTACAATGAGATGCGCCTGCTGCGCAAGGATTTGCAGATCATCTTCCAGGACCCCTATTCCAGCCTGAACCCCCGTATGACCATCGGGCAGATCATCGAGGAGGGCCTGCTCACCCACAATTTCTACCGCAAGGGTTCCAAGCAGATGGAGGAACATATTCTGGCCACCATGGATGAGTGCGGCCTCCAGGACTATATGGTCAACCGCTACCCCCACCAGTTCTCCGGCGGCCAGCGCCAGCGCGTGGCCATTGCCCGGGCTCTGGTGGTGAAGCCCAAGTTCATCGTGTGCGACGAGTGCGTGTCCGCTCTGGACGTGTCCATCCAGTCCCAGATCATCAACCTGCTCCAGGAGCTGAAGGAGAAGCAGAACCTGACCTATATGTTTATCTCCCACGACCTGTCGGTGGTGCGCTATATCTCCGACCGGATCTGCGTGATGTACCTGGGCAATATTGTGGAGCTGGCCGACGCTGAGACCATCTTCAAGGACCCCCGGCACCCCTACACAGTGGCGCTGCTCTCGTCCATCCCCACCACCGACCCGGACAGCCTGGAGAAGGAGCGCATTCTGCTGGAGGGCAATATCCCCAGCCCCATCCGCCCCCCTTCCGGCTGCAAGTTCCACACCCGCTGCTATATGGCGTGCGACAAGTGCAAGCGCGTGCCGCCGCCCCTGCAGGAGGTTGAACCGGGACACTTCCTGGCCTGCCACTTCCCCCAGCCCAAGCTGGACGCCGAGGGCAATTACCTGTTTGAGCTGCCGAAGATGGAGCGCAAGTCCAGCCGCGGCTCTGCCGACGCGGCGGAGTAATCCGCAATGATCTGGAAACGGCTGAGAAAGTACGCCGACGACCAGGAGGCCAAGCTGCCCCCGGAGGGAGAAAAAGACGAGGTCCACGTCAGCTTTAAGGAGCGGCTGGTTATGGCGCTGACCGCCTATGTGGTGATTGTGCTGCCCTGCCTGCTGGTGCTCATCGGGCTGTGTCTGCTGGCGTGCTGGCTGTTTGGCTTACTGTGAGAAAAGGAAAATGAACCGGCCCCGCCCCTCCGCGTTTGCGGAAGGGCGGGGCCGGTTTCGCTTATGCCCCGGGGAGGAAATCCTCCCGCATGGGGTTGAAAATGTCCAGCAGCACGCCCGCCTCCAGGCAGGTGCAGCCATGGACCACGCCGTCGGTCTTCAGCAGGGTGTCCCCGGGGCCCACCTCATGGGTCTCCCCGTCGATGGTGAAGGAAAAGCGCCCGCTGACCACGTAAGTGATCTGGGTGTGGGGGTGGCTGTGGGCGGGGCCTGCGGCGCCCTGCTCGAAACGGTTCTCCACGCACATGAGCTGGCTGTTGTAGGCCAGCACCCGGCGGGTGACGCCCTCCCCGGCGCTTTGAGCCAGGGCGTCCCTGTGAAAAACCCAGCGCTGGTCCTGCTTAGTAAACATAAATTGACCTCCTTGCGGCGGTTATTTGAAGTACTGGGGGTAGGCGGCCCGGATGGCGGCCGCGTCGATTTTATAGCGGTTGAGGTGCTCCTCCATCAGCAGCCGGGCGGACTTGGGGTCCCGGCGGGCGATGGCGGCGGTGATCTGCTTGTGGTCCTGGACTATTTTCAGGTTTTTCACCGACGAGAGGGCCATGCTGCGCACCCGGTCAAAGTGGATGGAGATGTTCTCCATCAGCGCGTAAATCTGGGACTTCTTGGCGATCTCAAACAGGATGCGGTGAAATTGGTTGTCCAGGTCCATAAGCTGGCTGGAGTAGAAATTGTCCAGGTAGAGGTCCTGGAGCCGGATATTCTGGTTCAGCCGCTCCAGGTCCAGGGAGGTGGCCATCTCGCAGTCCAGCTCCACCACGGCGCACTCCAAAAGGCTGCGCATAAAGCGGGATTCGTCCACCATATCGTAGTCGATCAGGGGGATGGTGCTTTTTTTCTGGGGCTGGATGTCCACAATCTTCACCTTGGACAGCTCAATAAGGGCCTCCCGCACGGGGGTGCGGGAAAGGCCCATCTCCGCGGCCAGCTCGTTTTCGCTGATCTGGCTGCCGGGGGGAAGCTCCAGGTTGATGATGTTTTCCTTGATGGTGCGCAGGGCATAATCGCCGCCGGATTCCCGGGGGAGCCGCTCTAACAATTTCATTGGGTTCGCCTCCACTGTATTCTCCAGTATGCCAGGATATTTACCCAAACGCCGAGACTTGTATACCGGAGGATACAAATTCTATGGCAGGGCGGACCGTCCTAGCGGCCCATATAACGCTCCAGCGTGGCCCGCACGGCGCCGGGACCGGCGAGGAGCTCCCGAAGCATTCCGCCGATCTTGCCGGCCAGCCCGATCCGGCACAGGTCCTCGGCAAAGAGGGAGGGGTTGGACAGAATGGGAGCCAAAACCTCATCGGACGCGCTGCCGGGGCTGCCCAGCTTCACGGCGGAGAGCTGTGCCTGGAGGGACTCCAGCATGGGATCGCTGCTGCACTCCATGGGCCGTCCCTGGTCGTCCACCGCCAGCAGGTAGCGCAGCCATCCCGCGATGGCCAGGGGGATATAGGTCAGCCCGGTCACGTCCAAATCAGGCCGGGCGGCGTAGCTCTTGATGGTCTCGCCGAAGCGGATGGGCACCTTCTGGCTGGTGTCGGTGGCGATGCGCTGGGGCATGTCGGGGATAAAGGGGTTGGGGAGCCGCTGGTCGATGACCTCGTGGATGAAATCCATGGGGCTGAGGATCTTGGGGTCCACCACCACGGGGATGCCCTCGTCGTAGCCGATCTTTTCCACCAGGGCCTTGAGCTGAGGGTCCTTCATCTCGGCGGCGATGGACTCGTAGCCCAGCAGGCACCCGTACACCGCCAGGGCGGTGTGGAGGGGGTTGAGGCAGGTGGTCACCTTCATCTTCTCCGTCTTGTTCACCGTGTCCCGGTCGGTCATATAGACGCCCGCCCGCTCCAGGGGAGGCCGGCCGTTGGGGAAGCGGTCCTCCACCACCAGGTACTGGGGCCGCTCGGCGTTGACGAAGGGGGCAATGAAAGTGTTTTTGCTGGTGACGATGGGGGCCATGTCCTCCACGCCCAGCCCGGCCAGGGCATCCTCCACCACCTTGGCGGGGCGGGGGGTGATCTTGTCGATCATGGACCAGGGGAAGGACACCTTGCTCTCATTGGCCACCCACACGGCGAACTCAGGGGTGACATGGCCCCGGTCCAGCCAGTGCTCCACCACCGCCATGACGCTGGAGCGCAGCTTTTCCCCGTTGTGGGAGCAGTTGTCCATGCTCACCATTGCGATGGGCGGGCCGCCGGCCTGGAAGCGCTCCCACAGCAGGGCGGTGGTCATGCACATGGCGTGGGAACAGCCCTCCGGGCCCTTCTCAAAATCGGCCTGGACAACGGGGAAGAATTCCCCGGCCAGATTGGTCAGGGCATAGCCCTTTTCGGTGATGGTGTAGCTTACCATCTGAAGAGACGGGCTGCGGAAAATCTCCTTCAGCCGCTCCATGTCCCCGGGGTATGCCGCCCCGGCCCGTAGGCCCTGGGCGACGGAGGTGATGACCTCCTTGTCCATAGAACCGTCGGGCAGAAGGGACACCATCAGGGTCATGTTGTCAAAGGGCGTGTAGATTTTATCAATGATGTCGTAATCAAAGGTATCGGCGGCCACGATGCCGCCGTCTGCCAGGCCAAGTTCCAGCAGCTCCTGCTGGAGCTTGGCGATGAAGCCCCGGAAGATATTGCCCGCGCCGAAGTGAACCCAGGCGGGGGCCCGTTCCGTCTCGGCGCACATGGCCTTCCAGTCGAAATTGGGCAGCCTGACCCCCGCCCGCTCCCAGGCGGCCCGGTCTTGGATTCCCGCATAGCACAGTTTCATGGTCTGCTCCTCCTGCCTTTCAGGACAGGGCGCGCCGGACCGTAAAACGGCGGCGCGCCCTGTTGCTTGATGTTATCTCAGCAAAATATTTGCCAAACCGGCCACAACAGGCTTGTAGTCGTCAAAAATCTTGGGGATGATCAGGGACACGTCCTGCCAGTAGGACACCAGCAGCAGGGTGATGATCATGCACACATAGAATGGCAAGGTAGCCTTGACCACCTTTTCCATGGGGCGCTTGGCCACCGCGGAGCCGATAAACAGCACCGCGCCCACAGGGGGAGTCAGCAGGCCGATGCCGCAGTTGAGCACCACCATAATGCCGAACTGGATGGGATCCAGCCCGCAGTACTGGGTGGCCACCGGCAGCAGGATGGGGGTGGCGATGAGGATGATGGGGGCCATGTCCATGATCATGCCCAGCACCAGCAGAATCACGTTGAGCAGCAGAATGAGGATGATCTTGTTGTCGGTGATGCCCACGATGGCCTGGGCCGCCAGGTCGGGGACGTGCAGCTTGGTGAGGCAGTCGCCGAACACGGCGGAGGTGGCAATGAGGATCATCACGATGGCCAGGGTGTTGACGCACTCATCCAGCGCCTTCCACACGCCCTTCCAGTCCACGCCCTTGTACACAAAGACGGAGACGATGAGGGAGTAGATGACGGCGATGGCGGCGGATTCGGTGGCGGTGAACGCGCCGCCCACCACGCCGACCACCACGATGACGATGGCCAGCAGCGCCCAGATGGAAATCCACAGCTGCTTGAGGAAGTTGATGATGTGGAACGGCTCGCCCTTGGGGTAGTTGCGCTTGACGGAGATGATGTAGGAGCCCACCATCAGCGAAGCGGCCAGCAGGGCGCCGGGCAGGTAGCCCGCCAGGAACAGGGAGCCCACCGAGATGCCGCCGGCGGTGGTGGCGTAGATGACCATGTTGTGGCTGGGGGGTACCAGCAGGCCCTCGCAGGAGGAGGTGATGGTGACGGCGGTGGAGAAGTCGGCGTCGTACCCCTGGTCCACCATCATGGGGATCATGATGGAGCCGATGGAGGCGGTGTCCGCCGCGGCGGAGCCGGAGATGCCGCCGAAGAAGTAGGAGGCCACAATGTTCACCATGGCCAGACCGCCCCGCATCCAGCCCACGCAGGCGTTGGCCAGGGCGATGAGCTTATCCGAGATGCCGCCCTTGCCCATGAGCACGCCCATGGTGATGAAGAAGGGCACCGCCATCAGCGGGAAGGAGGAGATGCCCTTCACCATCAGACGGCAGATGGCGTTCAGGCTGTTGCCCATGGTCAGCAGGCAGAACACGGAGGACAGGCCCACGGCATAGGCGATGGGGAAGCGCATAAAGATCATGAGGGCAAAGCTGCCCAGCAGGACGATGATGGCAAGGGTGTTGGGATCCATTATGCCGCCGCCTCCTTTTCTTCAACAAAGAACTCTTTGATGTGTCCGTAGAGCGCCTCCAGCTCGAATACGATCATGGCGATGCCGGCCAAGGGCACGGGGAAGTACATCCAGAAACGGGACAGCCAGGGGATGGACTCATAGAAGCCCTTGCTGCCCAGGGTGCTGGCATATTCCCAGCCCACCGCCAGCATGATGACGGCCAGCGCCATCACGCCGATGTCGGCGATGACGTTGGACACCTTCACCACGGCCTTGGGCAGGTAGCTGTCGAAGGCGGTCATGCGGATGTGGGCGCCGGTGCGGATGGCCAGGGCGGCGGACAGCACCGCCATGTAGGACATGCAGGTGAGCACGATCTGCTCGGTCCAGGCCGGGTCCTTGACCACGGCCAGCCAGCTGAGCATATCCGGGTAGTCGTGGGCCAGCTGCTGGCAGTAGCGGCCCAGCACCGCGTAGGAGGTGATGAGGATGTCCGCGATCAGCAGCAGCTTGCACAGCAGCATGACGATTTTGTAGGTCATGTCGTAGGCGGGGCGGATCTTATCCAGGGTCGTAAAAATTTTTGGCATGGTGTTCCCTCCCTCTCAATATAACAAGCGGGGACGCGGGACAAACCCGCGTCCCCGCTTTGATTGGACGGTGTGCGTTAAAACTTTGTCAGGGCTTCATGTCCAGCAGCTGCTGATACAGCTCGGCCTGGTCGGCGGTGTTGTCGCTGATAACCTTGGCGCAGGCGTCCTGCCAGGGCTTCTTATCGGTGACGTCCACCACGTTGCAGCCCTCGTCCTTCAGCTGCTGGAGGACCTCGTCCTCAGCGGACTGGGACAGGTTCTCGTTGAACTTCTGGACCTCCTTGCCGGCCTCCATGATGACGGCCTGCTGGGCGGGGGTGAGCTTGGCCCAGGCGGTGTCGGTGATGACGACCTGAATGGCGCCCAGGGTGTGGCCGTCCAGGATCAGGTTGTTGGCCACCTCGGGGAAGGCGTTGGATTTGTAGTTGGCGATGGGCTGCTCGGCGGCGTCGCACACGCCGGTGTTCAGAGCGGAGTACAGCTCACCAAAGGCCACCACCGTGGGGGAGGCGCCCAGGCCCTCCACCATGCCGTTCATGACGGGGTCGTTGGACACGCGGATCTTCATGCCCTTCAGGTCCTCCAGGCCGTTAATGGGCTTGTTGGCGAAGAAGTGGCGGAAGCCCTCCTCGCCGTAGAACACGCCGCGCAGGGGCAGGCCGATCTCCTGGGGCTCGTTGAGGAACTCCTGGGCCAGGTCGCTGTTGGCGAAGGCCCACCAATGGGCGCGGTTCTCGAAGGTGTAGGGGATGGACAGCAGCATGGACTTCTTGGCGCCGTAGCTGGTCAGGGCGAAGGCGGAAATACGGCTCATGTCGATGGAGTCGTCGCCGCCGATAATAGCGTCCAGCACGTCGTTCTCAGAGCCCAGCACGCCGCTGGGGCGGAAGTCAATGGTGATGGAGCCGCCGGATTTCTCCTCCACCAGGCGCTTGAACTCAGCGCCGGTCTGGCCCACGATGGTGTCCTCGGGGTTGACTTCGGCGTACACCAGGGTGACCTTGGGGTCGTTGGCCACGTCGCCGGCATTGCCGTCCGGGGCCTTGCTGGCGTCGCCGCCGGGCTGGCCGCCGCAGGCGGCCAAGCTCATAATCATGAGCAGAGCCAGTACGGCAGACAAGAGCTTCTTCATTTTCATTTTTGAAATCCTCCTTAAACATCGTTGTGGCATCTCAAAGGGTTTGCGTTCCGATATCCACTGTACCATAAAGAGACGGCTTTGTCCACTAGTGCACTAGTAAAAAATATGGGCCAGTTTTTATGCATAACGTCAAAAATAACCAGGGCATCTTGCAAAAAGTACAGCTAAATGGTAAAGATGTATAAAAGGGCATCTGCCGGCAGGGCCGGCAGGGTCATTTGACCGGGAGGAGGAGCTTATCTATGAAATCAGGTCCGCTGACCCTGGAGGCCAGAATCACGCCGGAGGTGTTCCGAGAGTTCGCCTTTTTCGACACCTTCCGCCGCCAGAAGCGCTGGAAGGGCCCGGCGCTGTTCGCCCTCATCATGGGGGGATTTGCCGCCGTGTGCTTCGCCCTGCGGGGGAGCAGGGAGCAGGCCGTCCTCATTGGTACGGTATTGCTGGTGGTGGGGCTGGGCCTCCCGGCGGCCTATGTGCTGTCCTTCTACCTGTCGGTGCGCCGCCGGGAAAAGGCGCTGAAGGCGGCGGGGTGCCCGGTGGCCTACCGGCTCCGGCTGGAGGAGGACGGCCTGAGCGCCCGCCAGGGGGAGAAGGAGGAGCGCTGCCCGTGGGATCAGGTGGCGGAAGCGTGGCGGCTCAGGCGGTGCCTGTGCGTCTATGTGGACAGGCAGCGGGCCTACCTGCTCCCGCCGCAGGACGAGGAGGAGGGGGAACGCCTCTGGGCCTTCCTCACCGACCACCTTCCCGGAAAAACCCGGGGCTGAGGGCGTTTCCCGCGGCCAATAGCGATATTGCACAAAAAGCGGGGGGAATTTTGTGTGGTTCCTCTAATTGCATTCTAGTATACAAGCTGTATAATAGGAGACAGAAGGCTTCCGTCAGCAGATAACCCCACGTAAGCCCGTCCCGAACCACCCAGTACATTATTTTATGGAGGGATGCAGATATGAACAGCACGCTTCAGAAGGTCTACGAGATCGGCATTATCCCCGTCATCGCCATTGAGGACGCCGCCCAGGCGGTCCCCCTGGCCCGGGCCCTGGCCGACGGCGGCCTGCCCGCCGCCGAGGTCACCTTCCGCACCGCCGCCGCCGAGGACGCCATCCGCGCCATCGTCAGGGAGGTGCCCGAGATGCTGGTGGGGGCGGGCACGGTGCTCACCTGCGAGCAGGCGGACCGGGCCATGGCCGCCGGCGCCAGCTTCATCGTGGCCCCCGGCTACGACCCCAACGTCACCCGGCACGTGATGGACAAGGGCGGCATCATGATGCCCGGCACCGCCAGCGCCGGCGAGATGCAGCAGGCCATGAACCAGGGCTGCGAGATGCTCAAGTTCTTCCCCGCCGAGGCCAATGGGGGCGTGTCCATGCTGAAGAACATCGGCGCGGCGCTCAAAACCGCCAAATGGATGTGCACCGGCGGCGTCAACGCCAAGAACGTCAACGACTACCTGGGCTACGATCAGATCGCGGCGGTGGGCGGCACCTGGATGTGCAAGAGCGACCTGATCAAGGCGGAAAAGTGGGATGAGATCACCGCCATCTGCAAAGAGGCGGTAAAGACCATGCTGGGCTTCCAGCTGGGCCACATCGGCGTCAACTGCGCCGATGAGGGAGAGGCGGAGCAGACCGCCAAGACCCTGTGTGCCCTGTTCGGCCTGGAGTACAAGGCGGGCAATTCCTCCATCTTCGCCGGCAAGGCGGTGGAGTGCATGAAGAAGCCCGGCCGGGGGGCCAACGGCCACATTGCCATCGCCACCAACAGCGTGGACCGGGCCGTCTACCACCTGGGCCGCCAGGGGGTGGAGTTCATCGAGGAGAGCCGCGTGACGGACGCCAAGGGCAAGACCAAGGCCATTTACATCAAGCAGGAGCTGTCCGGGTTCGCCATTCACCTGGTGCAGAAATAAGAAGCGCGAGCTTAGGCGCGCAGGGCTGGATGGACCGGAGCGAGGCCGAGCGCAGGGGCCAACGGCCCCGGAGACCAGGCCGAGTCGGAGGGAAGCCGGCCCGCAGCGCGCCCAAAGCGAGCGTGACAACGTCGTCGCAAGCTGCCTATTCCCCGCTTCCGGCTGCGCCGAAAGCTCACTCGCTTCGCTGCTCCTCCTTTCCCCGCAAAGCAAAGGACGGCTTTGAGGGAACCCCGATGAGCAGCGCGGAGCCGTCGTGAGCAGCGCGGCATAACAGCCTATAAACAATAAAAAATTTCAGGAGGAATATAATATGTCTAAAGTTGTCACCTTCGGCGAGCTGATGATCCGGCTCCAGCCCTACAACTACGAGCGCTTTGTCCAGGCCGACCACCTGGAGTTCACCTTCGGCGGCGGCGAGGCCAACGTGGCCG
>CAJUEG010000042.1:13455-23823 GCA_910584835.1 uncultured Oscillospiraceae bacterium | reverse complement strand
GCGGCAAGACCCAGTTCATCGTCATCACCCACCGCCGGGGCACCATGGAGGAGGCGGATGTGCTCTACGGCGTCACCATGCAGGAGAAGGGCGTGTCCCGGATGCTCACCATCAACTTAAACGACGTGGAAAAAGAGCTGAACATCAAATAGAAGACCCCGGCGAAACGGCCTTTGTTTTGCCGGGGAGGGGAGGGACGGCGCGATGGACGAACCGGCGGACAAGAGATGCGGCAACTGCGGCCACAGCATGGAGTACGTCAAGACGGAAAAAATGCAGCTGGGCCAGACCAGCTTCCTCTGGGGGGACTGGCCCAACCTGCTGGCCGGGGCGCTGAACGTGGAAATCTGGAGCTGCCCCAGCTGCCGCAAGCTGGACTTTTACTGGAGCGGCCCGTCCGAGGAGGACCGGGAGGACTGGGAGGGCGGGGACCGCATGGCCCAGACCACCTGCCCCGCCTGCGGGCATGTCCACGACCTGGACGACCCCAAGTGCCCCCTGTGCGGGGCGAAAAATCCGAATATTTAACAATTAGTGAGGAGACATTCATGGGCTTTTTTGATAAGATCAAAAAAATCGGCATTTTCAACGGCTTTTCCCAGCTGACCGAGGACTTTTATGAGGAGCTGGAGGAGTCCCTGGTGATGGCCGACCTGGGGGCTGAGACCACCATGGAGGCGGTGGAGGAGCTGCGGGAGCGGTGCGGGGACCGGGGGATCAAGGACACCGAGGGCGCCCGGGAGTGCATGCGGGAGATTCTGGCGGAGTACCTGGACCTGGGGGGCGCCTATGTGGACATGAGCCGCAAGCCGGCGGTGATTTTGTTCATCGGCGTCAACGGCGTGGGCAAGACCACCTCCATCGGCAAGCTGGCCGCCCACTGGAAGCGGGTGGGCCGCAAGGTGGTGCTGTGCGCGGGGGACACCTTCCGGGCCGCCGCCGCCGAGCAGCTCACCATCTGGGCGGACCGGGCCGGGGTGGACATTGTCAAGCAGCACGAGGGGGCGGACCCCGCCGCCGTGGTGTACGACGCGCTGTCCGCCGCCAAGGCGAGGCACGCCGACGTGGTGCTGGTGGACACCGCCGGGCGGCTGCAAAACAAGGCAAACCTCATGAACGAGCTGAATAAAATCTCCCGGGTGATCGACCGGGAGTGCCCCGACTCCAGCCGGGAGACCCTGCTGGTGCTGGACGCCACCACCGGGCAGAACGGCCTGATCCAGGCCAAGGAGTTCTCCAAGACGGCGGGGGTGACCGGCATTGTGCTCACCAAGCTGGACGGCACCGCCAAGGGGGGGATCGTCATCGCCATCGCCAGGGAGCTGGGCGTGCCCGTGAAATTTGCCGGGGTGGGCGAGGGCGTGGACGACCTCCAGCCCTTCGACGCGGCGGAATTCACCCGGGCGCTGCTGTGACGGACGATGGGGCCGGCGGGAAAGGAGAGGGAACCATGGACTGTCCGTTCTGCGGGAAGGAGATGCGGGCGGGTTCGATCCCATCCGGCAGCCGCATGGCGTGGATAGAGGACGGCGCGGTGGGTGAGAGCGGCCGGGAGGTGGCGCTGAACGGCCTGTTCGGCGGGAGCCTGCGGGCGTTTTTCTGCCCGGACTGCCGCCAGATCGTTGTGCCCGTGCCGGAAATTGAGGGCATGGCGGAGAAATTGCAGCGGAAGCTGAACGCCGCCGCGGAGAAGATCGGCGCGGCCCAAAAGCAGTGGGAGGCCCAGCGCGGCGAGGAAAAAGAGCGTAAGAAAAAGAAAAATTTGGGGGAAAAAGACCCGTGGGAGTGGTGAAATCATGAAGCTGGTGCTGGCGAGCAAAAACGAGAAAAAGCTGAAAGAGATGAACGACATCCTGTCCGGCATGGGGGTGGAGGTGTGCCTCCAGGCGGACGTGGGCATCGACGTGGACGTGGAGGAGACGGGGACCACCTTTGAGGAGAACTCACGGCTCAAGGCCCAGGCGGTGATGGAGGCGTCCGGCCTGCCCGCCATCGCCGACGACTCCGGGCTGTGCGTGGACGCGCTGGCCGGCGCGCCGGGGGTGTACTCGGCCCGTTACGGCGGCGAGGGGCTGGACGACGCGGGGCGCTACCGGCTGCTGCTGGCCAACATGCCCAAGGGGGCGGCCAGGACGGCCAAATTTGTGTCCGTCATCACCTGCTGCTTCCCCAGCGGCGACGTGCTCACCGCCCGGGGGGAGTGCCCCGGCACCATCGCCTTCGCCCCCATGGGGGAGGGCGGCTTCGGCTACGACCCGGTGTTCTTCCTGCCCAAGCTGAAGCGGACCTTCGCCCAGCTGTCCGCGGAGGAGAAGAACGCCATCTCCCACCGGGGGAAGGCCCTGGCGGCGTTCCAGGCCGAGCTGGAGGAATATTTGAAAAAGTAAGAGCCGCCGAAGGCGGCCCCAAAACGAAGCCCAGCGAAGCGGGTCCGTTTTGGAGAGGACGAGCAACAAAATGGAGCGGATGCCCGCCGGAAGGCGGGCGGAGCGGAATGGAGTTTGTGAGGACGATATGACAAGCAAGCAGCGGGCCCAGCTGAGAGGGCTGGCCAACGCCCTGGACGCCATCGTCCACATCGGCAAGGACGGCATCGGCCCCAACCTGGTCAAGCAGGCGGACGACGCATTGGAGGCCCGGGAGCTCATCAAGGGCAAGGTGCTGGAGAACAGCCCCCTGTCCCCCCGGGAGGGGGCGGAGGAGCTGGCAAAGGCCACCCGGAGCCAGGTGGTCCAGGTGATCGGGACGAAATTTGTGCTGTACCGGGAGACCCACAGCAAACCGAAGGACAAGCGAATCAAGCTGGTAAAATAGGCACATCCCAAAACTTTTGAAGAGGGTGGTCCCATTGAAAATCGGCATTTACGGCGGCAGCTTCAACCCCCCCCACCTGGGGCACCTGGCGGCGGCCAGGGCGGCCATGGCCGCCCTGGGGCTGGACAGGCTGGTGTTCATCCCGGCGGGGGTACCCCCCCATAAGGACCTGGCCCCCGGCAGCCCGGGCCGGGAGCAGCGGCTGGAGATGACCCGCATCGCCGCCGACCAGCTGCTCATGCCCGCCGCCGCCGAGGTGTGGGACACCGAGCTCCACCGGGAGGGCAGGAGCTACACCGCCGACACCCTGGAGGAGGCCGCGGCGCGCTGGCCGGGGGATGAGCTGTGGCTGCTGATGGGGACGGACATGTTTCTCACCCTCCACCTGTGGCACGAGCCGGAGAAGCTGCTGGCGCTGGCCGGGGTGTGCGCGTTTGGCCGTACCGAGGAGGACGGCGAGTCGGTATTCGCCCCCCAGCGGGAGTTTCTGGGCAAAACCTACCCCGGGGCCAAGATCACCACCATCACCATCCCCGATCTGGTGGACATCTCGTCCACCCGCCTGCGGGAGCTGCTGGCCCGGGGAAAAGGCCGGGAATTTTTGCCGGAGGCGGTGTACGGTTACATTTTACGGGAAAAACTATATGGGACCCGGGCCGACCTGAAGCACCTGAGCCTGGACGAGCTGCGGTGCGTGTCCTACTCCATGGTGTACGCCAAGCGGCTGGCCCACATCCGGGGCTGTGAGGAGGAGGCCGCCCGCCTGGCCCGGCGCTGGGGAGCGGATGAGGAGCGGATGCGCCGGGCCGCCATCCTCCACGACTGCACCAAGTACCTCACCGTCCAGGAGCATTTGGACATCTGCAAAAAATACGGCGTGGAGCTGTGCCCGCTGGAGCGCTCCACCGACAAGCTGCTCCACGCCAAGAGCGGCGCGGCGCTGGCGAAATATGTCTTTGGCTTTGACGACATCTACGACGCCATCCTCTACCACACCACCGCCCGGGCGGGGATGAGCCTGGAGGAAAAGATCCTGTACATCGCCGACTACATGGAACCCAACCGGGCGTTCCCCGAGGTGGAGGAGCTGCGCCGGCTGGCCTATACCGACCTGGACGCGGCGGTGGGTATGGGGGCGTCCCTGTCCGTCCAGGAGATGGTGCGGCGGGACAAGGAGCTCCACCACGACACCAGGGACGCGTTTGAATACTATGGGAAGGGAACCTGAGCATGAGCGACCAGTCTAGAAATAGAAGCGAGGAACAGCACGGACATGAGGGGCCGGGGAAGCGGCTGGAGAATAAGACGGGCCGCCCCCTGAGCCCCCAGGAGGACCGAAAGAAAAAAGAGCGGCGGATCATGACCGTCATGCTGGTGCTGGCGGCGGTGATGTCGGTGGCGGCGGCGCTGGTGGTGCTCTACAGCCGCTGGGTGAAAAAGCCGTCACTGCCCCCCGGACCCGGTCCGCTGCCGGTGGAGTCCGGCCAGCCGCTGGACCCCAGCGCGGAGCCCACCCTGAGCTTTGACGCGGTGGAGCCCAAGGTGGGCGGGGAGCGGAAGAGCGAGGACATCTTTACCATCCTGATCTTCGGCTCGGACGTGGCCTCTGGCCTCACCGACACCATGATGGTGGCCACCTACGACGTGACCAACCAGAAGGCCACCGTCATGTCTCTGCCCCGGGATACCCTCATCAACTCCAGTGCCCGGCCGGGCATCGACGCCAAGAAGCTCAACGCCGTATACAACGTCTACGGCAAGGGGGACGACGGTGTGCAGGCGCTGAAAAACGAGGTGTCCGAGCTGGTGGGCTTTGTGCCTGACTTCTATGTGCGCATCGACTGGGAGCTGGTGGGCGAGATGGTGGACGCCATCGGCGGCGTCTGGTTCGACAACCCCTACCACATGGAGTACTACGATCCGTATCAGGATCTGAACATTTACCAGCCCCAGGGCTACCGCAAGCTGAGCGGGGACGACGCCATGCAGGTGGTGCGCTGGCGGAAGAACAACCCCGGCGTGCCCAGCAATGGAGGCAGCGGCAGCGACATCGACCGGCTGAACGTGCAGCACCAGTTTCTGAAAGCGGTGCTGGAGCAGACCCTGCAGATCCAGAACCTGTTCCGCATCGGCCAGCTCATCGACCTGTTCAACAGCCGGGTGGAGAGCGACCTGGACGTGGAGGGGATGCTGTGGTTCGCACAGTCGGCGGTGTTCGGCGGGCTGAAGGTGGATGATGTGGAGTTCTGTACCATGCCCAACGGCCTGAGCAGCTATGGCGGGCGCAGCTTTGTCTACCCCATCCAGAGCGAGCTGCTGGCCATCATCAACGAGAAACTGAATCCCTATGTGGAGCAGGTGACCATCCGCCAGCTGGACCTGATGAGCCCTGTGGGGGACGGCTCCCTGCGCTCCTCCACCGGGCGGCTGGCCGACCCGTCTCTGGGCTTCCCGCCGGTGGTGGAGACCGACGAGCCGGAGGAGAGCGATCCCGTGGAGAGCGGCGAGCCCACCGAGAGCGATCCCCTGGAGAGCGGCCAGCCGCCGGAGAGTGAGCCCGCCGAAACCGACCCCGTTCAGACCGGCCCGGCAGGGAGCGAGCCGCCGGCCCGGGACAGTCAGCCCCCGGCGGACGACGTGCCTGCGGACGATGTGCCCGGGGCGGACGGCGCCGCGGGCGGTATCTGAATAAAAAGGAGAGAATCATATGCTGAGCGAAAAGGAAATGACAGCAATCGCCGTCAAGGCGCTGGACGCAAAACAGGGCAAGGACATCAAGGTGCTGCACACCGCGGATCAGACCACCCTGGCCGACTATTTCATCATCTGCAACGGCACCTCCAACACCCAGGTGCGGGCGCTGGCCGACGCGGTGGAGGAGGCCATGTCCAAGGCCGGGGAGGAGCCCCACCACATCGAGGGCCACCGGGGCGGCCAGTGGACGCTGATGGATTACTCCAGCGTGGTGGTCCACATCTTCACCGAGGAGGGCCGGGAGTTTTACGGCCTGGAACGGCTGTGGTCGGACGCCCAGCCGGTGGACATCTCCGAATATCTGGCGGCGGACGCCGAGTAAGGTTGTGATTTGACATGGAAAACGGCAAAAAAGTGATGCTCTCCGGCATCCAGCCCAGCGGGGAGCTGCACATCGGCAACTATCTGGGCCCCCTGCGCCACTGGCCGGAGATGATCGACGAGTTCGACTGCTATTTCTTCCTGGCGGACCTGCACACCATCACCGTGCGGCAGGACCCGGCCCAGCTGCGCAAGCGGGTGCTTACCCTCATCGCCCAGTACATCGCCTGCGGACTGGACCCGGAGAAGTGTGTGCTGTTCATCCAGTCCCACGTCTCCGCCCACAGCCAGCTGGCCTGGGTGCTGGACTGCTACGCCATGTTCGGCGAGCTGTCCCGGATGACTCAGTTCAAGGACAAGTCCGCCCGGAATGCGGACAACATCAACGCCGGGCTGTTCACCTACCCCGTGCTGATGGCGGCGGACATCCTGCTCTACCAGCCGGACTTCGTCCCCGTGGGGGAGGACCAGAAGCAGCACGTGGAGATCTGCCGGGACATCGCCAACCGCTTTAACGGGGTGTACGGTGAGGTGTTCAAGGTGCCCGAGCCCTACATCGCCAAGGTGGGGGCCCGGATCATGAGCCTGTCCACCCCGG
The DNA here is from genome assembly GCA_910584835.1 of uncultured Oscillospiraceae bacterium. GTDB lineage: Bacteria > Bacillota > Clostridia > Oscillospirales > Oscillospiraceae > Enterenecus. Next base: position 17,336 of record CAJUEG010000042.1, on the reverse strand, counting down.
ACAGCAAGATGAGCAAGTCCCAGCCCGAGGGCTGCGTGTTCCTCATGGAGAAGCCGGAGGACATCGCCCGGAAGTTCAAGCGGGCCGTCACCGACAGCGACACCGAGCACTGCGTGCGCTATGACCCGGAGCACAAGCCCGGCGTGTCCAACCTGATGCAGATCTACGCCTCCGCCACCGGCAGGAGCTACGAGGAGATTGAGCGGGAGTTCGACGGCAGGGGCTACGGCGCCTTCAAGCCCGCCGTGGGCGAGGCCGTGGTGGAAACCCTGCGCCCCATCCGGGAGGAGACCGAGCGGCTGCTGGCCGACAAGGGGTATTTGGAGGGGGTGTACCGGGCCGGGGCGGAAAAGGCGGAGTATATCGCCAACAAGACCCTGCGCAAGGTGTATAAAAAGGTGGGCTTCCTCCCACGGTAGAAAATAGAACGAATGTTTCACGTGAAACAATTTATGTGTGTCAGACAGAGAGAGGGGCGGCAGGCTGGGCCGGGCCGCCCTGAAAAGGAGCGAAATTCTGTTGAACTATCTGAGTAAAATCATGACGGACCAGGACATCTGGACCGTTCTGCTGGCGCTGGGGCTGGCGGCGGCGGTGTCCTTCGCCTCCACGCCGCTGGTGAAGGCGCTGTCGGTGAAGGTGGGGGCGGTGGACGTGCCAAAGGACGCCCGCCGGATGCACGACCACCCCATCCCCCGGATGGGGGGGCTGGCCATCTTCTTCGGCTTTGTGGCCGCCATGCTGCTGATGGTCCCGCTGGACACGGAGAGAAAGGGGATGCTGCTGGGCGCGGTGATTATCGTGGTGCTGGGCATCTTCGACGATATCTATGCCCTGCCCGCCAAGCCCAAATTCCTGGTGCAGATTATCGCCGCCCTCATCGCCGTGCTGGCGGGCAACCGCATCGAGGTGCTGTCCAACCCCAATATCTTCAGCCCCAACCCCTACTGGGAGCTGGGGGTGCTGTCCGTCCCCTTTACGGTGATCTGGATCGTGGCCATCACCAACGCCGTCAACCTGATCGACGGGCTGGACGGGCTGGCCTGCGGCGTGTCCACCATCAGCGCGGCCACCATGCTGGTCATCGCCCTGCTGGTGAGCGAGCGGGACGTGGCGGTGATAATGGCGGCGCTGGCGGGGGCGTGCATGGGCTTTCTGCCCTACAACTTCAACCCGGCCAAAATCTTCATGGGGGATACCGGGGCTACATTCTTAGGCTTTATCATGGCCACCATGTCGGTGGAGGGGATGTTCAAGCAGTACACCATCATCTCCTTTGTGGTGCCCTTCCTGATGCTGGGCCTGCCCATTTTCGACGTGTGCTTTGCCGTGGTGCGGCGGGTGTCCCACGGGCAGAGCCCCATGAAGCCGGACCGGGGGCATGTCCACCACCGGCTCATCGACATGGGCTTTTCCCAGAAGCAGGCGGTGGGGGTGCTGTACGTCATCTCCGCCATCCTGGGCCTGTCCGCGGTGGTGCTCACCGCCGGCGGCGCGGAGAAGGCCATGATCTTCCTGCTGGCCATGGCCGCGGCGGCGCTGATCGCCTGGCGGGTGTTCCTGACGGGCCCCGGCCACGACAAGCCGGAGGAGGAGCCGCCTGCGCCGCCGGAGGGATCGGAGCCGCCCGCCCGGGAAGAGAAGGGGGGAGACGAGGATGGATAAGCTGAGGGTGATGACCATATTCGGCACCCGGCCGGAGGCCATCAAAATGGCCCCCCTGGTGAAGGAGCTGGAGCGCCGGGAGGGGATTGAGAGCCTTTGCTGCGTCACCGCCCAGCACCGGCAGATGCTGGACTCGGTGCTGAGCATATTCGGCATCGTGCCCCGGTTTGACCTGGACATCATGGAGCCCAGCCAGACCCTGTCCACCATCACCTCCAAGTGCCTGCTGGGGCTGGAAAAGGTGTTTCAGGAGGTGCGGCCCGATCTGGTGCTGGTCCACGGGGACACCTCCACCACCTTTGCCGGGGCGCTGGCGGCGTTTTACCAGCAGGTCGCGGTGGGCCATGTGGAGGCGGGGCTGCGCACCTGGGACCGTTACTCCCCCTTCCCGGAGGAGATGAACCGCTCTATGGTGGGACGGTTGGCCGAGCTTCACTTCTGCCCCACCCGGGCCAACCGCCGCAACCTGGCGGCGGAGGGCATTGAGAAGGGGGTGTTTGTCACCGGGAACACGGTGATCGACGCCCTCCAGACCACGGTGGCGGAGGGCTTCACATTTGCGGAAGATGTGCTGAACACCCTGGACTACCGGGGGAAAAAGGTCATTCTGGTCACCTGCCACCGCCGGGAGAACTATGGCCGGCCTATGGAGGATATCATGTCCGCCCTGGCCCACATTGCCCGGACCCATCCCGAGGCGGAGCTGGTCTACCCGGTCCACCTCAGCCCGGTGGTGCAGGAGTGCGCCCGCCGGCACCTGGAGGGGATGGAGAACGTCCGCCTCATTGCGCCGCTGGATGTGGAGGAGATGCACAACCTGATGGCCCGCAGCTACCTGGTGATGACCGATTCCGGCGGGCTCCAGGAGGAGGCCCCCGCCCTGGGCAAGCCGGTGCTTGTCCTGCGGAAGGAGACCGAGCGGCCCGAGGCCGTCCAGGCCGGGACGGTGAAGCTGGCGGGGGTGGAGTATGACGCCATCGTGTCCATGGCGGATGAGCTGCTGAACGACCCGGCCGCCTATGCGGAGATGGCCCATGCCGTCAACCCCTACGGGGACGGGAGGGCCTGCCGCCGGATCGCGGACGCGATTTTGTATCATTTTGGCCGGACGGACCGGCCGCCGGAGGTATTTGAGGGCTGAAGCTCCGAGGGGAGAGGGGGATGAGAGGTGGGAGAAAAAAGGAGGGCCGCGCTGGCGGCGCTTATCATTGTGGTGGTGCTGGCCGCCGTGCTGTACAGCTTTTTCCTCAACCTGTTTGCCCCTACTCCGGAGCTGGTGCTGGCCGACCCGGACGCCGCCCAGAGCGAGAGCCCCGGCGGCGAACAGTCCGGCCAGGCGGGGGGCGTGCCGGTGGAGGTCACGCCCCAGACCGTGCAGGACCTGGTGGCCTACCTCAACCGCTACGAGAGCTACCGCCGGACGGTGGCCGCGGAGTATTTTTACAACGGCCAGCCGGCGGGGACGGTGACCGGCCAGGTGTGGGCGGACGGCGGCTGGCTGCGCACCGACCTCACCCTGAGCACCGGGGTGGTGGAGCACACCATCGTGGGAGACGGCACGCTGTGGCTGTGGCAGGACCAGGGTCAGGCGGTATACTCCGGCCCGGCGGGGGAGAGGGCCGCCGATTTGAGCCAGCGCCTGCCCACCTATGAGGATGTGCTGCTGCTGGACCAGGACGACATCACCGCCGCCGGCTATGAGGAGCGGGAGGATCAGCCCTGTGTGTACGTGGAGGCCAGGACGGAGCTGGGGTATGCCGAGCGCTACTGGATCTCGGTGGACAGCGGCCTCCTGGTGGCGGCGGAGACGGAAAAGAACGGCGAGGTGGTGTACGCCATGACCGCCCGGGACGTGGTGAGCCCGCTGGATGATACCCAGGGGATTTTTGTGCTGCCGGACGGCACGGTGCTGTACTGAGCCGGCTGAATCAGGGGCGGTTTGGGGCTTGGGTGTTGTCACGCTGCGCAGAAGGCTGGACGCTCGGCCGTTTTCCCTGCGTCCCGGCCTGGTCTGCGGGCCGCTGCGCGGCCCTGCGCCCGGCCTCGCTTCGGTCCAAGCTCGCCTATGCGCCTATCCTCGCGCTTAGATGCTGTCACGCTCGGATTGGGCGCATGGCCGGCTCGCTTTCCCTCCGTCTCGGCCTGGTCTGCGGGCCGCTGTGCGGCCCTGCGCCCGGCCTCGCTTCGGTCCAAGCTCGCCTATGCGCCTATCCTCG
>CAJUEG010000042.1:0-13355 GCA_910584835.1 uncultured Oscillospiraceae bacterium | reverse complement strand
CCTGCGCCCGGCCTCGCTTCGGTCCAAGCTCGCCTATGCGCCTATCCTCGCGCTTCGTCGTCTTCCAGGCCCAGCAGCAGCAAAAGCCCCAGGGTGATGACCAGCTCCAGATTATCCCCATCCTCCAGGTAGAGGAACAGGATGATGAGCACCAGCAGAATATCCCCCGTGTCAAAATGTTCCAGGGAGAAGTGCTTTTTCACCCCTTCCAGCAGCTGGCCAAGCCCCCCCGTCACCTCCTTCAGCAGGTCGTTTTTGGAGCGGAAGGGCTCCGGGGGGCGGTTCCAGCCGTTGGAGCCGGGGTGATTGGGCTGGGCCGGGCCGGGGCGCTGGGGCTGGCGGGGTTGGGCGGACGCGCCCTGATGGGGCTCCGGGTCCAGCTGGACAAAGCTGCCGCCGCCCAAATCGTCTAAATAGTGGTTATACATGGCCGTCCTCCTTGCGGGCGCGGAACAGCTCCAGCGCGGAACGGATCAGCCGGGACAGCTTGGCAATCTGAATTGCCTTGTCCAGCTTGGCGTACCGCTCCTCCCGCACGTAGGGGCGCAGGGCGGAGAGCAGGGCGGTCCGCCTGTCGTCCCCGCCGTCGGCAAGCTGGCCGATCAGGCCGGCGGCTGCGGACAGCGTGCTGCTGTCCAAGCCCCCCAGCGCACCCAGCAGCCCCCCCAGCCCCTGGCCTCCGCCGCCGGAGGAGGCGGGAGGGGAAGAGGGGGCAGGGGCCGCTTCGCTTTCCCCGGACTGCGCGTCCTGGGAGGGGACCGGGGCCGCCCCGCTTTGCCCGGACTGCGCACCCTGGGAGGGGGGCTGGGACGGGTTCTGCCCCTGCTCCTGGGCCGCCTGTCCCGGTCCGCCCAGATTCAGCGACTGGGCCAGGGACATGATCTGGGCCATGGCCTGGGGATTGCCCAGGATATTTTCCAGCTTTTCCTCCAGCTCGCCCACGGCTTTTCCCTCCCCACCGGCGTCTTTGGCGCGGTTACTTCAGATTTTCCTTCATTTTTTGGATGAGTTTGGCCCCCTCCGGGTCGCTCATCAGCCGGCGGATGGCCCCGGCCAGCTGGGCGGTGTCCCCCTGGGCGGCCCGCTGGGCGGCGCCCTCCAGGTCCCCGGTGCTTTGGCTGAGCAGGCTGAAAATCCGCTGGGTCTCCGGCGCGTCCCGGAGCTTTTCCAGTTTGGCCGGGTCCTTCATGAGGCCCGCGGCTTCCTTTCCCTTAAGCAGATCGTCAAAATTCGGCATAGGTGATCCCTCCGTTCATGTTCAGTATATGTGAGCCGGGAGAAATGGTGACCAATATGAAGATTTTAGTATTTTCCGATTCCCATGGCCGCTTGGGCCACATGATGGACGCCATGGAGCGGGAGCGCCCCCGGCGGGTGTTCTTCCTGGGGGACTGCTATCGGGACGGGGAGGCCCTGCGGGACGCGTACCCCGACGTGCCCATGGAGCTGGTGCGGGGCAACTGCGACTGGGACCAGGCCCCGGACGAGCTGCTGGTGGAGGCGGGAGGGGTGCGCTTTCTGCTCACCCACGGCCACCGCTATTACGTAAAGAGCGGGCCGGACCACCTGGCCCGGTCCGCCAGGGCCAAGGGGGCGGACGTGGTGTGCTTCGGACACACCCACGACGCGCTGAACATGCCCGGCTGCGGGGTGTGGATGTTCAACCCGGGCACCGCGGGGGGAATCCACGCCCGGGCGGGCTACGGGGTCATTGAGGTGGAGAACGGGAAATTCCGAACCGAATTGAAATAAAAATTCCCGGCGCGTCAAGCGCCGGGAATTTTTTCCGTCATGCGTGAGAGTGCCGGGCCCGGTTGTCCTCGGGCCGGAACAGCAGGGTCAGGCACCACAGGGCCGCCAGACCCACCACCGTGTAGATGATCCGGGCCAGCCAGGTGCCGGAGCCGCCGGAGATGAAAGCCACCAGGTCGAAATTGAACAGCCCGATGCACCCCCAGTTCAGCCCGCCGACAATGGCCAGCGCCAAGGCGATCTTGTCCAGGAACACGCTACAAACCTCCTTTTGCGGGAAACAGGCCGTGCGGCCCGCCCGCTGAAATGGTCACGGAGGTAGTTTGCGCCGCGCCGGCGGCGCTATGCTGGAAAATTTTTTGTCAAAATTCGCGCAGGTCACTCCGCAGTGACGGTCTGGCTGTTGGGAATGACGCATACGTAGATTCTGCCCCGGCCCAGGGTCAGGGAAGAGCCGGTCTCGGTGGTGTAGCGGAACTGCTCCTCCGGGCCGCCCTTTGACCAGTTGATGGGGATCATACGCCCGCCGCAGGCAAACCAGCCCTTGCCGGAGGACAAATCCACGTTCACCCGCCCCGCGTCGTCCACCACGGTGCACGTTGTCTGGAGCACCAGCAGATTGGTCACCGCCACCTGGCTGCCGTCGTTGCCGTCCACGTAGGGCTGGCCGTATTCTTCAACCAGATAGGCGCCGGAGGCGTCGTCGTAGCGGAATACGCCGGTTTTATAGCTGGAGAAGGGGACGGTGACGGTGACGGCGCTCCGGCCGCCGGGCGGGGTGCCGTCGTCGGCAAAGACGGCCCGATAGGCGTATCCGGCGCTGTGCTCCTCCAGCCCCTGCTGGGCCAGCATGCCGGCGATAGCCTGGCCGGAGGTGAGCAGGGAGTGCTCATAGTCGTAGTGGTAGCCGGGCACCCTGTCCCGGTCCCGCCAGAACATCCCTGCGTCCTTGCCTGAGTAGTAGCCCCGCACGCCGTCCACGGTGAACAGGCCCAGGCGGTCCTTGGTGTCATAGAATTCCGGGCTGCCCCCGGCGTGGATGTACACGGCGTCGTGGCCCTTGGCGATCTCCCAATAGTATTGCCGGGCGGAGCGCACAGAGCCGACCAGGCCCAGTTGGGAGGGGTCCTGGTACACCGCCAGCATCCGGGTGATGCCGCCCTCCGCCAGCACCTCGTAAATGATGTCCGCCTGGCTGTTCCCCTGCTGGGGCAGGGCGGTTTTCAGGTTATTGAGCATCACCGCCACCGGCCTTTTGCCCGACAGGTCCTCCTCACAGGGCAGGCCGGTGAGGGGATGGTAAAAGGCGGGCGCGGGAGTGGGGGTGGGGACGGGCTCCCGGCTCTCAGGGGGATCGGTGACGGGAAGGGGCTGAGAGGGGGGAGCGGTTGGATCGGGCTTTTCCCCGCCGCACCCGGCGGACAGAAGAAACAGCAGGGCACAAAACAGACAGACGGCACGCTTCATGGCAGGTCCCTCCTTGGGCGTTTGGAAATCAACCTCATTATACCAATTGTGTCGAAGTTTGTAAATGGACAATTGACGGGACAAGGCTCTTGCCATTCCGGCGGAGGTTTGCTATAATACCGGCAAGGCCCCCACAGGGGGCGGGCCGGGCGGCATTAGGCCCGCAGGACATTGAAATACTACCATACAAGTGAAAACTTGTGAGACAAAAGGAGCTGTGAAGCCGGATCATGGACGCTTCTGTGCCCATATTTCAGCGGACGCTGACCCCCCTGGGGCTGGACGTGCCCCCGGTGGGGGAGACGGATTTTGAGAGCATGACGGCCGCCTGGCGCCGCCGGCTGGGGCCCGGGACGGGGCCTGTCCACCTGGCGGGCATGACCGCCATGGCCGAGTGCCGCGCCGCCCTGCTTGCGGCCCGCGGGGCGGGCTGCGGCGCGCCCTGGGTGAGCTGGGTGTGCGACGGGGAGGGGATATCCCCCGCCCGGGTGCATATGCTGGCCGCCCTGTTCGTGTGCGAGGGGATGGGGGCGGCGGCCTTCGGCATCGACTGCCCCGGGGAGGAGGCGGACCGGCTGCTGGGTGAGCTGGCCGCCTATGCCCGCGTCCCTCTGTTCCGGGTGCGGGAGGGCGGGATTGTGCCCTGGCCCTATGAGCCAGCGCCCCGGGACCCGGACGCCATCCCCTGCGCCACCGGGACGGACCCCTGCTTCATCACCCGCACCATCGACGTGGGGGAGGAGCTGGAGTGCGGCCCCGACCTGCTGGAGGACATCATCGCCGCCGAGGACGACCCGGTGGGGGCGGTGAAAATCGCCGTCCAGAGCCAGGATGACGTGGAGATATTTGCCCTCCACCAGTATGCGGTGCGCAAGGCGCTGTGCCTGTGCTCCGACGTGCCGGAGCTGCTGGAGGGGGCGCTGCGGGCCTATCAGGGCCGGGCATTTTACGACGGCACCGGCGAGCTGAGCCGGGAGGAGCTGGACCGGCTCACCGGCCTGTACGGCCTGATCGTGCTATAGGGGGCGGGGAAGATGATCCTATCCATCGACGAGGTGGGCGATATCCTGGACGGCATGTGCGAGGAGTTCCCCGAAGCCCTGTTCCAGGAGCTCAACGGCGGCGTCCTGCTGCTGGAGGAGGCGCTGCCCGACCCGGACGCCGGGGAAGACGTGTATATCATGGGGGAGTACTGCTGGGACGAGATGGGGCGGTACATCAACATCTATTACGGCTCCTTCGCCGCGCTGCTGTTCGACGAGCCCCGGCGGGTGTGGGAGGACGAGCTGCGCACCACCCTGCGCCATGAGCTGACCCACCACGTGGAGGGGCTGGCGGGGGAGCGGAGCCTGGAATACAAGGATTCCGCCCAGCTGGACGCCCTGCGCCGGGGAGAGGACTGGCCGGGAGATCAATAGCAAACCATTTAGAAAGGAAAGAGACATATGGAAACCATCAAGTACACCCCCAGGGGGGTCTGTTCCCGGAGCATGGAGATCGACGTGGAGGACGGCGTGATCCAGGCTGTCCGCGTGGCGGGCGGCTGTCACGGCAACCTCCAGGGCGTCAGCGCGCTGCTGAAGGGGATGACGGTGAAGGAGGCCATCGCCCGGATGGAGGGCATCCGCTGCGGCATGAAGCCCACCTCCTGCCCGGATCAGCTGGCTCAGGCGCTGAAGTCCGCGGTATAATACATTAAAGTATAGTGATGAAGAAGCCCCCCGCTGCAGCGGGGGGCTTCTTTCCGCCGCAGGAAGGGTTCCCCTGGGCTTCCAGCTATTTTGCCTTGCCGGATGGTTACAAAACGGTTACAATATGCTTACAACCAACCCCAAGGAGTGACAAGATATGAAAATGAAGCAAGCAGCTGCGGGGCTGGCGCTGGCGGCGGCGCTGGTCCTGCCCGCCTCGGCGGCGAACGTACTGTCCGTCAATGGGCAGAACCTGTGGACCCAGGCCCAGGCGCGGCTGGTGGAGGAGGACACGACCTATGTGTCCCTGCGGGCGGTGGTCAATGTGCTGGCGCCGGACGCCGCCGTGACTTGGGAGGATGGGACCGCCTGGGTGCGGGGGACGGGGCTCACCCTGTCCGCCAGGCCGGGGGAGCAGTGGCTGACGGTGAACGGGCGGGCGCTGTACATACCCCACGGGGTGCGGCTGGAGAGGGGCAGCACCCTGGTGCCCATCCGGGCGCTGGCCAAGGCCCTGGGCGGCGAGGTGGAGTGGAGCGCAGGCAGGGGCGTAACGCTCATCCCGGGGAGCGGGCGGCCGGAGGCCCCGTCTTACACCGAGGAGGATCTGTACTGGATGTCCCGCATCATCTCCGCCGAGAGCAGAGGAGAACCTCTGCTGGGCAAGCTGGCGGTGGGCACGGTGGTGCTCAACCGGGTCCGCAGCGAAGAGTTTCCCGACACGGTGCGGGGTGTGATCTTTGACCGGGAGTGGGGAGTGCAGTTTACCCCGGTGGCCAACGGCACTGTTTACGACGAGCCCACCCAGGAGAGCGTGCTGGCCGCAAAGCTGGTGCTGGACGGCGCCCGGGCAGCGGGGGAGAGCCTGTATTTTATCGCCCCGGAGCTCACCGACAACCACTGGACCATGGAAAATCGGACCTATGTCACCACCATCGGCTGCCACTGGTTCTACGAATAATATTCCAAAAAATTCCAGTCATATTTTGAGGAAACAGAGGGAAACTATATAATTTGCACAATAGCCAAACCTTGGTCCAAAAGAGGTTTGGCTATTTTGCTGACTTTAAAAGGTTGCAAAATGGTTTTGAATAAGTTACAATGTGGTTACAATTTGAGAACAAATTGTAATTAAGGAGAGATTTCATGAAAAAACGAGCAGCCAGTTTTCTTCTGGCGATCCTCGCTGTCGTGAGCCTTATCCTGCCCGCGCTGGCCGCGGCTGCGGTGGATCAGCCCCCCATAGAGGAGCCTCCCGCAGAGGTCAGCCCCGAAATTGAGGAGGTGCAAAGCGCCATCCGCCTGGATGGCGAGCCGGTCTTTACAGTGGAGTATGAGATGCGCGGCGGCGTGTGCTACGCGACGGTCAATTCCTTTGTGTCGCTGATGGACGCCGAGGCCATGGTGGAGGAGGAGAACGGAGTAGTCCGTGTCAACGCCTCCGCGGTGGTGGAGGTGGTGGAGGTCCCCGGGCAGGACGAAACGTTCACCGGGGAGTTCCAGCCGGCGGAAGACACGGTCTGGCCTGAGACCCCTGCGGATGAGGGCTGGATGGCGGCAGACGGGTTCCAGGGGGCCGCGAACGGATTCCAGGAGCCCGCGGACGGCATGGCCGGGTGGGAAACCACCCCGGTGGAGACGGACGCCCCGGTTGCCGCCAACGTGGTGATGGACGACCTGAACATGGTGGCGGTGGAGGGAGAGCAGTACCTGGTGGCCAATGGCCGCTACCTCTACGCCGGGGACGGGCTGATCCAGATCAACGGCTGTGTGGCCGCCCCCATCCGGGTGCTGGCCAAGGTGTTCAACCTCGACGTGAGCTTTGATTCGGAGAACGAAGTGGTTCTGCTGACGCGGCGGCCGGGCGCTCAGCCCTATCTGGACGCCGATTGGGAGACCTACAACAACGACACGCTGTATTGGCTGGCCCGCATCATCAACGCGGAGAGCGGAAACCAGTCCCTGGAGGGCAAGATCGCCGTGGGCAACGTGGTGATGAACCGCCTGAACAACCCCCGGTTCCCGGACACCATCTATGAGGTGCTGTTCCAGAAGAACCAGTTCACCCCGGCGGCCAGCGGCTCCATCTACCGCGAGCCCAACGAGGAATCGGTGGCGGCGGCCAAGATGGTGATGGACGGGGCCCAGGTACTGCCCACCGCCCTGTTTTTCAACGCGGCGGGGCTGAAGAGCTACGCCTCCCGGACCAGGACCTATGTGGCCACCATCGGCGACCACGCCTTCTACGAGTGAGCAGGATAACACATACGACAGGAAAAAGCGGCGGCGCGGTCCGCCGCTTTTTCATGCCCGCAGACAGGAAAAAGGGCCGGGCTCCGAAAAGAAGCCCGGCCCTTTGCCGCTGGGATCAGACGCCGTGCTGGTAGTTGTAGGCGCCGCACAGGTCGTTGGTATTCTTGATGATGATGTGCATGGCGATGAAGGGGCCGATGCCGCACAGCATGGAGCCCAGCACCATCCACAGCAGGACGGTGGTGCCGTTCTCCTGGAAGCTCAGGCCGTACCGGGGGGCGTTGGCAGCCAGACGGTTGCCCAGGCTGTAGTACCAGAAGAAGGTGTAAATGCCGCAGGTGATGAAGCTGAGCAGGATCAGCTTGACCAGGCCGGGGGTGGTCTTACCGTCCCCGGCGCACACGGCGTTCACGTCCCGGGCCAGGGCGTAGAGGAAATACCAGCCGTAGATGCCGCAGGTGATGAGGTTGAGCAGAATGTAAACCAGCAGGCTGCGGTCGGCCTTGAGGCGGTAGGGGGCGCAGCCCATGGGCGGGGGAACGGGCTGGCCGGGGGCCTGGTACTGGGGGTTCTGCTGGGTCCACTGGGTCTGCTGCTGGGCGTCCCAGCTGGCCTTGGCGCCCTGGGCGGCCTCGCTGGCGGTCTGGGTGAGGCTGTTTACGGTGTCGCGCACCTCCTGGGAGAGGGTGTCCTTGTCCTTACCCACCAGGGGGTTTTCTCCCAGCAGAAGGCGGAGGATGGCGTACATGCCGGCCACGGTCACAGCGGCGCCCAAGGTCCACAGGAAAAAGCTCTTCAGCCCATCCAGGAGGGCGTAGGAGTTGAACAGGGCGGTGATCAGCGTGCTGAGCAGCCGTACCGCGACAATGGCCACGCCGCCGCCCGCCAGGAGGAGGAGCAGCCCGTCGGTGTTCTGAGGGGTGCGGCGCATGACAAACATGATGGTTATAATTACCATCCACACGCACAGAACCGCGGTGAGGCCGTTGAGGATCAGATAGATCGGAGAGAGGACGCTGAAATGGAATCGCAGGATATTCAGCACGCCGCCCAGGACACTGAATATGCGCCGGACGGCGAACACCCCGTAGAGCACGGCGCACACGGCGGCAAAGACCTTCAGAATCATCTCGTTCCCGCTGGGGTTGGTGTTCCAGGGCTCCTGGGGGTGGGGACCGGGAGGCGGGGGAGGCGGAGTGGGAGCGCCGGGCTGGCCCTGGGGGGCCTGGGACAGGTCCGCGCCGCACACGCCGCAGAACCGGGCGCCCGGGGCGGTCTCGTTTCCACATTTCCAACACTTCATAAGAGTACTTCCCTTCTCTCTTGCTGAATTTTATCCCACACCGCCGGTCAGGCCGGAGAGCAGCCGCCAGATCAGCCCCTCTCGGGGGGCGAAGGCGACGATTTCCCCAGGGAGAACCAGACGGATGAAATAAACGAGGATGAACAGCGCGGCGCACAGGGCGAGCCCCGCCATAAAGACCCGATCCGGCAGCCTGCGGCGGAGCAAAAGCAGCGCCGCCGCCGGAATGGGCAGCCAGAACAGGGGGTGGTAATAGAACGCGCCCGCAAGGTCCAGCCGCAGCAGGGACAGCCACGCCCGGCTCATACCGCAGCCCGCGCAGGAGATCCCGGTGAGAAACCGGATGGGGCAGGTGATCCCCAGCGCCTCCAGCGCCACATAGAGCAGGGCGATTCCGGCCAGGGCGGACACATCTCTTCGGTTCATAGGAGTCCTCCGCAAAGGGCCGGCGGCGTCTGCGGATGGGGCCGCGCGGTATGGTCCCGTGATGGATTTGATGATATCATGCGCACCGCTGTTTTGCAAGGCGTTTTTGCCGGGGAAGGGTTTAAGTTTTTTGGAAGGTTCCATTAAGAACCCGCGCCGCGGGATTTTCCGCCCGCGCGTCCGGGCCCTGGACCGTCGGTACGGCAAAGCGCCCGGGCGCTTGTACCATTGGAACGGCAAAGAACCCAGGCGCCTGGGCCGCCGGTACGGCAAAAGATTTGCTGTGGGGAAAAGAAAAAGGGAGGGCCGCTTTTGCGGCCCTCCCTCCGGCGGGTTTACAGATTGTCCGCGTCCACGCCCAGCTCCCGCAGCTCCCGCCGCAGCCGGGCCGGGTCGTTGTGGTAGACGACGCCGTAAAAGCCGCAGCGGATGGCGGCCTCGATGTTGAGGGGCACGTCGTCGATGAATACGCACTCCTCCGGCCGCAGGCCAAACTGCTCCAGGAACCGCAGGTAGATGCCCGGCTCCGGCTTGACCAGGTGGCAGTCGGCGGAGATGAACTCCCCGTCGAAAAAGCGCAGGGCGGGGATGTTCTCGCGGAAGCTGTGGAAGCGGGAGCAGGTGTTGGACAGCAGATAGATGCCGTACTCCTTGCCCTTAAGCTCCTTTACCAGCTCGTAAATGCCGTCCAGGGGCGGGATGTCCCGGTGCCAGTTGTCCAGGATGTCCCGCACCGCCTGGTGCAGCCGCTCCGGCAGGCGGCGGCAGACAGAGGCCACCGCCTCCTCGTCGGTGATGGAGCCCCGGTCCATACGGATCCACTCCACCGAGCGGAACAGCTCCCGGCGGATCAGCTCATAGTCCGCCGGGTCGGGGACAAAGCGGGCGGTGTAGCGCTGGGCGTCAAAGTTGATGAGCACGCCGCCCATGTCAAACACGATGTTTTTGATCATACGATGGATACCTTCCCCTTGCTGGCCTTGAACACGATGATAAGCAGAATGCCGCTGGTGACGGTCAGGATGGAGGCCAGGGCCGCCGCGGTGCCCACCGAGTTGCGCACGATGTTGGTGTAGCTGGCGATGGTCATGGTGGCCGTCTTGCCGGTGTACAGCATGATGGATGTGGACAGCTCGTTAATGCAGGTGACCCAGCTGATGATGGCGCCGGACAGCACGCCGGGCAGCATGAGCCGCGCCGTCACTTTTACGAATGTTTTCATGGGGGACACGCCCAGGTTGATGGACGCCTCCTCCACGCTGGGGTCCATCTGCATGAGGAACGCGCTGCCCGAGCGGACGGTGTAGGGCAGCTTGCGGATGATCATGGCGATGATGATGATGGAGGCGGTGCCGGTGAGCTTGATGACGGTGCCGTCGGCGGTCCTGCCCAGATTGTTGAAGGCCACGATGTAGCACAGGCCCAGCACAGAGCCGGGGATGACGTAGGGGGCCATCATCAGCATGTCCAGCGCCCCGCCGGTCCTGCCGCGGCGGCGGACGATGACATAGGACATGAGTATGCCCAGCACCAGGATAAAGAGGATTGCCACCGTGGAGAACACAAAGGAGTTGCGGATGTTGGTGACCAGGCTGCGGCCCAGCTCCTGGTAGTGCTCCAGGGTGAAGCCCTCAGAGAATACGAAGTTGGAGTAGTTGGTCTTGACGAAGGAGCAGAAAATGACGATGACCTGGGGCAGGAAGGACACCAGGCTGACCACGGCCACCGGCAGGGTCACCAGGAACCGCTTCCAGCCGTGGTACTGGGCGATCTCCGGGGGCCGAAGGGCGGACATGGTGTAGTTCTTCCGGGCCACCCACCACTTCTGCAAAAACAGGATGAGCAAAGAGATGACCACGATGATCATGGAGATGGCGCTGGCCAGGTTGGCGTTGCCGCCGGTCTCGCTGAGGTACTCGTTGAAGATGAGCACCGGCAGGGTGCGGAAGTCGCCGCCGGCCAGGATGCCCGGGGTGCCGAAGTCGGCCAGGGCGGTCATGAACACCATCAGCGCGCCCGCGGCGATGGAGGGCATGACCACGGGGATGGTGACGGTGAGCAGGCGGCGCAGCTTGCCCGAGCCCAGGTTCTCCGCGCACTCCTCCACCGAGCGGTCGATGGAGCCCATGGCCCCGGACACGTAGAGGTAGACATAGGGGAACAGCTTGAGGGTGAACACCGCGCAGATGCCCCCCATGCCGTAGATGCTGGGCATCTGGAAGCCCAGCAGATTGGACAGCCACTGGGTGACCACGCCGGCGTTGCCGAACAGGATGATCCAGCTGTACGCGCCCAGGAAGGGTGGGCACATGAGGGAGAGGATGATGATGACATGCCAGAAGGTCTTGCCCGCGATGTTGAAGCGGGTCATGAGGTAGGCCATGGGCACGCCGATGAGGATGCTGGTGACGGTGGGCACCAGGCTGACCTTCAGGCTGTTGCCCAGGGCCTGGTAGTAGTACTTCTTGGTGAAGAAGCGGTGGAAGTTATAAAAGGTGAAGCCCTCCTCCTTGCCGGAGAAAAAGCTGTTGACCACCAGGGTGGAGAAGGGGTAGACCAGGAACAGGAGGAACACCGTAAAGATGAGAATCTTGACCCAGAACCAGAAGTCCTTGTAGAAGGGCTGGCCGTTCTTGCTCTTCAGCATGAGAGCACCTCCTCGGTGTCCTTCCGATAGAGGCTGACCTGCTTGGGATTGAAGCTGAGATGTACCTCCTCGCCGTCCGGTTTCGCGCTGTCCACGTCCTTGGTGTACTCGTTGAGCTCCAGCACCTGGCCGGTGGACAGCTCCACCTCGTACTGGATGAAGTCGCCCAGGAAGGTGGACATATTCACCTTGCCGGGGAGGCCCTGCTCGCTGAAAAACAGCTGCTCGGGCCGGGCGGACAGGATGACCTCGCCGCTGTAGGGCTTGCGCAGGGGCATCTGGAAGCTGTGGCCGTCGTGGAGCTTGACGGTGGCGGCCTTGGGGTCCTGGCCGTCCACGGTGCAGTCGATGAAGTTGGACACGCCGATGAAGTTGGCCACAAAGGGGTTGGCGGGCTTGCGGTAGATCTCCTCCGGCTTGCCGATCTGCATGATATTGCCCTGGTTCATCACGGCGATGCGGTCGGAGATGGCCAGGGCCTCCTCCTGGTCGTGGGTGACGTAGATGGTGGTGATGCCCAGCCGGCGCTGGAGCTTTTTAATGGTGGTGCGCATCTGCACCCGGAGCTTGGCGTCCAGATTGGAAAGGGGCTCGTCCATCAGCAGCACCCCGGGCTCAATGACGAAGGCGCGGGCCAGGGCCACCCGCTGCTGCTGGCCGCCGGACAGCTCGTTGGGCTGCCGGGTTTTGAGCTGGTCGATCTGCACCATTTTCAGCGCCTCGTCCACCCGGGGAGTGATCTGCTCCTTGGGCACCTTCCGGGCCTTCAGGCCGTAGGCCACGTTGTCCGCCACGTTCAGGTGGGGGAAAATGGCGTAGTTCTGAAACACCATGCCGATGTCCCGCTTGTGGGCGGGCAGGGTGTTGATGACCTGCTCGTCAAAGCAGATCTCGCCTCCGTCCACCGTGTTGAAGCCGGCGATCATGCGCAGCAGGGTGGTTTTCCCGCAGCCGGAGGGACCCAGCAGAGTGAAAAACTCCCCCTGCTCGATGTTCAGGCTGATGCCGTTGACGGCGGTGAAGTCACCGTACTTTTTCACGGCATTCTTGATGATAACAGCGTGGCTCATAGATGTTTGCTCCTCCTCTTTGAAATAACTGGAGGGCGCCCCGAGGTCAGTCGGGGCGCCCTCGTAAGGTGATTCAGCCCACCAGGGTGTCCTGCCACTTCTCCACGATGGCAGCCTTGTTGGCGGCGGCGTAGTCGAAGTTATAGGTCATGATCTTGAACTCGTTCAGGCCCATCAGGCCCTCGGGGGTGACGTCGCTGCGGATGGGGCGGCGGCCGAAGTCCTTGTTCTGAGCGGTCTGGCACTCGGCGGACAGCACGAACTCCACGAACAGCTCGGCCAGCTCCTGATTGGGGCAGTCCTTGACGATGGCCACGCCGTCGGGCACGGCGGAGGTGCCGTCGGTGGGATAGACGATCTTCAGGTGGCCGGCGTCGCTGGTGTCATACTGCACGGCGGCCTTCTCCAGGGTGATGCCGATGGGGTACTCGCCGGAGTCCACGTTCTTGTGGGCGCCGGAGGAGCCGGACTGGATGACCAGATTGGGGATCATGCTCTGCACCAGCTCCCAGCCGCCGGCGTAGTCGTCGTCAGCCTTGCCGTAGGTCATCAGGATGGTACACAGCTGGGTGAAGGCGGAGCCGGAGGAGGCGGGGTCGGCAAAGGCGATCTTGCCCGCCCACTTGGGATCGGCCAGGTCCTTCCAGGTCTGGGGGATGTCGGCCTCGGCCACCAGGTCGGTATTCACCAGGAACACCATGGGCAGGGGGGACTCGCCGATCCACAGGTACTCGGGATCATACAGG
>CAJUEG010000041.1 GCA_910584835.1 uncultured Oscillospiraceae bacterium | reverse complement strand
ACTGGATGGTGGGCAGGGCGGCGCGGATGCGCTTGTCGTCGGTGATGACGCCGCTGCCGTCCTTGGCCATGGGCACGTTGAAGTCGCAGCGCAGGAGAACCTTCTTGCCCTTCACGTCAATGTCCTTGACCGTCTTCTTGTTGTAATTCATGGTGATCTGGCTCCTTTCATTATTACAATTTGAAGTGTTCTGAATTATGTCGGCGCCATCTCCCCAACCCCGCTCAAGCCCGGAAAGCCCTGCTGCTTCAGGGCCTCGTAGGCCAGCACGGCCACCGAGTTTGCCAGGTTCAGGCTGCGGGCATCCTCGCGCATGGGGATGCGGATGCACCGCTGGGCGTGGGCCAGCCGGAACCACTCGGGCAGGCCGGCGGTCTCCCTGCCGAAAAACAGCCAGCACCCGTCCCGGAACCGGGCCTGAGAATAATCCCGGGGGGCTTTGGTGGTGGCCAGCCACAGCTCGGAGGGGTCGCAGCGCCGAAAGAGGTCGTCCAGGCTGGGGTAGACAGACAGGTCTACCATGGGCCAGTAGTCCAGCCCCGCCCGCTTCACCGCCTTTTCGCTGATGTCGAAGCCCAGGGGTTCCACCAGGTGCAGGCGGCACCGGGTGGCGGCACAGGTGCGGGCGATATTGCCGCAGTTCTGCGGGATTTCCGGCTCAACTAACACAATATTGACCATATGTTCCCCCAAATCCTCTCTCAACCATGCACATTATAGACGCTTGACAAAAAAATAGCAAGAGAAAATGTGGCGAAACTGTCAAAAATTTACCCGTTTTTGCTGGCACATTGAACAGCAGCCCCCCGATTTTCCAAATTTACTAGAAAAGGGAGGGCAAAATCCCGGAATTAGGGCGGCAGAAGCCCCCTGCGGCGCGGACCGCAGGGGGCTTTTCTGAACAGATTCGTTTTTGGACGCCGGGGCGCTCACTTTCCCTCGGCCCGGGCCATGGCCAGCTGGAAGTCCTTCTGGTCGGTGAAGATCTCGTTCCGGTAGGGATTCTTCTTCTGCTCGATGGACCGCTTGATGATGAAGGCCAGCGCCACCACGTTCACCGCCAGGGCGATGATGGCCACCACGCCCTGCATGGTGGGGTCGGCGGCGGTGGGACGCACCGCCGGGTTCATCACGCCGTCGGAATACAGCGTGGGGATGACGGAGAACCGGCTGGCGTCCTGGAACAGGGGGAACACCTGGGCGAACATGCACCACAGGGCCAGGGTGTTTGCCCGGTTCTGAATCCAGCCGCCCTTGTTCCACAGGGCGTTGGCAAAGGTGGGGGCCAGCAGCAGGGCCAGGCCGCAGTACCAGGCGTGGGTGGGCAGGTTGTTGTAGGTGTACTCAAAGTTCCACAGGTCGTAGGCCAGGATGTACACAAAGGTCATGTCCGGCCAGAGCATGTCCCGCTTGTCCTTGGAGGCGTAGATGCCCCACCAGCCGGTCATGCACAGGATGTTGATAATCCCCGCGATGCCGTTGACCCAGTTCCACCAGCCGCCGTACAGCCACACGTTCTCGCTGGACAGCCACCAGCGGTCGCCGTACGCCCGGAGGGCGGCGAAGCCCTTGATGCCGGACTCAAAGTCGCTGACCACGGCAATCATGATATTGATGGCCACGATGACAAAGGGGAACACCTTGAACCATTCCGTCCTGCCGATGCTCCACTTGTACTTGAGCATCATGAAGCCGATACAGCCCGCGGTGGCGGCGTACAGCTTGGCGTAGTGGAACCAGCTGCCCATGTGGACGTAGGTCTGGTTGTTCAGCGCCCACTCCATGCCCATGCCGGCGCAGACGTAGATGGCGATGAAGTACACGGTGAGCACCGCCGGGATGCCCAGGAAGCAGATGATACCGCCCAGCTTGCTCCGGCGGGCGAACTCGTTGGCCAGCACAAGCCCGGTGAACACCAGCAGCCAGCCCAGCAGCTGCCAGCCCGCGCCGTCGCCATAGATTTGAAACAGCATTATTTTTTCCTCCTCTTGCGGGGTTTCCCGCATTCTCTCTCATTGGGTGTCCCTTTTCAGTTCAGGGCTCCATTTTGTCAGTACGCCTCGATCTCTTTGATGCTCACCTCGTTTCCGGTCAAAAGCCAGGTGTTTTCGCTTTGACAGTGGGGGCAGATACGGCCGTGGGCCACGGTGGGGTAGTCCCTGCCGCAGCCGCCGCAGCGGGTGACCGCCGGCAGGGTCTCGATCCTCAGCTCGGACCCGCTGACCATCTCCGATTTTGCCGCCGCCCACCTCCAGCAGTCGGTGAGGTAGTCCGGCACCACGCCGGACACCTCCCCCAGCTCCAGCACCACGGCGGACACCTTTTCCAGGTCGTTTTCCGCCGCCACCTTTTCCACGCTGTCGATGATATGGAACACAATACCCAGCTCGTGCATGACTTACTTTTTGGCTTTGCGGGCGGCCCGCTTGATCTTGATCTCCCGCTTGACCATGTTGGGCAGAATGGCCTTCATCTTGTCCTCGCTCTTTATCATGGTGGAGCACTCCGGGCGGTCCCGGTGGAGGTGGATGGCGTCAAACTCGCAGCGGGTGGTGCACAGGCCGCAGCCAATGCACTTGTTGGGGTCCACAATGGACGCGCCGCAGCCCAGGCAGCGGGCGGTCTCCGCCTTGACCTGTTCCTCGGTGAAGGTGCGCTTGGCGTCCCGGAAGGATTTTTTCCAGTCAAAGCTGTCGTCCATGCCGGGGATCTGACGGGCGGCGGTGTCGTACTGCTCCACCTTGATGTTGTTCTTGTCCAGCTCCACAAAGTACCGGGGGTCCCGGCCGATGGTCATGCTGGTGTTGGGCTGCACGAAGCGGTGGAGGGACACAGCCGCCTCCTTGCCCGCCGCGATGGCGTCGATGGCAAACTTGGGGCCGGTGTATACGTCCCCGCCCACAAACACGTCGGGCTGGGCGGTCTGATAGGTCTTGGCGTCCGCCTTGGCCCAGCCGCCCCGGGCCAGCTCCACTTTGCTGCCCTCCAGCAGGTCGCCCCACTCCACGCTCTGGCCGATGGACAGCACCACGTGGTCGCAGGGGACGGTGACGGTGTCCTGCTCGTCGTACTGGGGGGCGAAGCGGCCCTGATCGTCCCACACGCTGGTGCACCGCATGAACACCACGCCGGACACCCTGCCGCCCTCAGTGAGCACCTCTTTCGGGCCCCAGCCGCACTGGATGGTGACGTCCTCGTCCTCCGCCTCGGCGATCTCCTCCAGGGAGGCGGGCATCTTGTCCCGGGGCTCCAGGCAGTACATCTGGACGCTGTCCGCCCCGCAGCGGCGGGCGGTGCGGGCCGCGTCGATGGCCACGTTGCCGCCCCCCACCACCACAGTTTTGCCGGGGACCTTCAGGCTCTGGTCCGCCAGGGCGGTGCGCAGAAACTCCACGGCGGAGAACACGCCCTGAGCCGTCTCGCCGGGTATGCCGGGCAGGCGGCCCCGCTGGCAGCCGATGGCGATGTAGAACGCCTCGTAGCCCTGGGAGCGCAGGTCGTCCAGGGTCAGGTCCCTGCCCACCTCCACGCCGCAGCGGAAGTCCACACCCAGGGCGCGGATGACGTCGATCTCCGCGTCCAGCACGTCCTTCTCCAGCTTGAAGGAGGGGATGCCGTAGCGGAGCATGCCGCCCAGCTCCCTGTTCTTCTCAAACACGGTGGGCTCATAGCCCTTGAGGGCCAGGTAGAACGCGCAGGACAGCCCCGCCGGGCCGCCGCCGATGATGGCGATCTTCTGGGAGAAGGCCCCCTCCACCTTGGGGATCACCTTCTCCGGCACGAAGCGGTGCTCCGCCTTCAGGTCCTGCTGGGCGATGAACTTCTTCACCTCGTCGATGGCCACGGCCTGGTCGATGGTGCCCCGGGTGCAGGCGTCCTCGCACCGGCGGTTGCACACCCGCCCGCACACCGCCGGGAAGGGGTTCTCCTTCTTGATGAGCTCCAGGGCCTCGGTGTACTTGCCCTGGGCCGCCAGCTTCAAATAGCCCTGGACGGCGATGTGGGCGGGGCAGGCGGTCTTGCAGGGGGCGGTACCCGTCTCGTGGGTGTTGATCCGGTTCTTGTCCCGGTAGTCCACCGACCATTTCTCCGGCCCCCACTTCACCTCGTCGGGCAGCTCCTGGCGGGGGTACTGGATGGGGGCGCCGTCCTTGGCGCACAGCTTCTGGCCCAGCTTGGCCGCCCCGGCGGGGCACACCTCCACACAGCCGCCGCAGGCCACGCACTTGTCCTGCTCCACCTTGGCCACGTAGGCCGACCGGCTCATGTTGGGGGTGTTGAACAGCTGGGAGGTGCGCAGGGCGTTGCACACGTTGACGTTGCAGTTACAGATGGCGAAGATTTTCTGGTCGCCGTCGATGTTGGTGATCTGGTGGACGTAGCCGTTGGCCTCCGCCTTGCGGAATATCTCCAGCGCCTCCTCCTTGGTGATGTAGCGGCCCCCTTTGTCGGTCTCCACCACGTAGTCGGCCATGTCGCCCACGGCGACGCACCAGTCGTCGGCGTCGTCGCCGCAGCCCTCGCCCAGCTTGGCCCGGCTCATCCGGCAGGAGCAGGGGGAGGCGGCGTATTTGCCCTCGTACTTGTCCAGCCAGTGGGAGATGTGCTCGATGGAGATGGACTTGCTCTCCATGCCGATGGCCTGCTCCACCGGGATGACGTGCATGCCGATGCCCGCCCCGCCGGGGGGCACCATGGGGGTGATCTTCTCCAGGGGCAGGAAGGTCATGCGCTCAAAGAAGGCGGCCACCTCGGGGTGCTCGTCGATCTGGGCCCGGCGCATGTTGAAAAACTCCGCGCTGCCGGGGACGAACATGGGCAGGACGTACCGCTTCTCGTGGCTGGGGTTCTTGCCGTCCAGGTTCTCCCAGTGGTATTCAATGAGGCCGATGAGGCTCATCTCGTCCAGCACCTTTTGCAGGCGCTCCGGCTCCATGCCGGTGAGCTTCTGGAGCTGCTCGAAGGTCTTTGGCTTGCGCACCTTCATCTTCATGGCCACGTCGGCCATCTCGTCGGTGACCAGCCCGGCCAGCCCCCAGTACTCCGGGTCCTCCCCGGTGACGCCGTGGAGCTTGGCGGGCACCCGGTCGGTGATCATCTTGCCCAGCTTGACGATCTTCTCCCGGGGCTGGTCCGTCTTTGGGATTTTAAAAGACAGCTTGCTCTCGTCCAAGGGGAATTTGGTCTCGCTCATGTCTTATCTCCTCTCTCCTGTAGGGGCCGCCGTCCCGGCGGCCCCGTCTTTTCCGCGTCCCTGACAAACAGCCGGGGCGGCGGGGTCCCGCTGAACCGGCACGGCTCCTCAGCCCTTCCAGTTTTTGACCTGCTCCCGCAGCCAGCCGACCCATTCCTCCATCCCCTGGCCGGTCTTGGCGCAGACGGGGATGACCAGGGCGTTGGGATTGCGCATTTTGATGTACCCTTTGCACTTTTCCAGGTCAAAGTCGAAGTAGGGAGCCACGTCCATCTTGTTGATGAGCACCACGTCGCACACCTGGAACATCAGGGGGTATTTCAGCGGCTTGTCGTCCCCCTCGGGCACCGACAGGATGGCGGCGTTTTTCACCGCCCCCGTGTCGAATTCCGCCGGGCACACCAGATTGCCCACGTTCTCCAGGATGGCCAGCTCCACGCCGCCGCCGGCCAGCAGCTCGTCCAGCCCCTGCCGGGTCATGTCGGCGTCCAGGTGGCACATGCCGCCGGTGTGGAGCTGGATGGATTTCACCCCCGCCTCCGCCATGGCCCGGGCGTCCACGTCGGAGTCGATGTCCGCCTCCATCACGCCGATCTTCAGCTCGTCCTTCAGCAGCTCCGCCGTCCGCCGCAGGGTGGTGGTCTTGCCCGAGCCGGGGGAACTCATCAGGTTGAGCAGAAAAACGCCCCGCTCCTTCAGCTCGCCGCGCAGCCGGGCCGCCCGTTTGTCATTGTCGGCAAAGACGCTCTGCTTCACCTCAATGACCCGGACCTGATCCATAGGAATCCTCTCCTCCCTCTGGTTCAACCAGATTATGTCATAATTTTATCATTTTCACGTCTTTGCGTCAACTGTCTAAAAATCTTTCCATATTTTCTGCTATATCCATAGTTTTCCCCTCTTGCTTTTGTAAATCTTGTATGATAAACTCCCCTTGTGATATGTGGTATGACCAGAACCAGAGGAGGGTTTGACATGGAATTCGCCAAGCTGTCCGCCCCCAGCCTGAAGGACCTGTTTGTCCAGCAGCTCCAGGGGATGATTTTGTCCGGCGCGCTGCCCGTAGGCACTCAGCTCCCCCCGGAGCGGGCGCTGGCCGAGCAGATGCAGGTGAGCCGCACGGTGGTGAACAGTGGCCTTGCCGAGCTGTCCGAGCAGGGGTTTTTGGAGGTCCGCCCCCGGCAGGGCACCTGCGTGGCCGACTACCGCCGACGGGGAAATCTGAGCACCCTCATCGCCATCATGCAGTACAAGGGGGGCGTTCTGGGCAGGGACGAGATCCGCTCCATTCTGGAGGTGCGCCGGGCGCTGGAGCACCTGGCGGCGGAGCGGGCCATCCTGTACGCCTCCGACCAGGCCCTGGACCTGCTGGGGGAGCACCTGGAGCGGATGGCGGCGGCCTCCTCCCCCGGCGAGGCCGCGGAGGCCGCCTTTGCCTTCCAGCACGAGCTGGCCCTGGTGGGGGGAAACAGCATCGTGCCGCTGATCTACTACTCCTTCAAGCCGCCGGTGATCGCGCTGTGGGTGCGCTTCTGCAACCTGTACGGCATCCCCGCCCTGGTGAGCAATACCCAGACCCTGTACGCCCTCCTCCGCGCCAGGGACAGCGAAGGTGCCTCCCGCTGGATCAACGCCTACCTGGAGCAGGCCATCAGCGGGGAGCAGCAGATTTACGAGCCCCGCTAGCGGGAGCCCCTTGACAAGCGGCCGCCCCTATTGTATACTTTCATTCGCCATTCAGTTTACAATAGGAGGAGTTTCATATGACTGCAAAATCCTTGGCCGGCACCCGGCGGCTGGCGCTGTGCGCGGTGATGGCGGCGGTGATCTGCGTCCTGGCCCCCATCTCCCTTCCCATCGGGCCTATCTCCCTCACCGGGGGGACGCTGGCCATCTATCTGACGGCCTGCCTGCTGGGGGGCGGCTGGGGGGCGGCGGCCACCCTGACGTATCTGCTGCTGGGCTTTGTGGGTCTGCCGGTGTTCAGCAACTACATGGGGGGCGCGGAGCGGCTGGCCGGCCCCACGGGGGGGTATCTGGTGGGCTACCTGCCCATGGTGTTCATCGCGGGGGCGGTGGTCACCCTGACCCTGGCCCGCTTCCGGGACGGGGGGCGCAGGGGCGCGGCCATAGCCCTGGTCCTTCAGTTTCTCGGGATGGCGCTGGGCACCGCCGTGCTGTACGCCTTCGGCACGGCCTGGTACTGCGTCCAGGCGGGGGTGGACCTGCAAAAGGCGCTGGCGGCCTGCGTCATCCCCTTTATCCCCTTCGACCTGGCCAAGATGGCCGCGGCGCTGGCGGTGGGCGTCCCCGTGCGGCGGCGGCTGGAGCGGGCTAACTTATTGTAACGGCATAAAAATCCCCTCCGATATTCGGAGGGGATACTTTTTAGTCAAATTTTACCTAATTTCCCATCTCTGAGTCCAACCCGTGCTATGATGCCCTGGGTGATAAAAATGAAGTACAGGCTCCGCGAACTGCGGAAAGAGGCTGGCTTGTCCCAAAAGCAAGTGGCGCAATATTTGGCGTGCAGTCAATCCGCATATTCAAGATATGAGCGTGAAAAAAGCATTCTTTATGCGAAAGATGCCGTAAAGCTGGCAGACCTCTACCACGTCAGCTTGGACTATCTGGCAGGGCTGACCGTCCGGCGCGACCCCTACCCCAGATCCCGCCGGAAATAGCTTGCATTTTTCGCTCCGTCTGCTATAATGGTATCAGTAAGGTTTTGCCTACTTCCCATCCATGAGGTGATCTTATGATAAACGGTATTTCCGCCATGAGCCCCTGGTCCTCCTACGGCGTCTACGGCGCGTCCTACGCCGGCCGCGCCGCCCAGGCCCAGGGTCCGGACAGGGCCCAGTCCGTCCAGCGCCCCTCCGCGGTGTGGACCGCCCGCAGGGCCGCCCAGCCCGACACCCCCGTCCAGCCCGTCACCCCCGCCAAGGCGGTGAGCGGCGGCGAGGCAAAGCCCGGCCAGTTCTCCCTCAGCATCCGGGAGGGGGCCGACCCGGTGGAGATGGCGGTGCGCATGCGCATCAGGTACATAGGGAACGATCCCGCCCAACAGGGCGCCGCCGCCCAGGCCGCAGGGGCGGACAGCGCCAAGGCCCCCGAGCCGGCCGGCCTCAAGGGGACCGGCGCCCGGCAGGCGGCAGACCCCGCCAACGAGGCCAAGAGCGCCCAGGAGGTCATGGAGGAGGGCGAGTGCCAGACCTGCAAGGAGCGCAAATACCAGGACGGCTCCGACGACCCCGGCGTGTCCTTTAAAACGCCCACCAGCATCGCCCCCGAGCAGGTCGCCTCCGCCGTGCGGGGCCACGAGAACGAACACGTGGTCCGGGAGCAGGCCAAGGCCCGCCAGGAGGATAGGAAGGTGGTCAGCCAGTCGGTCACCTACCACACCGCCATCTGCCCGGAGTGCGGCAAGGTCTACGTCTCCGGCGGCACCACCCGCACCGTCACCAAGGCCGGCAACAGCCAGCAGGCGGAACAGCAGCCCCAGCAGGACGCCCGCGTCCCCTTCTCCGCCGTGGCGTAAACAAAGCGAAAAAAGAGCTTCGGGAAATTCCCGAAGCTCTTTTCTTATGCCCTTACGGTCTTTTTCAGCATCCGCCGGGAGATGGTCTCCAGCGAGGCCGTGGGGTTGCTCCGCCGCAGCCGGGCAATGCAGCCCAGGCAGGCCGGGACAAGAAACAGGTCCGCGCAGATCCACGCCGCCGGGGAGGCAAAGCAGGCGGCGGTGTAGCCCATGCCGGGCACAAAGAACCAGCCCACCACAGTGCGGGCGATCATCTCCAGCACCCCCGCCAGGATGGCCAGGACGCTGAAGCCCATGCCCTGGATGGAGAAGCGCAGAATGTTCACCAGGGCCAGGGGGAAGAAGAACGCGGTCTGGGCGATGATATACTGGCAGGTCAGGTTCAGCAGCAGCCCCAGCTGGGGGTCGGAGGAGCTGAGAAACAGCATGGCGCTCTGGGGCGCAAAGAGGAGCATGCCGCCCAGGGCGACGGCGGAGTAGCCAGCCCCCAGCACAGAACAGGCGCGCACCCCCTGGGGCAGGCGGTCCAGCTGCCCCGCGCCCACATTCTGGCCGCAGTAGGTGGCCATGGCCGCCCCCATGGCGTCGAAGGGGCATGCCAGCAGCTGGTACACCTTGCCGGCGGTGGCCACGGCGGACACGTAGACGCTGCCCAGGCCGTTCACGGCGGTCTGCATCACGATGGAGCCGATGGCGGTGATGGAGTACTGGAGGCCCATGGGCAGGCCCATGGCGCACAGGGCCCTGCAGGCGTCGGCGTCCGGCCGCCCCTCCTCCCGGGTAATCCGGAGGATGGGAAACCGCTTCACCATATAGACCAGGCAGGCTACGCCGGACACCCCCTGGGACACCACCGTGGCGATGGCCGCACCGGCCACCCCCCAGTCCAGCAGCAGAATGCAGGCCAGATCCAGCACAATGTTCAGCCCGGCGGACAGGGCCAGGAAGTACACCGGCGTCCGGCTGTCCCCCAGCGCGCGGATGACCGCCGCCAGAAGGTTGTAGAGGAACACCACCGGGATGCCCATGAAGATGACGAAGATATAGGCGTTGGCGTCTTCAAAGAGGTCGGCGGGGGTGTCCATGGCGATGAGGATGTCCCGGCAGAGGATGCCGGTGGCCACGGTGAGCACCAAGGCGATGGCGGCGGACAGGTAGGCGGCGTTGGCCACGTACCGGCGCATCTGCGGATAGTCCTTGGCGCCCATCCGCTGGGCCACCGGGATGGCGAAGCCGGAGCACACCCCCAGGCAGAAGCCGATGACAAAAAAGTTGATGGAGCCGGTGGAACCCACCGCCCCCAGCGCTTGGGAGCCCAGCAGCTTGCCCACGATCATGGCGTCCACCATGTTATAGAGCTGCTGGAACAGCAGCCCCAGCAGGGTGGGCACCGTAAAGCCCAGGATCAGCCGCATGGGGCTGCCCGAGGTAAGGTCTTTGGTCATAATGATTGCCTCCTTCCAAAGGCGGGTTCAAAGTGTATTGCCTCCCTGGAGCCCGCCGGGCCCCAGCTTTCGCACTATTATAGACGCTTCGCCCAGGAAAACAAGAGGTTTTTTTCACAATATTTTCTTCCCTTTTTTTCCTCATATCGGAGATTTACCAATTCTGTCTCTGGAAACAGTATAAATTTCTGTTTTTTGCGCCGCTTCCTTTGTCTAAAATGACGGCGCCCCCGCGCCTGTCCAAAGACAGGCGCGGGGGCGCCGTTTATCCAGTCCCGGGCTACATCTCGTCCCGGTCCTTCTGGTTCCTGATCTCCTCCCGCTGGACAATAAAGATGGCCCGCAGCAGGCGGTCCTGCTCTTTGGGGGGAAGCGACTCAAACTGGCAGCCGTAGCGGATGACGCCCATATCCGGCTCTCCTGCCCGGCGCACCTGACAGCTGAAGCTGAAGGGCTCCACTCCCTCGGCCAGGTAGATTCCGGTGATGGACAGCCGGTCGTTCACCTGATACTCCTCCCGGCTGGAGATGAGCATCCCTCCGGCGCTCACGTCCAGGATCTGGCAGGGCGCGGCCTTTTTGGCCGGCCCGTTGATTCCCGCCCGCCGGGAGCACAGCGCCGTCGTGTTCGGACTGATGCTCTGACGGAAAAAGGCCCGCTGCTCCTTGGTATACTTGCTCTCCAGCCGGTCCACCTTCCAGATCAGGCTGGTGCTGCCGCACACGCGGGCATTAACCACCACATTGCCCCGCTCCCCCCGGAAGTAACGCAGCTTGATCTCCTTATTGTACATCACCGGCGGCAGGCTCTCCCCTTTCGCCTCCCTGAGGACTACCGCCCCGTTGCGCACGGTTTCCACCTTTCCCACAAAGGTCAGGCGGTTTTCCATGGTCAGCACCTCCACCGTCATGTCGGGGTGCAGCCCAAAGGTCGATGCCACGTCCACCTGGGGGAACTGCTCTGTCTCGGGTATCTGGTTCATAGTCCCGTCTCCTTTTCCTCTGGTTTGCGGCGGCGGTCACATAGTCATCACAAAGTGGAGAATTACCGCGATTTCCGCCCGGGTGATGTCGCTGCGGGGATTCAGCCGCCCCCGGTTGTCGCCGTTCACCGCGCCCAGCCGCACCAGGGTGCCCACCGCGTCCCGGGCATAGCTGGACACCTCGCGGCTGTCCACAAACCGGGACAAATCCACCGACGAACCGTTGCCCAGGCTCCAGCCTGCCGCGGTCAGGGCGTTTTTAATCATCACCATGGCGTCCTGCCTGGTCAGCGGGCTGTTGGGCCTGAAGTTCTCGCCGTCCCCGCTGACAATTCCCATGCGCTTGGCCGTGGCCACCGCGTTGGCGTAGTAGGCGTTGGTGGGCACGTCGGCAAAGCTGTAGCCGCTGCCGCCGGTGAACTCAAAGGCCCGGCAAAGCATCAGCACAAAGTCCCGCCGGAGCATTTTCTGGGTGGGTCCAAACTGGCCCGGCGCCACACCGTTGGTCACCTCGTTCTGGTAGAGATAGTCCACCGCAGCGGCGGCCCAGGCGTGCTTGCCCATGTCGGTGAAATAGCGGGACGTGCCGCTGCTGCTCAGGGTGAAGTTGATCCGGCCGTTCACCCGCTCTCCGCTGGTGCTGTAGCCGGTGTAAGTCACCGTGGCCGTCCCCTGGGCTCCGCCCCGGGGCACAAAATACAGCTGATCGATGCTGGGATTGCCCGAGCAGTAGTACCGCCCGCCCACGTTGGCCAGGGTGCCCGATCCGAACCCGCTGTAGTTGGCGTACAGCTGACCCAGGGTGGACGCAGGAAGGCTGGTGATCTCAATGTAGGACAGCTCCCGGCTGAGCACCGGATTGCAGGCGCTGCGCAGGGTGGCGGAGCTCAGGCGGATGGGGCTGGCGCTGCTGCTGCTGTAATTCACATCGCTGGGGGTCGGGTCGCTCACCTGGACCGACACCGTGCCGGTGAAGCTCTGCCCGTTGACGGCATATCCCGTATAGCTGAAGCGGGACACACCGGTAAAGTTGGACGCGGCCACAAAGGAAATACTGCCGATCAGGTTCTGATAGCCGCCGCCGGTGCGGTAGTAGGGCGTGCCGGCATACACCCGGCTGCCGTAGCTGCTGCCACTGTAGTAGTTGTAGTACAGCGTCCCCTGGTTGGAGTTGGGCAGCTGGAACTGCACATAATTCAGGGCGTTCCCTGTGGCGGACACGCTGGCGTTGTTGAAGTCGTTGGCCTGAAGTACCGCCGGTCTGCCCCTGTAAGCGGTATACTGGATCTCCTGGGCCACGCCGGGGCCATAATCGTCCAGCCGGATAAACACCGTCCCGGCAAAGGACGCGCCGCTGACGCTGACGCCGGTGAAGGGGATGGATACCGTATCCGGGGCGGTGGAGGCGGGGACAAAGCACACGCCGCCCACCCCCGGTATCCCGGTGCGGTAATAGCTGGTCCCGGCGCTCACAGGGGTGTTGTAGCCGCCGCTGTAATAGTTATAGTACAGCGTGCCCTCGCTGGAGGGCGGCAGCTGGAAGCGCACATAGCTGAGCATCTCGTTTGTGGCGGTGTAGCAGGCCATGTTGAAGTCGCTGGCCTGGAAATATATCGGGGCGCGCTTGCTGCCCGTATAGCTCACCGAGCCCTGTCCGGCCTGGGCGCTGACATTGATGGTCACCTGGCCCGTGAAGGGAGTGCCCCCCTGGGGATATGCCCGGTAGCTTACCATGACCGTCCCCGAATAGCCCTGGGCCGGGACAAAGCTCACGTTGTCCAGTCGGCTGCTGCCGTTGCTGCGGTAGTAGGTGCCCGCGTTCACCCGCTCGCCGTAGCCGCCTATGTAGTTGTAATACAGCGTCCCATAGACGGAGGAGGGCAGATAGAAGGTGACGTAGTCCAGGCCCCGGCCCGTCCGGGCCAGGCACACGGCCTCAAAGTCCGCCGCCTGGAAGCGGGCGGGCTGTCCCTCGCTGGCGCTGTAGGCGATGCCGCCGGAGGCGCCCGTGCCGCTGACCGGCACCCGGATGGTGCCGCTGAAGGCCTGGCCTCCCGCCGTCCAGGCGGTGTAGCTGATGTCTACGCTGCCGGTGACGGTAGCCCTGGGCACAAAGGACACCTGATTCAGCGCCAGCAGGCCCTGGGCCCCGCTCACGTAGTACTGCTCCGTGCCTCCCACGCCTGCCCCCGGGTCCGCCTCGGACACGTAGCCGTAGTACAGCACGCCCTGGGCGGTGGATACCGACAGGTTGGTCACATAGCTCAGCGGGCTGTTGTACTTGTACTGGGCCAGGGAGTTGAGGACGCTGGCCACGGTGCCCGAATAGGAGGGCTGGCCGGGGTTGTTCACGTCAAACACGGTGGACGCGCTGGCCGTGGCCAGGTTCAGCGGGCGGCCCGCCGATACATTGCCCGTCTGGATCAGGCCGCTGGTGTCCTCGGACACGGTCACCACGCACTCGGCTGAGTAAAGGCCGTCCTTCGTGGTGGCAATGATCTTGGTGGTGCCCTGGCTCCGGCCGGTCACAACGCAGTCACTGCCATTGCCGGCCACGGCGGCAATGTCCCCGCGTTCGCTTCTCCATTCGATCACCTGGCCCACCGCCTCGCCGAAGCCCGGCTTGGTGATCGACAGGGTCTCCGTCTTGCCCATGGTCAGGTTCAGGGACTGCTTGTTCATGGTGATGCCGGAGATCACCAGGTCAAAGGAATCCGTCAGCGTCTTTGTCCCGCTGGTGACGGTCACCGTGATGGTGGTTTTGCCGGGCTGGGTCCCCCGCTTCACCAGCCCCGTCACAGGGATGGCGTCGCTCGTCTCCACCGGCGTCACGGTTGCCACGGCCTCGTTGGAGCTTTTCCACTCCACCTTGTCCACCGCGGCCCCATCCGGCTTGAGCAGCGCCGTATACTGCCAGGTATTGTTGAGGTCCTTCGCGTTCTTCTGGTCGTCGTCCAGCGTGAAGTCCAGGCTGGCGGCCTCTATAATCGGTCTGGTGACGGTCACCCGGCAGGTTGCCCCCACCTCGCTGCTCCCCGATTGCTTCACCGTAATGGCGGTAGTCCCTTCCTTGAGGGCGGTGACGGTGGCCTTCCTGGGATTGGCGGCATCCTTCGTCACCTCAACTATCCCGGCGTCGCCGGTTATTATCCACTCCATGTCCGCCGCAGCGGCGTCAGCCGTCGCGGTCAGCGTCCCGATCCCCCCCACTTCAAGGATAAGGCTGGTGGGGGACACGCTGGTGACGGAGGAGCTGTCGGCGGTGACGGTCAGCCTCTGCTCAGCTGTCGCAGAAACCTCTGTGCCACTATTGTCCTTATACTTCGCCTCAACACGTACTGTAATTACGTCGCCATCCTTCTTATCCTCCAAGATATAAATCGGCTGTGTTGACGCCTTGCCCGCATCGACCGTTTCGTCCTTCAGCCCAGTAAGAGCTCCTCCTCTGATATTCGCTTTCCAGGTATATGTAATTTTCACGCCCGTTGGTGCGTTTACATCAATAGCTGTAAAATTTATTGTTTCACCTGGCTGTACAGTTGTTTTCTCCGCCTCCAGCTTCACACTAAATGGAGCCGAAGCCGCCCACGCGGGCGTGACCGCCAGGGACAGCGCCATCGCCAGGGACAATACCAACGCGCCGAAGCGGCGCATAAAAACATGTTTCATAGCCGTACTCCTTTGAGTTCATGCCGGAAGCCGGGGGGCGGGGCGCGCCCCCCGGCCTGGGTGGCTCCTTATTTCTCCCGGGCGTCCCAGGAGGCTGTCACGGTGAGGCTGGCCCTATACTCCACAGGCACGTCCTTGGTCCCCGTCCCGGGCACCTTTTCCACTTTAACCTTGACGGTGAGCGGGGTGCGGTCCAGGCCGTTGCCGTCCTTATCGCACACGGTATTGGCGAAGGAGATACCGAAGCCGTCCTGCACCTTGGTCACATTCAGCTCGATCACCGAGATGGGTGCCTTCTTCACCGCCTCCGCATGGGTCGATTCATAGCGCACCGTCACGCCGGAGTTCTGGGTAGTGGTGATGATGCTGCCCAGCGCGGTATATTTCTTCGCGGTGACCGGGCCGTGGGTACTGCTGTTCAGCGCGCATCCGTCCACGGGCAGGGTGGTCTGCTCGGTGTCCGACTTGATGTTGGAGTACAGCCCCTCGCTGAACACCATGCTGATGGTGCCCTGGGCAATCTGGGGGGTGTTATTTCCGTTGGCGTCCTTCACCCATCTGTCCACCTTGATGATGGCGCTGGTGATCATGGGCGGCTTGGTGTCCAGGTTCTGCACCGGACGCACCGCCCGGAAGGCGTCGCCGGAGCCCAGGGCGCTCTTGCCCACCGCCAGGAAGGTATAGAAGCTGCCGTCTATCATGCCGGTGCACGCGATGCGGTTGGTGGTGCCGCCGTTGCCCGCCACGGTGACCCGCTTGGAGTCCTTCATCACCACGGTGGTGCCGGACACCTCCTGGTTGCGGATCAGCCCGGCCACGGTCTCCTTGCCCCTGGTGTTGGCGTACTGGTCGAACAGGCTGCCCATATACACGCCGTTATTCCAGACGGGCGTGGTCAGGGCGTCCAGCACGGACGTCACGGAGGGATAGGTCTGGGTGGCAATATCGCTGGTGGCCTCAATATCCGTCATGTTGCCGTTGCCCCAGAAGCTCTTCTTCAGCTCCTCGTCCTCGTTGCCGCTGCGCACCAGGATGTAGTCCAGCTCGGTGGTGCGGTCCACGGTGATGTTCACGTTGGTGCCGTTGATGCTGGCGTTGATGGAGGGCCGCACGGACTCCTGGGTGATGAAGCGGTAGCACTCGGCAAACTTGGAGTAGATGGCGGAGGTGCCCTTGGTCACCAGGTACACATAGTACAGGGTATTGGGGTCCAGGTCCTGGAGGGTGATGGTATAGCCCACGTTGGCCTCCAGCGACGGGGTGGAGCCATAGCGCACCTTGCCGCTGAACCGGCCGCCGGTGATGGTGTTCACGCCGGGCGCGGACAGCATCATGCGGTCATGGTGGGCCGCGCCGGTGGCAAGCACATTATCCGTGGCCTTTTTGCCGCCCGCCCCCGGAACGTTCTGGGGCAGGGGCAGGCCGGTCTGAACATTCAGGACGCTGCCGGTGTCGCTGGCCTTCAGGCCCCAGCCCGCCATCGTGGGCACCACCGCGGTGGTATAGGCGGTGATACCCGCCAAATCCTCCACCTTCAGCTGGCCGGTGGGGGTAAAGTCCTGGCTGCCCTTTTTGAAGTTGGACAGCGGCACCGCCACGTAGAACACCTGGCCGGGGCGGTCCAGCATCACGTCGATCTCCGCGCCGATGTCGCCCGCGGCAATGGAGGGGTAGTTCTCCACCAGCTGGGGGGGCTCGGTGTCGCTGAACTGCTTGCGGATGATCCGGGGATCGGGGTTGCCGATGGAGGACACGCTGTCATCCCGCTGCGCGGTCTCCCAGTCGGTCTGGTAGCTGCCGTTGGCCAGGTTGGCCAAGCCGTGGCTGGACCCGGCCACCACCATAATCTTCACGGTCACCCGCCTGTTCCAGGCGGAGGGATCGTTGCTGTCCCCCAGGGATTTCACATGGATGGCGTACTCCACGTCGTTCGTCAGGGTCTTGACGGGGTTAAAGGTCACCCTGCCCGTCACCGCGTCCCGCTGGAACGCGCTGCGCAGGCTCTTGTAGGCAAAGCCGTCCGGCGCGCCGGTGACGTTGATATCCGCCGTGCCCTCCAGCTTCCACTCGCCGGTGGCCCCGCCGATCCCGGTTGTCCGGGAGTAGAGCTCGTAGGTCATGGTGGTGTCCGTCCAGATGAGCATATCCCAGCACATGGACTCCTCCACCATGCTGGTGGAGCTGGAGGGGTCCAGCACAAAGTTGAAGTCAATGCGGCCCCCATCGGGCACGGTCCCGCCCGTGACCCCCGCGATGCCCGGGGATGTGCCCATATTCACGTTCACCTGGGCAAACACGGTCTTGAAATGCTCCAGCTCCACCCGCATCTGGGTGTTGCTGACCAGCCGGTTGGGAATGGTGGCGGTGTCGTAAATATTATCCAGGCGGAAGTAATACTCCGCGCCGCTCTTCAGCTTCAGGGCGCTCTTGTTCCCCGCCGTGTCGTCGGTGGTGGGGAAGCGCACCACCACGCTGCCGTTGTCCGTCTCCACCTTCGCGTAGCGGAAGTCGATGGTCCAGTCCAGGCCGCCCTGGCTTTCGTTCAGCTTGGTGCGCACCGTCACCGGGCTCTCGGCCCCTATGGGCGGCACATAGATCAGCGTGATATGCTCCTGAAGGGCGGTGGCCAGGTCCTCGCGGGCCTTTTCCAGGTTATTCCTCGCGTCTTCGGTGGGGTTGTTCGCATAGGCCGCCGCGGCCGCCTCCACCTTGCTGTACAGATCCAGGAACACCTTTTCACCCGGGTTCGGGCCGCCCTTGATAGGCTCGGAGAACACCAGCTTGATGTCGGTGTCGGCCATGGGCTCGTTCGTCTTATCGCCGTTATACTTGGTAAACTCCTGCTTTACGGTGGGGTTCTCCGTGTCGGTGGTCTTGACCTCGTATTCCTTCACCGCTTCGGAGTAGTTCCCCGCCCTGTCCTTGGCCAGGTAGTACAGGGTGTAATTGTTGGTGCCCGTGGTCGCGGAATTCAGGCCCGAGATGGCGAATTTAATCTCCGCCTCCGCCCTGCTGGCGCTGCTGGACCCCTTCTTGAGGGCGCCGGCGCCCGACTCCACCTTGATCTTGGTCAGCTTGCTGGTCATGCCCTCCTTCTTCTCGGCCTCGGTAATGAAGGTATTGTTGGTGGAAGCCACGATGGCCCAGTAGAGGGTAGCCGGCTCGTTTACCGTATAGGTGATGCCGACGGAGGCGGGCTGGAAGTCATGCTGCCACAGATTGGTGACGATGGGCGGGGTGTTGTCATCGGTGGTGAAGGTGAGCTTCTTCACTGCAGAGCTCTTGGCCCCGTCATGGTCCACAAGCCACAGGTAGAGGTCGTACTTGGTAACCTCGTCCAGCTTGACCGCGTTCACCTGGATGGGATGGGTGACGTTCTTCACCACGCTCAGCGAGCCGTAGCCCAAATTGCCGCTGACCGCGCCGGTCTTGAATTCGTTGGCCGTGGGGGCGGTGCTGCCGAAGGGCAGCAGGGCGTAATACAGCCGGCAGCTCTTGTTGGTCATCACGGTGACCTGGGCCAGGTCCACGCTGGTCTTGGTCATCACCGGGTAGCCGGAGGTAAACGCGGGAACCGTGTTGTCCGGAGTGGTAAAGGCAGCGACCTTCAGCGGACTGCGGTTGTCCCGCCCGTCCACCAGGACGGCGGTGACATAATAGGAGCCGTCGGGGGTCAGCCCGTTTACCTGGGCGGTATACTCCGTGTTGGAGGCCGCCGCCCTCACGGTACCCGCCTTGAGAATCTTGCCGCCGTAGACGGGAGGCTCCAGCAGGTCCTTCTCGCTCACCGAGCCGTCGGACACTGCGGAAATCGCCCAGTGGACGGTGCCCGCCTTATTGGTGCTGAACACCAGGGTGGCGGAGTTGGGGGCCACGTTCTTCACCGTGGGGTAACCCGCCAGCAGCTTGGGGTCGGCGGAGGACTCGGCGGCGGTTACGCTGTCCATCTCGGTTCCGTCAATATCGGCGGTGATGCCGGGGCGGATGGTGATCTTGTCGGGCAGCATATCCACCTTGCTGCCGGGAGCGCCCACATTGAGGTTCTTGATATCCCCGCCGCCGGTCACCTCGGTGGCCACGTCCAGGTTGAGCTCGCCCACCCGGGCGCCGTTGTCAATGATCACCTTGGACTCGGTGGCGTTTTCATCCACGGTGACCTTTTCGGCGTAGCCCCGGGCGATCTGCAAAGTGGACTTGGGGGTAAAGTTGATGATCTCCTGCAAATTGCCCGCCAGCTGCAGCAGGGTGCCCTCCTCGCCGTCCTGCTGGATGAGGGCCAGGCCGTGCCCCTCGGAGGAGGCGTCCTCCAGGTAGGCGTTGGTGCGCACACTGGTGACGGGGATGTCGGTGTGGCCCTCGGCGCGGACGCTGACGAACTGGTTGGCAATGCTGTCCACCACCATCTCGTCGGCGGTCACATTGCGCAGAATCACGCTGTTCTGGCTGGAGCTGCTCTCACCCGCGCCGCTGACCACGATCTGGCCCAGCACCTCCACATTTTCCAGCAGCACGTCGCCCAGATCGATGCCCCCGGTGAGGTAGAGGTTGCCGGCGATCACGCTGTTTCGCAGGGTGACGCCGGAGGTGTTGATGGTCACGTTGCCGTAGACGCTGCCCAGGGTGTGCTCGCCCTTCTCGCTGATGGGCGTGCCGATGGCCCGCACCAGCATGGCGGCCACCTCGCCCCGGGTGATGTTCCGCTGGGGCTTGAAGGTGCCGTCCTCATAGCCGCTGATGACGCCCTGGTTGACGGCGGCCCCGATGAGGCCCCGGCTCCAGTCGCTGAGGGTGCGGCTGTCGGAGAAGCCCAAGGTCTCGCCGGTGGTGCCCCGGAGCATCAGGTTCCGGGAGAGCAGCACCGCCGCCTGCTCCCGGGTGAGCGGGGCGTTGGGGGCGGCCGTGGTGGGGCCGGTCCCCTTGAAATAGCCGATGTTGTAGCCAATGTCAATATCGTCAAAGAACCAGTCCCGGGAGCGCACGTCGGTGAACGGCATCCCGTCCAGCTTGTCATAGCCGTAAGCCCGGTTCATCATCGCAACGAACTCGGCGCGGGTGATGCTGTCGCCCAGGCGCAGCGCGCCGGTGGTATCGCCCCGCATGACGCCCCAGTCCACCAGCTGCTGGGCATAGGGCATGGCCCAGTGCTCCGCGGCCTGGGCGGGCAGGGCCAGCCCGGGCAGCAGGCCCAGAATCAGGGCAAGCACCAACATGCCGGCCAGATGCCGGCGCAGGCGGTGCCAGATCGTTTGATTGCTGCTGTTCTTTCTCATGAGTGTGACCTTTCCTTTCCGGCGCGCCCTCGGCAAGCGCCTGTCCGTTCCATCTGCCGCCTACCGCCGCTCAGGCTCCCGGCCCGGCGGGCTTTGGCCGCCCCCGCAGCTGCAGATTGAAGACCGCCTCCCGCAGCATGGTCTCCTCATCATTGCACAGCTCCAAAAACTTGGCCGCGTACAGCACGCAGGACGTGCGTTCGCTGGGCCGTATGCCCAGCACCTGGCCCCGGAGCACCAGGGGCTGCGCGGTAACGGGGATGACCACCTCCAGCTGTTCCCCCACCTGGAGGGAATGGTCGGTGAAAATCGCGATCCCTCCCGCGCTCAGGTCGTTGGACTCCACCTTCCTGCGCCCGGTCCACCCGCCGCTCAGCGGGTAGATAAAGCTGTCAAAATGCACCACCACCCGCAGATTCTTGCGCATGTCGTGGGCATCCGCGTTGATTTTGGTGACCTCCAGCTGGATCATGTCGTTCCGGCTGCGCACGATGACCCCCTCGTAGGAGGGGCCGGTGTCCATAATGGACAGCAGCTTCAGCCTTTTATGCGCCAGGATCTCGTCGATCTTGCCGTCCTCCACCTGGATCTGCCAGTACTGGCCGCCGGTGCCCCCCTGAACCCGCCCCCGGGCAATGGGGGTGCCCTTGCTGTCCAGCATCAGATACAAGCTCTGTTCCATCCTCACTCCTCCTGTTCCGCCTTCGCCTGCGCCCCGCGCTCCCCGGCCGGGGCCGCCGCCTTGGGCTGCTCGCCTTCCTTCACTTTATTGGGGTCGAAGTGGAGAAAGTACACATAAATCTCCACAATCGCCTTGTACAGCTCCTCCGGCACCTCCTGGCCCAGCTTCAGCTGGGTGAGAATGGTGGCCAGGGAGTTATCCTCATAGATGGGCACGCCGCTGTCGGCGGCCACCTCCACAATCTTTTCCGCCATGTAGCCCATGCCGGAGGCCACGATCACCGGGGCGCTGTCCCCCGCCTCGTACTGAAGCGCCACCGCCTTTTTCGACGGGTTCCGCCTGCCATCATACTTTGACATTGACGCTGTTCTTCCCTTCAAAGATTTTTGGGAATACCTCGGTGAGAGTTACCGGGCGCTCCATTTTCCGCACGCTCACCCCGGCGGAGTTGAGCTCGTTTCTGGCGAGGATTTTGGAGATGGTCTGCTCAATCTCCTTGGAGAAGGGGGCCACCCCCTCGGGGCAGGCCACCACAATGCTCACATCCCGCTCCCGGCTGGCCAGGACCACGTCAAACAGCCCCAACCCCTGCACGTCGATCTTAAAGAGGAACTTCATGCACTTCTCGCCCTGCCCCTTGTCCCCCTTCTTCTCCTCCGCGTCGGCGTCCACCCACAGCTCGGAGAACAGCATCCTCCCGTCCAGCTCCAGGGGGATCAGGAAATGGGCCAGGGGCATGTACACGCTCTCGTTGATGAGCATGGAGGACACCAGGTTGCGGAACACCTCCTGCACCTCGGCGCTGCCCTCCCCCCGCAGGGCCCGGGCGGCGGCGGCGGCCAGGTGGTCGGCGAACTGGGCGGCGCTCCCCCGCTGCCCCGGCAGGCTGTTTTGCAGCAGCTTGAGCAGCGACTTGTCGTCCACCCCGCCCAGCATCCCCTTTAGTGTACCATATCCGCTGAGCTGATGGAAGGTCTCCAGCAGTTTTTCTTCCGAGCCGTTTTCATACCGGGTCACGTCCAGGGCCAGAAGGCTGAGCAGCTCCCGGGGAGTGCCCATGTCGTGGGTCTGGCCCACATAGGCGGACATGAGTGGGAACACCTTCTGCTGCAAGAGGCTGATGTTCCCCTGCCGGTCCCCTGCGGCCACGCCGTTTTCCAGCTGAGCCAGCAGCTCCCGCAGCTTGTCTCCCCAGCTGGCGGGCATGGAGTTGGCCATACCCGCCAGATTGCGCAGCAGATTGCCCTCAATATGGCCGGTGGACGACCAGTCGCTGTAGCTCTTCAAAAATTGGAGGATGTCCCCCCGGACGCCCTCCGAGTCCGCCCGGGCGTAGGCGTTCCTGAGCATGGCAAACAGGGCCCCGCCAAAGCGGGTCCCCGCCTTCATCTGCCCGCTGAGGAATTCCAGCAGCTGGGCCTGATCCATTTTCAGCAGCTCCATGACCTGAGACATCTCGTCGGCGATGCCCTCGCTCATGCCGGAGGTAACCACAGTCCCCTCCCGGATCATCAGGCTGGCCAGGGTCTGTCCCGCGCCCTGGCTCCGGCGCAGCTGCTGGATAAAGGTCTGGAAATTGGAGTCGTAGCGGATCTTCTCCCCCGCCTGGCCCGCGTCCTGCTGCTCGGTACGGTGATCCGCCCCGGTCACCCGGTTCAGGTCGGGGACGTTCTGCACCTGGGTATTGCTGGGGGAAACTGGGATATTTCGGTTGACGTTGGTATTGTCATAACCCGGCACCGGGTTGGTCGCTCCCAAAAGATCAGGCATTTTTTCACACCCCTGCGATAAAACTTGGAAAACCTACTTAATTTTCAGCCGCTCCCTGCCGATAATAACAAAGATAAAAGATATTTACTGAGGTGGTGCTTTTTATGGGCAGCGGAAACGAAATTCTGGATATGTACATCTACGAAACCGGCACTCTGCTGGAGCAGCTGGAGACCATCGTCCTGGATGCGGAAAAGGTGGATACCTTCTCTCAGGAGAACGTGAACGAAATCTTCCGCATCATGCACACCATCAAGGGCTCCTCCGCCATGATGGAGTTCGACTCCCTGGCCACCGTGGCCCATCGGATCGAGGACATGTTCTTCATCATCCGGGAGGGCACCATGTCCGTGGTCTCCGAGGAGAACCGCCCGGCGCTGTTTGACGTGGTGTTCCAGTCCATCGACTTCTTCCGGGGCGAGGTAGAGAAGGTGGAAGCCGGCGAGCCTCTTAGCAAGGATATCGACACCTTCCTTTCAAATATTAATACCCTGATCTCTAAAATTAAGGGAGAGGATGTGCCGGAAGCGGCCCCCGCGCCCGCCCCTGCGGCTGCTGCCCCGGCGCCCGCAGCCCCGGCGCCCGCCGGCGCGGCAGGCTTCCCCTACGCTTTGCGGGTGAACTTTGAGGAGGGCTGCGGCATGGAGAGCCTGCGGGCCTTCATGGTGGTCACCGCGGTCAAGGACGTGTGCGGCGAGTCCGACTTCATCTTCGAGCCCGCCAACGTGGAGACCGACTCCTCCACCTCCGAGAGCATCATCGACAACGGCTTCCACCTGATGTTCAAGACCGCCGGGGACCGGGACAGCGCCATCAGCGTCATCAAGACGGTGGGCTCCGTCCAGGGCTACCAGCCCTACGACTGCCCCCCGCCTGTGGAAAAACCCGCCTCCCCCGCGCCCGCCGCGCAGAGCGCCCCCGCCTCCCCCGCACCCGCCTCCCCTGCGCCCGCCTCCCCCGCGCCCGCCTCCCAGCAGCAACAGCAGCATCCCAAGGAGACGCTTATCAGCGTCAACCTGTCCAAGCTGGACCAGCTGTCCGCCGTGGTGGGCGAGATCGTCATCACCGAGTCCATGGTGACCTCCTCCCCCGACCTGAAGGGGCTGAACCTGGACGCCTTCTCCAAGTCCGCCCGGCAGCTGCGCAAGCTCACCGACGAGCTCCAGGACGTGTCCATGTCCCTGCGGATGATCCCGGTGTCCAACACCTTCCAGAAGATGAACCGCATCGTGCGGGACATGAGCAAGAAGCTGAACAAGCAGGTCAAGCTCACCCTGATCGGGGAGAACACCGAGGTGGATAAGACCATCGTGGACTCCATCGGCGACCCCATCATGCACATGATCCGCAACTCCATGGACCACGGCATCGAGGAGACCCAGGAGGCGCGCGTGGCCGCGGGCAAGGACCCGGTGGGCGAGATCATCCTGTCCGCCCGGGACACCGGCAGCGAGGTCATCATAGAGATCATCGACGACGGCCGGGGCGTCAACGACGAGGCGGTGCTGGCCAAGGCCATCCGCCAGGGCATCGCCTCCCCCGACGTGGAGTACAGCCACCGGGAAATTCTCAATTTCCTGCTGGCCCCCGGCTTCTCCACCAACACCGAGGTCACCGAGTTCTCCGGCCGCGG
>CAJUEG010000040.1 GCA_910584835.1 uncultured Oscillospiraceae bacterium | reverse complement strand
CAAAATTACATTTTTTCCTCGGCGTTTTCTTACATTTTATCACTGGCGCTGACAGTGCTATCGGTCGATAACGATTGACACCTATCGTTATCACTCAGCCGCTTAAAATCTTCAAACGGGATTGGCTCCACCTTGTTTCGCTTTTGCTCCCGGACATATACGGCGTACTTCCGCTGTAAAATCGTATCGTTGTATCGTTCGCCGTCCCGGTCGATAGCGGGCTGCAACAGCGCCCAGGCCATACCAATCATCCCAGGCTCAAAAGATGGAAGCACACCATATTGGGCATAGTTAAATGCAGCGCGGAATAATTGTCCGGCTTGCTCATCGCTGAGTTGTGAGAGTAGGGGTTGTATCAGCTCAAAGTAAAACATGATCCCCGGTCTGCCCTTATCCTTTGCCATTTCCTACCCCCCCCCACGCTGTACTGTTCAGCTCCAGTGCCAGTCGTCAATTTTTTAAGGGCCAGCGAGCGGAACGCTGCTTCACGTTCCGCCGCCGACTGAAGTTTGCAAATTGCTTCGACTTCCGACTTGTAGATTTTAATTTTATCGTTTGGGGCGCTCTTGATAAGCTCTTTGTATTCGTCCAGATTCATAGCGCTTACCCCCTACCATACGCCGCCGCAACCATTTCCTTACGGCTATCTGCGCTGGAGCTGATATATTTCTCCCGCACCTCAGCGGGCCAGTTCAAATAGGCAAACCGTTCACGCGCATAGCCAAACGGGACATAAGCGAAAGAAGCATCATCGTCTTCAGTGGGGGTAAACTTGCTTGTAGGAATTTCGTACAAGGGTTCAATCTGGTCCCATGTCACAGCGTCTACGGCGTCATTGATTTTCCTGTTGTAGTCATGGAGCGCCATCAGCAACGCCGCTGAACGGCGAAAATAGAAGTTGTCATATTTTGCGTTATTCCCATAATCTGCATAGGCAGGGTTAAACCCCACGCCCATCAGATGGAACGCCTCATTTATATTCGCCATTTCACAACGCCCAAAACGATCAACCATTTCGTCGGTAAGAGACACATTGCAATCTTTTAAGTATCGCATAGCTTTTGCGTTTGCGAGAAAGCAGCGAATCATGTAAAAAATCTTACGCATGACTATTTACCACCCCTTCGATCTCATCCGGGAAGTGATAACAATCTTTGCCGCCGTACACGTCAAACTCGCTACGCTCTAAAATGTCAAATACCTGCCGCATTCGCTCTTCATCGTTCTGAGCCGTCATATATGCGTTCAATGCGTTGTTGTCCATTTTGGCAATAGCGAAAAGTCGATACAAACCATACTGCTTATAGATAATTTCATTGATCTGATCTTCGGTCTTGCCCGTGATTGTTGCAATGGACGCAACTGGCAATTTTTGCTTGAAAAACATACGGGCAATCAACCGCCTCGAAAATTTGGCAATGTCGGGGTTTTCAGGCTTTGCATGGGCTTTGCTTCTCGCAATGTATTCCTCGCACGCCCGATCAAAATCTTCGGTTTCCTCAAATACCCAAATGTTTTTGGATAGGTCTTTGGCGCTGGGGACTTGCGCAATCGGTTCAAAGCCCTGACTAATAAGGTTCTGCGCCATCTTCAACGTGTAAATGTTTCGCTTTTTCATAATTTTCAATCCTTTCTGATCTTTTTTCGGTGAATATCACCTTTTTTTGAGCAATATTACAAAGGCTTTAAGCCTGAGCAATCGGATGTGGGCGGACGTAACGCAACTAACGTCCGCCCGGATGAGAAATGTATACCAAAGCGGTAACACGCCGCTGTGATATTGAGGGTGGCGTGGTGGCCGATTATCGTAACCAACCACGCCGGGAATAATTGAGCACAACATTTACAAGGGGCTGAGATCGTACCCCGTGTAACCAAAATCAATAGCCTTTATCTGCCAAAAACAGGTCAAGCGGTCTAATCCAGCATTTCGGCAGAGG
Organism: uncultured Oscillospiraceae bacterium; assembly: GCA_910584835.1. Classification (GTDB taxonomy): domain Bacteria; phylum Bacillota; class Clostridia; order Oscillospirales; family Oscillospiraceae; genus Enterenecus. Next base: position 23,448 of record CAJUEG010000040.1, on the reverse strand, counting down.
CTTTTTGCCTTTCAGAAAACGGTTTAGCGTTTCTACGGGCAATCCGATCTTCTTTGCCACAAAAGTTTGCCGAACGCCGTTCTCGTCGAGGTACATTTGCAATCGCATTTGTAGCGGCATTTCTGCAAAACCTCCTAAAATCATTTAAATTTGAGCGGAAAATATTATAAATTTTCCTCCCCTATTATCCTAAGATTTTCGGCTAAAAACTCTCGATTGTAATCGGACGTTTGTTCCTCTTTTTTAAGCAGGGGTAGAAAGAATCAAGCCATTTTTGCAAGTTTCTTTTTTGAACGGAATGGAGAACAATTCAAACTCACCAGGGGCAACAGTTTCCACAATCTTTGAAATTGGCATTCTATTTGCATCAATTAACCCTAAGAAGTCAGGATTTCCGGCAAACAGCTCAGAAAAAATGTATCGTGATATATCCTTGTTTTCTTTCTTCTCAATCTCCAGCAGCAACCGATATTGCGTGTTTGGACTTTTGACGCGCCGTATGGTTGCTCTGCATTCTTCATGCGCAGTTTGAATCGCCGCCCACTTTTCTTTTTGCTCACTGTCTCCATTTTTGATTGCAATGATCTGTTGCTTCAGGTTGCGCACAGCTTCCAGAACGTCACTAACCTGATTACGGTTGATATGGTGAACGCTGTAATTATTGCGCGGAATCAGTAGAGTAGAGAAATCAACATAGCATCGCTTTTGGTAACTGTTGTGATACCTATTGATCGTGTGCTGGATGTAGTCCATAGTGGTATCATGGAATTGATAAAACTTCTTTGCGCTGTCATAGTAACCTTTTCGGCGTGCAATATGTCCAAAAAAGTTTGGTTTAATTGTTCGTCCGTCCTGGTCACAAAATCGATATTTGCTTCTAAGAAATCGAATCTCAGCTACGCTATCGACTGAAAATTCTTTTTTTGCCTTGTCGATTTCAATTCCGCTCAGGATATCCAGTTTGGCAATATCACAGTACAGCTCTTGTATCTCAGCAATGTCAGCTCCATTGTTGATCCTATCCCAAAGTTGTGTATTCAGTTCCTGAGAAAGATTAATAATCTCCCCGATTTTGTTCACAGACGTTTTGATATCTAAGTCTGCCTGATCTGCTTTGGTGTAATGGCGCACAGCCTTTTTCGCCTCTACTAAACTTGTTGGCACAAGAAATTTTTCATAGTTTCGTTTTGCTGCACTAATCAGAATTGGATTGTCTGTCAATAACAGGCAATCAGAATCAAAATCGCTACCTGATAACCGCATTAGCAGATTTTCGCAAATGCTATTCACACATACGATCTCTTGAGTTAAGTTAAAGTAGGTTTCAATTTCAGGATTATGGCGGTTAGTGGTTAATAACACATTGCCCATTGTGGCGTGCGGGCTTCGTGATCCTAAAATTATCTTGTCAAAATCGAATCTCTTGCTGTAGATATTCCCTGTCCCAATTTTACTTTTTCCGTCAAATTGCCCAATAGCAGCGAACAGCATTTCTATAGGGTTCCCGCACAACGTAGAATAGTTGCCGTTTACAAGAAAGTGTCCTTGTCGCAAATTATTCTTAAATGACTTCGATACTTCGTCTACAAAATCCTTATACAGCTTCGTATCTGCAAAGGCATCTGTCACACCCAGCATCCGATAAACCACTTCAGTATTTGTGTTGGCATATTCTGCATCCTTATTGTTATCGTTGAGATAGTGGATGTGGTATCGCAATACGGCGGGATCATTTTGGAGCATACTCAGATAGTCCAGCGACGGTTTTACAAAAGTCTCCACTTCGTCTTGCGTCATTTGAAGTGTGTTCAACAGCTGATAGTGCACCTGAACCATACGGCCATCAAAGAAGTGTGTAGGTTTCTCATGCTTTACTACACCAAAACTATTATCATCTTCCAACATCTTTAGCCACTGTTCCAAAGTTCCAAACTTGACATATTTGATACTGCTGGGAGTGGTGATAATCTTTATATCGCTGATCGACTTTGCCAATGTGAATCCATTGAGTTGTGACACATCTGTAATCCCATGATCCTTAAAAAAGTCCTGAATATTGGTATTGAAGCAAGCCGACTTAAAAAAACGGTTGCGTAAAAGGATCATGCCGCATTTCTCATATTCCCCCATGACGCTCTTGTCAATCAAAGACTGCCCATCCCAAATGCTATTTGTGATCTGCGCTGTTTCCGGCCCAGCGGTCAACCATCCATCCTCACCAATATGGGTCGCGACTACGCGATCCTCAAAGATACTCTCATAGTCGTCAATTACAAGAAAGTTCTCAGGCTTGAGCGGGATAGTTCCGATAATACTGCTGAGTGTAAGTGCTATGTAAGCCTCCAATGCTGCCAAGTCTACCTCTTGTCCATCTTTGATTTTAAGCCCACATAGTTCCCATTTGTGCATCTTGGAATACAAGCACTCATCTATAAACAAACACTTCCCTATCCGGCTGCTACCGCTGGACCGCTTATAGCGGATGTATTTGATCCCATCGCACACAAAGCCATCCCGATATAGGCGTTGCCGTAGCTCTGAAGTTTTGATAACCGTTTTTATTTTTCCGTCATTGGCCTGGTATGCTCCATTATTGTAGGCAAAGCATTTGCCCAACAATTCATCGGGTAATGGGTTTAAAACAGGCTCACCAACTCGAACGGCAATCAGCTCTCTATCACGCACACATATATTATCCTCCAGTTGTACATCATCCGGCAGATATCCGTACTTGATATAGGTGTTGCCGAAAAATCGATTAAATTCTTTGACACTATATTTGAACGTGACGTTGATAACGCGCTGAGAATATTCTTTTCCGCTCTGGATAAAGCTGAAATGTTTATTGCGGTAAACTTTTTCATACGCTTCCCTCAGCTTGATAAGGTCTAAGCTGTAATCCAGCGTATTAACAAATCGCTTTATGTTGATCTCTCCAGCCTTCTCCCCTCCAGTATAGCGAACACTGTACCCCGCGCATTCAGCGTTAGAGTAGTTAGCTAAAAACAGATCCTTTGCATCCGCCGATACAATGTAAACTGACTGATTTTCCATTTTCTTCCCTCCAGTCCCTTTTTTGAAATCGTGGTTTTATCTTAATTATGTATTCTCGGGGAATCTCTCTCAGCAAACGGGAAATAACTCCTTTTTATTGGGTATTATGACCTCTATATATGACATCGGTGATAACCTCGGGAATTTTCCGATTGTAATTGGCAAAACCCCGCTTTTCCCCTGTGTGGTTCGGAAAGTACGAATTGTATAGCATTTTGTTCGTGTGATGTGAAACGATAACTAATAGCATATCTTAGTTATTTGGCATCGCTACAAATGTTAGACTCCCTACCCATCAGTCTTTCCCCTCGGCCCGTTCAGCACAAGGAATTTTTGAATTGACTTTCGCACGTTGATAAATTTGATATTGTGGGTTACCGCATCCCATATTTTATCAGGGATACGAGCAAATACCTTGTCAATTTGTTCATAAGTTAGCAACACACCGGAATAGCCATTCTTTGAATCATGCTGTTTACAATACATACCGTGGCTTTCAGCCGCTTGTAAAAAATGTTCGTTGTGATACCCATTGGGGTCAGTATCTTCAATGTTATGAAGAAAACAGTAGAAGTGGATCATTTCATGTGCCATAAGAGTGACGGATGACAGTATTATGTTTGTATCTTCAAAATAGGCGTTGTGGAGGCCAATCACTATTCGCACAATAATCGGACTATGGGGACCCTTTTGCGACCTTTCAAAAAAAAGCATCAAAGCCAGTTTCTTTTAGATTTTCAACTTTGATTGTGATGTGTGGAAGTTCTCCATTGAATATTTCCTTATTTATTGCATCGTAACTGGCCCGCATCCATTGGAGAAATGCTTTTCGTTCAATGTGGTACAATTTCATATTGCTACCGCCCTTTCCTCTCGGTGTTCAAGTTCTGCAACCGCCGCATACGTGAGGTGCAAAGGGTACTACTATCTTCTTCAGGGAAATCACAAGGCACCAAAATGTGAACGCTCCCCCTCCCTAATATTTTCAGCGGCTAAATTGCCTATTGACCATTACAAACTCTAAATCAATTCTGCTAACCATTTTTCCGAAAAATTTTTAAAAACCTCTTGACAAACTTTTTCCTAAGTGTTAGAATAAAATTAGATTATTATATATCAGTGGAATTTGACGCAGATACTACCATATCACGCTTTGTCTCTTTTGGCAAGGTGTATTTTGTGAACTTTTCATGAATACTCCAACGCCCGCCCAGGTACAGCACCTGGGCGGGTTTATGTATTTCAGGCCGTGGCGCTGATCTCATGCTCATCGATTTCCCACCGTTCGCAGAAAATACCATCGCCGTAGTCTCCGCAATCGTCATAGATGTTGTACTGAACACACTTCAGCGCGTCCGGCTGGTCGGCGTACTGTTGGCGCAACCACTCAGCAGAATTTTTGATCTCCATTTCCATCGCCAATTTTGCAGCTTCTTTCGTAGCGTGTACAGATACAGTTGCTATACTGCCCTCTGCAGGGTCGTCCGGGATGATGTGTAACAAGGTATAGACTTTCATTTGTGATCTTCCTTTCAAAGTTATGTCGCGCTCTTGGCGCTGGGTTATTCAAAAGGGGGCGGGCTTGTAGCTGGTGCCCGCTCCCCGTTTTGATATGGTCAGGCGATTTCCCGCCGTAGTCCGTCCCTGATCTTGACAATCCGCTTGTGGATAGTGGGGCCAGTCATATCGGTGGGGACTCCAATCTGTCTTTCGGTATAACCCTGTGGTAGCATCTCAATGATGAGCTTGTCAACCGTGTCCCGGCCAACTGCAAAGCCCTCCAAGGTCAGCCGGGTAATGATCTGATCCTCCATATTCCCGCCGTCTACAGCCTCCCAGGTTTCTAGCGGCAATGCGTTGTGCTTGTTACGGTCATATCTGTCAAGTTCCGCCGCGCTATGCGCCGCCCTGAAAGCAATCTGCCCGATGGTCAAGGGCGCTTTACCCTCATCTGCCCTCTTTGCGTTGGCCTTACACAGCCTATCAGCGTCCAGGCGCTTGACTGTTCCTTCCCACGTTGCGCCCATGATCTCATTTACCGTGAGCACCATGCCATAAGCACCAGCGATATATGCGGCACGCTTTGCCGCCTTAATGACGATCTCCACCTGTTCCGGCGCTGGTATGGCATCCCATGCCTCCATGCTGGCCGTCTGTTTTCCTGCCTCCATTATGTTCGCTCCTTCAATTTTGTGTTGCAGGAGCGGGGACAGTGTGCTATAATTGATGTACCGTCCCCGTTCCGGGGTTGGTGGGGGCTGTATACCTGTTAAGCTGTCCAGGCGTCTAGGTATACGGCCTTTTTCTAATTCAACCGTTCCAATAGCGGTCAACCATCTTGTGGCAATAGTCCGGGCCGTGGGATTGCACCCATTCACGGCGGGTCTGCTGTTCGGTGTCGGACTTTTCCGCATCCTCAGTCCCAAAATCCCGGTTAAGTGTTTCCGGGTGGAAAAGCATGGTCATCACCGTGCCGCCGGAACGGTCGTGGATCTTCAGCCCGTAGCGGCCAGCATGGGTGTATCTGTCATTCTCGACCATGATAGACAGCCCGCCCAAAGACATCTCATAGGCATACACACCATCCGGCGCGGCGATTTTTTCCAAATTGCGGGCAGGAACGCCGATCTCACGTGTTATCAGCATCCGGGCCAGCTTTTGTGTCAGCTTCAGCATTGTTGCCTCCCCTCCCCCGTATCGCCGTTAGGTCAGCGTCATATTGCTCAGACTTTCCGCGCCTGTTACTATTACCAGGAGCAAAGTGGCATTTGCTAACTATCTGCTATCATTTTTTATCCGGCTTGTTCGATGTGGTTATCATACACAGGGGCATCTTGACTCTGTAGGTCAGACAGAATCATACTCAGTTGCGAATCGGTCAGCATATTGCCGCGATGCAGCTCTTTGGCAATTCCAATTTTGATTGCCATTTCAAATTTTCGCTGTTGCTCTGGCAGGAGTGTTATTTTTTCCATTTTATAACTATCTCCCCTTTCCGCATCGCCGTTAGATCAGCGTATATATCACTTAGCTTGCTCAAGCTTGACGCCGCAATCGCCGCAAATCACATTGACTTCGCGTGTTGCGCGGATAATCGTACCGCAACAGGGGCAAACGTACTTGCGCGAGCTTTTGGCTTTAGGCTTCTCAGGGGCTACCATGCCCTCAGCGCCGTTAGCAGTTTTTGAGCCTCCAGAAATCCGAATCCCGCTACTCTCATTCCGGTTCAACAGAATTTCTTGAATGTTATTTTTCCAAAGCCACTCAATCAGCGTGTCGGAGATTTCAGCCGATGTGTTACTCCAGCCGTACCGATCTGACTTAGTGCAAATCAGACCGTGCGCCTCAGCAGTCTGTCGAAACTGCTTGTTATGGTAGGTTCCGCCCCGGCTGCAATCCTGGACGTGGAGAATGGTGTCATTGAACATATGGCACATTTCATGGAGCATCGTGGCAGCGGTGTACTCAATCGGGCGGTCAAGCGTTCCAGCGCCGATGTTGATTTCCCGACGCCCCTCCCCTTTGACGTTCCAGGCGTCATAGGTGGAGTAGTGGCCGTATGCGCGTGGAGTGCTCTGGATGGTGATAACCGGCATCTCCAGTTCGCCGTTGAAAAAATCGGCATTGAGCTTGTTAAACAGCTTTTCCAGCTGTCCAGCGAGGCGGGATGTTTTGACAATCTCTTTCATAACGGCCTCCTATACGGCACTTGATTTTTTTGCCTCACTCTGCTATTATAGGAGGTGTCCGGGGGTAAGGCTCCCCGGATCACCTTAGTGTGTGGGATAGCGGGTTACCTTGCTACGGGGCCGCTATCCCTTTTTATGCCTTAACCTTGCTGTCCCGCACGATCTTTGCGGCCTGTTCAGCGGCTTTGGCATCCTCAACGCTCATCTCAATCAGCTTTGCGATGTTTTCCAGGTACTGATTGAGTTCCGCGCTGGTCATCTCGTCCATTCCCTCCCCTCCTTTCTGAAGGAGCTTACCGCCCCTGCCTTACGATATATATTGTACACCATTCGGTTTACAATGTCTATTGGAAAGTACACCGAAAAGTGTACAATATTTTTGTGGATTTTGTACATTGAATAGTTTACAAGCTGTCTGCTATAATAACTGTATAAACTTGAGAGGGGGATAGTATGTCTGCTTCATCTGCAATTCGTCAACGGCTAATTGATATTGGGATGAGCCAAACACAATTAGCTGAAGCGATTGGGACTAATCGCCAAAACTTAGGCAATAAATTAAAGCGTGACAATTTTTCCGCAAAAGAATTAGAGGCTATTTGCAAAGTAACTGGGCTAAATCTAACGATGGTTGAGGGTGATCCAGGGAAGTATGTAATTAGTTATGAATGACGATAGAGCGTCCAGAGACGGTTAATCGCACTTTCTCTGGACGCTCTACTTGATTTGTTGCTAAATATGTGTATAATTGCAAGTGTCTTGTCGATTATCGGTAAAGAGGTGCAGGACTTATGGAAAACTTAAATATTGATTGGGTATCATTAGTATTAAGCTGTCTTTCTTGTATTGCTGGTGCCGCATTTTCTTGGATCATCGCTAGGCGAACAGTAACAAAAACCGAAATGACGGCAACGATTGAAAGTCGGCAAATCTTTAAAGCCGATATCTTCCCTGGAGTAAATATATTGGTTAATGGGATATGCTCTGATAGCTTGACTAGAAGCGATATTATTCTTTGGAACTCAGGTTTTAGTAAAATAGATGGTAGTGATATTGTTGATAGTAACAAGTTGCGCATTGAAATCCCTGATAGCGCGCAACTCTATGCGTATGTTATTGAAAAAACTAATGATGTTGATATGGATTTTGCGATTAGTCCTACATATCCACTCGAAATCACATTTAATTATTGCAAGCCTGGTAGTGGTATACGTATTGCAGTGTTACACAGCGGGATGGATATTTTTTTCAAAGGAAAATTAAAATCAATGGGTGAAATTAAGCAACACAAAACTAACCATGTAACAAATACACTCAAAAATAGTTTTAGGCCAAACATACTGTTTCTGAAAGCTGTTCCAATAATTGGAGTAGTTCTATACAATTTGATAATTTTCATTTTTTCGATTGCAATCGCAGTTATATTTTATTCTAAACTATATGAATACGCATTTTTTGTAGCAATGGTTACTTGCTTATTAGGTGGGTCCCTTAGTGCCATTGTCTTACAATTATTACAAAGATATATAATGTCACAAGACGGCCCACCAGAGTTGAGATATTAGCAAATAGCTATAAATAATGAAACTGGATAATTTTATTTTAGTTTATATCACATAGTATTCTGGCCGCTTTCTTTTGACATCTCACAATAAATGTACTACACTTAGTCTGAGCCTTGTTCGTGTCAATTTATTATCATAGACAACGAATTACAGAAAGAGGTTTGTCATGGAGACTAAAGATATTAAAGATATCAGTGACAGCAAATTAGTTACCAGCATTTACAGCGATGTGGCCAGTCCTGCTATGAAACAGGTCGGGCAAAGCATTGAAAGTTTGTTAAAGTTTGTTGCACTTCCATTCAAATTCCTAGGATTGACCGCCGAAGAACTTGAAAAGAAATATACTAAATTTATTAAAGAAGCTGTTAATCGAGTTCCCCCTGAAAAATTAACTGCACCAAAAAGCAGTATTGTCGCACCTTTGTTGGACTGTGTAAAGTTTTGTTTTGATGATGAGCCAGGGAATGATTTGCTGCGAGAGATGTTTTCTAAACTGTTGTCTTCATCTATGAATCAAGATAATATAAGTTATCTCAACAAGTCATTTGTTGAAACTATGAGGTTCTTATCAGGGAATGAAGCAAAATTCTTACAGTGGTGTTCAGATGCAATAATAACACGCCGTGCATATGATGATCTAAAGCAACCTACACATATTTTTGCGGACTCTGCTATTTTGTCTGTATTTAATTTGTATGAGTGTGAAAATTTTAAAGAAACTACAGAAATACCCTCAAAAATTATGGAGATATCTACAGCTACGCCATGCTCATCTATGCGGTTTGATTTTCCAATAGAATCTTTAGATATTCTCGCATCACTTGGTTTGGTTGAGTTTAAGAAGGAAGTATACATTGGGAAAACTCTTTTTGAAGATTTAATTCGTTTAAAAAGCAAAGGCATGCTAGATTTTGAATTGCCCTCACTCTTTGTTTCTGCTATGTCGTATATAAAAACTGGCAAATGCCCTATGATTGTTATGGGTGGCACAAAAACTAAATATTCAGATTTGTTCTTGTCGTTTTTGTATAAATCTGAAATTCCTCAATTATATGACGCTTTATCTCAGAACCAAAATATTTCAATGAAACAACTGATGAAGATAGGGTGTTCCCGCTCAGAAATTTATGTCACGCAATACGGTCGTCGATTTTTGAATTGCTGTATTCAATAATATAAACTAACTCGAATCTACGTCATCAAGCGGGATGGTTTCGCTATTGCATAAGAGATTGGTTTCACATCATGTGGGATGCAAAAGAATCATATATGTAGTATAGCATCATACAAAAAAATAGCCGATACCCACGGCAATGTGAGTATCGGCTATGAATAAACCAAAAATATATTAAAAAGGCGTTATTTCGCCACAATATTCCAACTTTTGAAATGCGCAATTTTGGAACCGATACAGGGACACGCCATGTACGACTACATGAGGGCACTGGAGGACAGGTTTGCGCTCAAGCCGAACCATAAACGATGCCAGGAGCTTGAAACCAAACGCCAGGAGGTTGCTACCCTACTGGATAAGCAGGGCCGAAAAAAGCTGCTCCGGCTGGTGGATGCCCACACGATGGCACAAGAGGAAATGGCGCTGGCCAGTTTCATCGCCGGCTTCCATCTGGCCTGGAGGATCACCATGGAGCTGATGGCAGACGGAAACTATTCCTACGAACAGGAGCAGGAAGAAATCAGCCGGCGCAAAAATTGTGGAGAGGGGGCTGACAAATATGGCTAAACGCAGGGCCAACGGGGAGGGCAACATCCGCAAACGCAGCGATGGCCGCTGGGAGGGCCGGTATACGGCGGGCCGCGACCCGGACACTGGGAAAGTGATTTACAAAAATGTGCTGGCGAAAACCCAGAAGGAATGCAAAGAGAAGCTGAAGCGGGCCATCGAGGAAAACGCCAAGGTGGACGCCATCCGGGCGGAGCAGTACACCGTAGGCCAGTGGATGGATGTGTGGTTTGAGAACTGCGCGAAAATCAAGGTGCGGCCCTCCTCCCACAAGACCTACCGGGGTTACATCGGCAACCATATCAAGCCAAACATCGGGAAAATTCCTCTCAACAAATTATCCTCTCTGGATTTACAGAAGCTGTACAAAAAGCTGCTGAGCGGCGGCAGGGTGGAGCGGATTGAGTCCAAAAGTCAGCCCAAGGGATTGAGCGCCAAAACCGTCCGGAACATCAACCAGGTGATCTCCTCCGCCATGGATTTCGCCATCGACCAGAAGCTGATCACCGCTAATCCTACGGATGGCTGCGCTCTGCCCAAGCTGGAACACCGGGAAATGAAAACTCTCCCCACCGAGCAGCTGGCGTCCTTTCTCCACGAAGCCAAGGAGAGCGGCGTGTTCGAGATGTACTACATCGAACTGGCCACAGGCTTGCGCCGGGGTGAGCTGCTGGGCCTCAAGTGGGAGGACATCGACCTGGAGCGGGGCACGATTCAAGTGCGCCGCCAGATCGCCCGGATCAATGGCGAGGTGGTAGAGGCACCGCTCAAGACAAAAAACTCCTATCGGAGCGTGTCCATCGGGCAAGATGCCGTGGAAATCCTCAAGGAGCAGCGGAGCAAAACCGCCAGCGAATATGCGTTCCCCTCGCCCACAGGCGGCCCCATCTCCCCGGACAGCGTACTCCATATGCTCCACCGGGTGCTGAAACGGGCAGGGTTGCCCCAGATTCGATTTCATGACATGAGACATACGTTCGCTACTGTAGCTCTGCAAAATGGTGTGGATATCAAGACGGTGAGCGGGATGCTGGGCCACTACAGCGCTGGATTCACGTTGGACACTTATGCCCACATCACCACCCAGGCCCAGCGCCAGGCGGCGGATACCATGGCGAATATCCTCTCTGGTGCTGTTGGGAACTAAAAGGGGCCCCCAGTGAAACCCAGCGAAGCGGTTTCGCTGGGGAGAGGACGAACAGCGGAATGAGCGAGTTTTCGGTTTGAATCGGAAACGAGCGATATGGAGCTTGTGAGGACGATTCGCCGTATGGGTCAGAACCTGGGTCTTGTGGAAAATCAAAATTTTGACCATCCAGAAAAGTGAGGAAAAGCAAAGAAAATCCTCCGATTTCCACGGAAATCGGAGGATTTATGGTTGCGGGGGCCGGATTTGAACCGACGACCTTCGGGTTATGAGCCCGATGAGCTACCAGACTGCTCCACCCCGCGATATTATATTTGGTGCCGGAGACCGGGGTCGAACCGGCACGGGATCACTCCCACGGGATTTTAAGTCCCGGGCGTCTGCCAATTCCGCCACTCCGGCTTATCAAGGCTAGATTATGATAGCACGATTTTCCCTTTCTGTCAACCCCTATTTCCCGTTCCCGCCTTAACATATGTGTGAATGAAAAGCCGAAAGAGTTTGCCAAAATTCTTGTCAACGCCCATCTGCCATGGTATGATAAACAGCAGATAAAAAATATGACATATACCAAGGAAATATTTTCTGATTGCCCCGGCTTGAGAGCACGGCCGGGGCGCGCTTTTTACGCGGCGGCTTAATGGTTCGGCCCGGCACTGCGCTGAACAAATGCGGAACCATTGCGATTTTAATAAAAAGGAGTGCGTTTTATGAACATCGGTTTTATCGGACTGGGCATTATGGGCAAGCCCATGGCCCGGAACCTGCTCAAGGCGGGACACCATGTCTGGGTGCGCAACCGCTCCAAAGCGCCCGAGGAGGAGCTGCGCAAAGACGGGGCCATCCCTGCCGGCTGCCGGGAGATGGCGGAAAACTGTGAGCTGGTCATTACCATGCTCCCCAACTCTCCCCAGGTGCGGGAGGTTTTGCTGGGCCAGGACGGCATCGCCCAGTACATGCGCCAAGGGCAAACCGTCATCGACACCTCCTCCATCAACCCCGTGGCCTCCAGGGAGATTGCGGCGGAGCTGGCTGAGCGCGGAATAGAGATGCTGGACGCCCCGGTATCCGGCGGCGAACCCAAAGCCATCGACGGCACGCTGTCCTTTATGGTGGGCGGCAGGCAGGAGGTCTTCGACCGCTGCAAGGGAATTCTGCTCACCATGGGCGCCTCCGCCGTGCGCTGCGGCGAGGTCGGGGCGGGCAACACCACCAAGCTGGCCAACCAGATCATTGTGGCCTGCAGCATCCAGGCCCTGGCCGAGGCCCTGACCCTGGCCCAGAAAGCCGGGGTGGACCCTGAGCTGGTGTTCCAGGCCATCCGGGGCGGCTTGGCGGGCTCCACTGTCATGAATGCCAAGGCCCCCATGATGCTGGCCGGGGACGACAGGCCCGGCTTTAAAATCGACCTGCACATCAAGGACCTGAACAATGTCCTGGACTGCGCCCACACTGTGGGGGCGCCCGTGCCCATGACCGCCCAGGTACAGGAAATTCTGCAGTGGATGCACAACCATGAGGGCGGGCAGAAGGACCACAGCGCCATCGCCCAGTATTACGAATATCTGACCAGCATCCGGCTTGGCCGGTAACCCGCACAAGGCCGCTGCCATCCCCGATCGGATGGCAGCGGCCTTGTCTGTCACGCGCCCTGTGCTCAGCCCTCCAGCAGCAGCACCGCGATATCGTTTACGTTCGTCCCGGTGGGGCCGGTCTTGATGAGTCCTCCGGCCTTTTCCAGCGCGTGATAGGAGTCGTTGTCCTTGAGCACCGCGAAAATGTCCACCCCCTGCTCCCGCAGGACCTGGGCGGTGGAGCCGTCCACATAGCCTCCGGCGGCGTCGGTGGGGCCGTCGGTGCCGTCGGAGCCCAGGGAAAACACCGCCGCGCCGGACAGGCCCGCGATGCCGGGGGCCGCCGCCAGGGCAAGCTCCTGGTTCCGGCCCCCAAGGCCGTGTCCGGTGATCTGCACCACGGTCTCCCCCCCCGCCAGAAAGGCCAGCTTCTGCCCGCTGCCGTGGTGGTACTGGGCGATATTGGCCAGGAAGGCTCCGGCCTCCCGCGCCGTGCACGACAGGCTGGCGGTGAGCACCGAAGGGGCATACCCCAGGGCCCGGCACTCCTCCTGGGCGGCCAGGCACAGCTGGCGGACGCTGCCGGTGATGTGGGTCTCCACATTGTCCAGGCTCTTTGGCGTCTCCACGGCCAGCAGGGCGCGCATCTCCTCGGTGAGGGTCAGGCCGTACTTCTCCGCCACGGCCCGGGCCTGCTCCTCCGTGCTGGAATCCGGGTATGCGGGGCCGGAGGCGATCATATCCAGCGGGTCGCCGATGATATCGGACAGCACCACGGAGAACACCCTGGCCGGGGCGCACAGGGCGGCGAACCGCCCGCCCTTCACGGCGGAAAAGCGCTTGCGCACCGTGTTCATCTCCACGATGTCCGCCCCGGAGGCCAGCAGCTCGTGGGTGAGCCGGTCCAGGTCCTCCGGCGGGATCAGCGGCTTCTCAAACAGGGCGGAGCCCCCGCCGGACAGCAGAAAGAGCACCGTGTCCTCCGCCGTCAGGCCGGACACCGCCTCAATGGCGGCCTGGGTGGCCCGGAAGGAGTTTTCATCGGGGACGGGGTGGCCCGCCTCGTAGATCTTCAGTCCGGGCAGGGGGCCCTTGCTGTGCCCGTATTTGGTGATAACCACGCCGGCGTCAATCCGCTGTCCCAGCTGCCCGACGGCGGCGGCGGCCATCTGCCACGCGGCCTTGCCCGCCGCCACCAGCACCAGCCGTCCCGGCCCGAACCGCGCCGCCTCCAGCGCCTTGGCCACCGCCGTGTCCGGCAGGGCGGCCTTGAGGGCGGCGTCCATAATGCGCTGCGCGTCTGTTCTCAATGACAAAGGGAGGTCCCTCCTTTTGATCGAATATGAGGGGCCGCCGCCGGGCCTCTCGTCCCGGCGGCGGCCCTGATGGTTGTGCGGATTACACGAACAGGGACAGGATAAAGACGATAATGATGACCGTCAGGCCCATCACGCCGGTCATGCCGGTCTGGCACTTGTAGGCCTCGTTGGTCTTCATGTCGGAGAACTGAGACACCACCCAGAAGTAGGAGTCGTTGGCGTGGGAGACGAACATGGAGCCCGCGCCGATGGCCATGACCACCAGCACCTTGGCCAGCGGGGAGGTAAAGCCCATGGTGGCCATGAGGGGGGCCATCATGCCGGCGGTGGTAATCATCGCGACGGTGGAGGCGCCCATGGCGATCTTCAGGATGGCGGCAATGATGAAGGGGATGAGAACGCCGATGCCGGTGCTGGTCAGGCTGCCCACGGAGTCGGCGATGGGCAGGCACTTCAGGATGGCGCCGAAGGAGCCGCCGGCGCAGGTGATGGCCAGGATGCCCGCGGAATCGGTGACGCCCTGGGTCACCCACTTCAGGGTGTTCTCCTTCTCGGACTCGGGGATCAGGCTGATGGACAGGAACACGCCCAGCAGCAGGGCCACCTCGGGCTTGCCGATGAAGGCGATGAACTTGAAGAAGAAGCCGGTGCCGAAGGGGCTGCCGGGGAAGGAGGCCACGGAGGCCAGGGCGATGAGGATGATGGGCAGAATGATGGGGGCAAAGCTCTGCACCGCGCCGGGCAGCTTGCCGTACTTGCTCTGCAGCTCCTCATAGGTGAACTCGGAGTTGGCGGGGATGTCGATCTTGCTGGCCACGAACTTGGCGTAGAGAATGGCCACGATGACGGCGGGGATGGAGATGAGCAGGCCCACCAGGATGGTCAGGCCCAGGTCCGCCTCCAGGGTGCCGGCCATGGCGATGGGGCCGGGGGTGGGGGGCACCAGGCAGTGGGTGGCGTACAGGCCGCCGGACAGGGCGGTGCCCATCACCGCCAGGGAGATGTTGGACTGCTGGGCCAGGGCGCGGCTGATGGGAGAGAGGACCACGAAGCCGGAATCGCAGAACACGGGGATGCCGGTAACGTAGCCCATGGCGCCCATGGCCACCACGCTGTTCTTCTTGCCCACCAGCTTCAGGATGGTGTTGGCCATGGTCAGCGCGGCGCCGGTCTTTTCCAGAATGGTGCCGATGATGGTACCGCACAGGATGACGATGCCGATGCTGGTCATGATGCCGCCGAAGCCGCTCTTGATGGTGCCCACCATGTCGGCAGGGGTCTCAAGGCCGGCGGTGCCGGGCTGGTAGAGCCCCCAGCACAGGCCCAGCAGCATGGCGATCACCAGCATGACGATGAACGGGTGCATCTTCAGCTTGGAGATGGCAAAGACCATGAGGACCACGGACGCGATGATGAGCAGGAACATGACGAACGTTTGCATACTCTCTTTCCTCCTTTTTTATTCCAAAGCCATACGGCTTTGTTTACGCTTGTAGTGCTCCAGCAGGAGCCGCACCAAAAATTCCTCCTGAAAGGGGCCGCACCGCTCCAGCTCCAAAGCCTCCAGCAGCCGGCGCACCCGGTATTGCAGGGTATTTTTGTGGATAAACAGCTCGGCCGCCGCCTGGGTGACGCTGCGCCCATGGCGGTAGTAGCACTCCGCCGTCTGAAGCAGAAGGGGCAGCTCGCTCTCCCGGAAGGCGTCCAGCAGCCTGGCGTAGAGGTCCTCCAGAAAATCCGCGTCCCGGATGGCCGCGCTGTAGAGTAAGTAATCGCAGCGGGTGGACGGGTCCCGCAGGTCGCTCACCGCCCGGGTAGAGATGGTCTCCAGCGCCGCGGCCTGCTGATAGGCCGCCGCGATATCCCGCTCGGTATGGCACACGTCCCCGATACACAGCCGGTAGTCGGCCAGCATGCCGTCCTGCCCCGCGTCTCTGTGATACAGCGCGGCGGCGGAGTGGTCCGCGCACCCGCACAGCAGCACCAGCCGGTCGTCCACCGTGCCCCACAGCTCCCGCTCCGGCCGCAGCCAGCCCTGGGCGGCCAGAAAATTGAGCAGCTGCTCCTGGCGGTCCGACTGGGCGGCCCCGGCCCGGTCGGAAAAGACCATCACCAGCAGGGGAAACTCCAGACGAAGCCCCAGGCTGTCCATCAGCACCTTGGCGTCCGCCATCACGCGGTCGGTGGGCGCCAGCAGCGCCCGGAGCACCCGGCCCCTCAGCTCGCTTTCCGCCAGGCGGGGGCTGGCCATGGCCTCCAGCTGAAAATACTTGGCCGCGTAGACCTCCAGCAGATGGGCCAGGGCCTGGATCTCCGAGGGGTTGCCCCGGATGCCCACCACGCCGATGATGGTGCCGTTGACCCGGAGGGGCATATTGCACCCCTCCCTGGCGCCGGAGTAGGCGGGTACCTGCTCCTTGGTGATGTTCACCATTTTCCCGGTGCGCACCGCCTCCATAGCCCCCTGATGAAAGGAGCCCACCCGGTCCGGGTCGCTGGAGGCCACGATGATCCCCTTGGTGTCCATCAGGTTGATGGTGCGGCCCTCCACCAGGCCGGAGACCGCCTCCACCATTTCCCTGGCCAGCGGCTGGAGCAGCATCACCCGCCGGCCTCCAGGAAAACGCTGTCCCCCACCGACAGATGGCAGTGTCGCAGGCCCTCCCGGCGGCCCGCGCAGCGCTCGGCCTCCCGCCCGGAGCAGTGGCTCAGCCCCAGCACGCGCAGCCCCCTGGCCTGGAGCGCGTCGATGGTGGCCTCAATGCGCTCCCCGTCCGCCTCCATCAGGTGGGTGCCGCCGAACACCCCCATCACGGGGCGGTCCAGCACGGCGCACACGTGCTCCACCATGTTCAGGATGCCGGGGTGGGAGCAGCCCACAAAAACAGCCAGGCCCTGGGGCGTATCCACAGCCATGCAGATCTCGTCGCAGAAGTCGTCCGCCACAAAGCCCTCCGCCGTTTCGCGCACAAAGCGCTCCGGGATAGTCTCAAAGCCATGGCGCCTGGGGAAATCCCCCACCAGCCACAGGCCGGGGAAGGGCTGGGCCAGGCCGTCCACCGTCCGGTGCTCCACGCCGTGCCGCTCCAGGAAGTCCGGCCCGAAGCCGGCGGAGAGGTCGGTGTAGCGCAGCCCGTCGAAGGCGAACTTCGCCTCGAAGAAATGGGGGCCGGTGTAAAGGACCTTGCCGCCCATCCCCTGCTCCAGCAGGTCGCGGAAGCCGGCGGCGTGGTCGTAGTGGCTGTGGCTGAGCACCACCGCGTCCAGCCCCGCCACATCCAGGCCCAGCCTGTGGGCGTTGGCCCAGGGGTGGGCACCGGAGCCGCAGTCAAAGAGGATGCGGAAATCCGGTCCCTCCAGCAGGTAGGACAGGCCGTGCTCGTTGATCAGCGCCTTGTTCTCCGACGCGTCGTTGTCCATCAGCGCTGTGACACGTAACATTTTTAACCGCCTCCGTCTCTCACACTCAGTTTATGCTTTGTACAATATAGATATATTCCGTTGGCATTTTTTCCACCGATACAGACATTATAACCTAATTTGTCGAAAAATGGAACAGAAAACTTTTGGCATCAGACACAAAGTAAGAATTTTTTTCACCATTGCTTTTGTGCTGGCGGCTGAAAACAGGTTTTTTCTCTCCCTCCCCTTGCGAAAAGAGGCGCCGGACGGCTATAATCAAAGCACTTCATGAAAGAATCAAAGGGAAGGGAGCGCGGCGCTATGGTTCGGGCTTTCCGGCAGAGCCGGCTGACCGCGGCGGGCATATTCGCCGCATCTGTGATTTTGACCGTATTGGTCTGGATTCGGGACAGGGGGCTGCCGGTCCATATCCCTCTCATCGCCTCGGCTCTCATGCTCCTTCTTGGGATTTTTGCGGGCCTTCTGGCGGCACGGCTGGTGGCGGACAGCTGCAACACCAAGCTGCTGGGCCTGCTCCACGTGGAGCTGGACCCGGATGCCTTTCTCCGGCAGTACGCCGAAATACCCGGGCGGCTGAAGCCGGACAGCCGGGAATATCTGGTGGCCTGCGCCTATCTGGCCGACGGCTGCGCCGCCAAGGGGGACTTTGACGCGGCCCTGGCCGCCCTCTCCCCCCTGGAGAAGGCCGGCCTGGCGGAGGACGCCGCCCTGCGGGGCCTTTACCTCCAGGACCTGTGCGCCTACCGCCTGGGCAAGGGGGACCGGGCGGGGGCGGCCCAGGCGCTGGAGGAGCTGGACGCGCTGGCCGCCGGGTGCGGCGAAAAGCAGACCAAGCTGGCCCAAAACCTCTCGGGCACCGCGGCCCTGCTGCGCGCCCGGCTCACCTGCCTGAAGGGCCGCGCCGTGGACAGGGCCTGGCTGGAGCAGCAGCTTTGGCAGGCCCCCTTCCGTCTGCGCCGCCTGGACATCCTGCAAATCCTGGCCCAGGACGCCCTGCGCCGCCTGGGGCCGGAGCAGGCCGCCCCCCTGCTGGCCCGTCTGCGGGACGAGGGCGGCAAAACCTGGTACGCCGCCTGGGCCCGGGAGCAGCTTGGGCTGCTTGCGCAATGATGCGTTTTTGCCTTGCCGCCCGCGCATCCGCGTACTTCGGCCATTGGTACAGCTTCTAAATTTGACATTTGCCCTGTTCTCCGATATAATAGCGGAAATTTGCGAAGAGGAGAGGGCAAATGAAACGAGAAAATTTCCGCTCCCGGCTGGGTTTCCTGCTGGTGAGCGCCGGGTGCGCCATCGGCATCGGCAACGTGTGGAAATTTCCCTACGTCACCGGGGAGAACGGCGGCGGCGTGTTCGTGCTGTTCTACCTGCTGTTTCTGGTGATTATGGGCGTCCCGGTGCTCACCATGGAGCTGGCGGTGGGCCGGGCCAGCCGCAAAAGCGCGGTGCTGGGCTACCGGGCCCTGGAGCCCGCCGGCTCCAAGTGGCACGTCCACGGCTGGTTCTGCCTCATC
This sequence comes from uncultured Oscillospiraceae bacterium, assembly GCA_910584835.1. GTDB lineage: Bacteria > Bacillota > Clostridia > Oscillospirales > Oscillospiraceae > Enterenecus. The sequence continues at coordinate 4,425 of CAJUEG010000040.1, read as the reverse complement.
GGATGCTACCTGCTGATGATGTACTACACCACCGTGTCCGGCTGGATGCTGGGCTACTTTTTCAAGTTTGCCGGGGGCGCCTTTGCCGGTATGTCCCTTGAGGCGGTGGACGGAGTGTTTTCCGCCATGCGGGCCAACCCCGCCGAGATGACGGTGTGGATGGCGGTGACGGTGCTGGCGGGCTTCCTGGTGTGCTCCCTGGGCCTCCAGGGCGGCCTGGAGCGGGTGACCAAGTGGATGATGCTGGGCCTGCTGGCCCTTATCGTGGTGCTGGCCGTCCACAGCCTCACCCTCCCCGGCGCGGGAGAGGGCGTGCGGTTCTACCTCCTGCCCGACTTCGGAAGGGCGGTGGAGCAGGGGCTGGGCAAGGTGGTCACCGCCGCCATGAACCAGGCGTTTTTCACCCTGAGCCTGGGCATCGCCGCCATGGAGATCTTCGGCAGCTATATGAACCGGGACAACACCCTGGCCGGGGAGGCGGTGCGCATCTGCGGGCTGGACACCTTCGTGGCCCTGATGAGCGGCCTCATCATCTTCCCGGCCTGCTTCTCCTTCGGGGTGACGCCGGACGCGGGCCCCTCTCTCATCTTCATCACCCTGCCCAAGGTGTTCACCGGCATGGCCGGGGGACGGCTGTGGGGGTCGCTGTTCTTCCTGTTCATGACCTTCGCCAGCTTCTCCACGGTGATCGCCGTGTTCGAGAACCTTCTGGCCGGGTGCATCGACAACTTCGGCTGGAGCCGGAAAAAGGCGGCGCTGGTCAACGGGGCCTTCGTCCTCCTGGCCAGCATGCCCTGCGTGCTGGGTTACAACCTGTGGTATTTTAAGGCCGTGCTGCCCAACGGCAGCGTGGGCCAGGTGCTGGACATTGAGGACTTTCTGGTGTCCAACCTGCTCCTCCCCCTGGGGTCGCTGGTGTATCTGCTGTTCTGCGTCACCAAGTGGGGCTGGGGCTTCGACAAGTACCTAGCCGAGGCCAACACCGGCAGGGGGATGAAAATGCCCCGGGCGCTGAAGCCCTACTTCCAGTTTGTGCTGCCGGTATTGATCCTGGTGATTTTGATCCAGGGGCTGATAAAATAAAAAAGGGCCGGTTCCGGCCGGGAAAAGCCGCCGCGGGGCAGGGATGGGTTCCCTGTCCCGCGGCGGCTTTATCCACTGGATCAGCACACCTCCACGCTTGCCTTCAGCCTTTCCAGCGCCGCCCGGCCCTTCTCATAGCCCAGGAGGGGCCGGTACTGCGCGTCCTCCCCCAGCTGCTTCAGCAGCAGGATGCGCATCTCCCGGGAGGAGGCGGGCTTCTCCGCCGTCTCTACCCCCGGCGAGAACAGGCGGGGGTCCGGCGTCTTCACCGTGTCCAGCATGGCGTCCACATACCGCGCCAGGTGATCGGCGGCTTCCTCCAGCCGGCCCCACCGCAGATAGAGCTCAAAAAACAGGCCGTCGTAGATCCCGCCCAGGCCAAACAGCCTCTCCATCTCCCGGTAGGTCCGGCACACCTCCAGCGCCTGCTCCTCGTCCGGGATGACCCCCGGGAACAGCAGGGTACCCAGGCTGGTCTGCACCTGCCACACCTGGGTATGCAGACGCTTCTGCACGGTTTTCAGCGCCTCCTCCGGCTCCCCGCGCCGGAGGAATATCTGCACCCACACCACGGTGGGGTCCGCGCCCTGTTCCGGCAGCTCCTTCAGCAGGCGCTCCGCCTCCTCCAGCCGGTTGTCAAACGCCGCCAGCTGCGCCAGGAGGAGGGTGGACTCCTGCCAGTAGGCCCCCGAGCCGGAGGTGCGCAAATCGGCCAGCAGCTCCGCTTTCCGGGCGGTCCACCGCCGCCGGGTCTCCTGGTCCGCCTCCGGATAGAGCAGCGGAAAGCTGTCCTGCACCAGCGCGGCGTTGTATTTCAGCACCTCCGAGTTGGGGTATTGGCGCAGCAGGGCGTCCAGCTGCCGCTCCCCGGCCTCCCAGCCCTCCCCGCGGGCCAGCTCCACGATGGCGTTGATCTGCCGGATGGCGTCCTCGCTGGAGAGCTGCTCCTCGAAGCGCAGCAGGGTGTCCACATTGACCTCCAGCGCCCGCGCCAGCGGACACAGCAGGGTGATGTCGGGATAGGAGCTGTCCGTCTCCCACTTGCTCACCGCCGGGGCGGATACCCCCAGGCGCTGGGCCAGCTGTTCCTGGGTCAAGCCCTTTTTTCTGCGCAACTGGGCCAGCCTTGCCCCGATTTTCAGTTCCATGTCATTCCCCTCCTTGCGGGTTTGATAAAGATAGTATAAAGGATGGGGCGCGGCGCTTCAATAGAGGCGAAATTAAGAACGGAGCGGCGTTTGATAACCGGCGGTTAACTGCCAGCGGCGGTTCGGCAGTCAAGAGGCCCGGTTCCCAACGGAAACCGGGCCTTCTTTCATTCCTTTTTCCGCTCCCGCATCCTTCCCTCGTAGTCCCGGAGGGAGGAGAGCGCCTGTCCCGACATGGGCAGGATGACGATGATATTGAACACCGTCATCAGCCCCACCCCCACGTCGCCCAAATCCCACACGAAGGTGTACGCCGCCAGCCCGCCGATGAACAGCATCACCAGGGCCAGCACCTTGTACAGGGTCTGGGACAGCCAGTTGTCCCCAAAGAGGTAGGCTACGTTGGACCGGGCGTAGAACAGAATGCCCACGAAGGTGGAGAAGCTGAACAGCCACAGAATCAGCGCGATGAACACCACCCCGAACCGCCCCAGGTGGTAGTCCATAGAGGCCTGGAGCAGGTCCATGCCCCCCAGCCCGGCCACCTTTTCCGCCGGAGTCACCAGGATGATGAAGGCGGTGCAGGAGCAGATGACGATGGTGTCGATGAACACGCCCAGGGCCTGGAGCAGGCCGGTTTTGGCGGGATGGGAGGTATCCCCCGCCGCCGCCGCGCAGGGGGCGGAACCCGACCCGGCCTCGTTGGAGAAAAGCCCCCGCTTCACCCCGTTCATGATCACCGCGCCGAAGCCCCCCGCCACCGCCTGGCGCAGGCCGAACGCCTCCTCAAAGATACGCCGGAACACGTCGGGCAGCACGGCGATATTCATGCCGATGAGGATGAGGGTGATGATGAAGTAGCAGGCCGCCATGATGGGCACCAGCACATCCAGCACCCGCACCGTGGCGTTTTTGCGCAGCACGATGACGGCGGACAGGGCCACCAGCACCACGGTGGTGTAGATGGGCTTGATGTGGAAGGCGTTCTGGAAGGCGGAGGTCACGGAGTTGGAGATGACCTGGCTGATGCCGCACCAGCAGATGAGGCCGGACACGGCGAACAGCACCGCCAGCACGGAATAGCGCCCCAGCTTCCCGCCCCGCTTCTCCTTGACGAAGCTGTGGATATAGTAGGCCGGGCCGCCCCGCCAGCCGCCGTACAGCGGGTCCCGCTCCTTGTGGAGCTGGGCCAGGGTGCCCTCAATGAAGGCGGTGGACGAGCCGATGAGGGCGGTGACCCACATCCAGAACACCGCCCCCGCGCCCCCGGCGGAGATGGCCGCCACCACCCCGATCAGGTTGCCCATCCCCACCCGGGTGGCGGTGGACACGATGAGGGCCTGAACCCCGGAGATGGCGCTGCCCTCCCGGCTGGTCCGCTTTTCCGCCGTCACCCGCAGCATTTCCGGAAACAGGCGGACGGGAAGGAACCGGGTGCGGACGGTGAAAAAAATGCCCGTGGGGATGAGCAGCAGCACCAGCAGAGACACCCCCAGCGTCCCGCCTCCCGGCAGGGGGAGGACAAGCAGGTCGCCCCACAGCAGACGATATGCGGCGATGATGGCATTGACAATGGGATTCATGGCGGCCTCCTTGGAATTTTGTCAGGCGGCGGGGCAGAACGGCGGGGTATTTTCAAAGCGGGCCCCTGGGATGCCCCGGAGGCCCGCCTCAATGTTCTCTGCCGGCTATTTATTGTCCAGCTTCTCCAGCATATCCCACACGCCCAGCATATACATCACACCCAGGGCCCGGTCGTACAGGCCGTAGCCGGGCCGCACGGTGCCGGGGCCCTCCGTCCACAGGTGGCGGCCGTGGTCGGGGCGGATGTAGCCGTCGAACCCGCAGTCGTGGTACGCCTTGAGTATGTCCAGAATGCCGGTGTCCCCGTCGCAGTCCCGGTGGGACGCCTCGGAGAAGTCTCCGTTGGGGAAGTGCTTCACGTTGCGGATGTGGGCGAAAGCGATGCGGCCGCAGTGCTTGCGCACGATGTCCGCCACGTTGTTCTTGGGGTCGGCGTTGAGGCTCCCCGAGCACAGGGTCAGGCAGTTATACGGGTCGTCCACCATGGCCAGGAACTTGTCGATGGCCTCCCCGCTGGTGAGCAGCCGGGGCAGGCCGAAGATATCCCAGGGGGGATCGTCCATGTGCACCGCCATCTTGATGTCGCACTCATGGCAGGTGGGCATGATGG
>CAJUEG010000039.1 GCA_910584835.1 uncultured Oscillospiraceae bacterium | reverse complement strand
CAAAACTACATTTTTTCCTCGGCGTTTTTTTACATTTTATCACTGGCGCTGACAACAGCACCTGATACGCCGGGATCGACTTAACGGAGATGTTATAGTGCAGTTCTCCTTTACCGCCCTGTATCTCATTTTTTGCAAGTTCAATCTTACTCAGTTTTTTCCGTTCGGCCTGTATTGCATTTTCTATCTCTATACGCTTTTTGTCGAGCTGTGTAAGAAGTGATTGCTCGTCCAGCGTCAGGGCAAGGGCGATTTCTGAAATATTCAGTCCGCTATCCCGCAAATACAGGATTTTATTTAGATGTGGTATTTGCTCCACTGAATAAAGTCGGTGTCCCGTCCACTTGTCAACCTCTGCTGGCTTCAGAATGCCCACCTCGTCATAATAGCGGAGCATACGAATAGATACCTGTGTCAGCTTTGAAAATTCTCCTATCCGAAACATTGTTTCACCACCTACCCTAACAATATTTGTGCTTTTATCTCATTACAGCTTTATATGTTACTTGCTGCATCCTTATTGTACCGTCTTTCGTTCAGTCTATCAATGTTGTTCATGGTATGAGAACTTTTTCCTAGTCACCACAAAATGGCAAGCAATGCAATCTTCCGTAAGATTGCGTATTTTGGCAGGAATCCGTTTCCGGTATTCCTGCCAAAATGCTTGTTGGTGACATGTCCCCAAACCCCTGAGATCATCACCTGCGGTGATGGCTGCGCGTTCCGTTGGAACGCTGAAAAATCGAATCCTAATATCTTGCCAAATCAGCACCACCCGTCTAACGGGTGGTTTGCTCTACGGCTATAAGCCTTTGTTACCGGCCAGCGCCTAAAGACGCTGGCTTTCACTTCGTTCAAGCCATTTCGCCTTTGCCGCTTTCGCCACCCCTGGAAGGGGTTAGTTACTACCTGCTACCCCTAAAGGGGTCTTCGTACTCTTTCACGCTTAATTTATCGAGGGCTATATCTGCTGTCTCCTGTTCCTGAATGTATTTCTTTATTGTTTCTTCATTCAATCCCACTGTACTTACATAATAGCCCTCCGCCCAAAAATGACGATTCCCAAACTTATACTTTAAGTTTGCATGTTTATCGAATATCATCAAAGCACTCTTTCCTTTCAAATATCCCATAAAGCTTGACACACTGATTTTGGGCGGTATGCTTACCAGCATATGGATATGATCCGGCATCAAATGCCCCTCTATAATCTCTACTCCTTTGTATCCGCACAATTGTTTTATAATATCTCTGATGCTTTCTTTGTATTGATTATAAACAATTTTTCTCCTATACTTAGGTGTGAACACTATGTGGTACTTACACAGCCACTTGGTGTGTGCTAAGCTATTTGCCTTTTTGGCCATTAAAATCACCTTTCCTTTCGTTATAAATTGGCTTGAACAACCTCATTATAACGGAAAGGTGATTTTTTTGTATAACAAACACCTCGCACCCGCATAGCGGGTGGTTTAATGTTGAGCACATTTCCGTTTCTCTGTTGAGAAACTCCAACGCACTCAACTGGGTCTATCCGACCCATAAATAGAAAAATGCTATGCAATCGGCGAACCTTTTGCATAGCATTTTCTGTTTTTCCGTTTACCTGGCGCAAGTCATAAGTTTTGCAATGTTTCCTTATGGGCTACTGTCATTTGCCCCCTCCCCTTTTTTTGCCGCGTCACAGCTCCTCGGCCACCTCCACGCCCTTGATGTCGTAGAGCTGGGCCAGCATCTGGCTGATCTCCTGCTTGTCGCTGCGCTTGTTCAGGCGCAGGGTGAGGATGACGCAGGAGACGGATTTGTCCCCCGAGGCGCTGCGGGTGATCTCCATGTCCAGCAGCTTCATCCCCTTCTCCCGGCAGAATTTCAGCACGTTTTCCAGGCAGGGGCGGCCGCTGTACTCCATGTACAGGTTGATCTCCGGGGCGCTGTCCATCAGGCGGTATTCCAGCTTGGCCAGGCAGAACTCCGCCAGGATGATGATGACGGTGGTGATGAGCCCGCCCGCGTAGAAGCCCGCCCCCAGGGACAGGCCGATGACCGCCGCCACCCACAGCCCGGCGGCGGTGGTCAGCCCCTTTACCCGGTTGCGCCGGGTGACGATGATGCACCCCGCGCCGATAAAGCCAACCCCGGCCACCACCTGGGCGCCCAGCCGGGCCATGTCGGTGTAGTACCCCAGGTTTAAATAGAGGTACTGGCTGGTCAGGGTGGTCATGGCGGCGCCCAGGCAGATCAGGATGTGGGTGCGGAAGCCCGCCGCCCGCCGCTTATAGGTCCGCTCCATGCCGATGATGCCGCCGCACAGCACCGCCAGCAGCATCCGCACCGCAACCGAGGTGAAGTTGACCTCCACCAGCCGGTCAAAAAAAGTCAGCATTTCACTCCACCCCCTATACCTCGTCGATGGCGATCACCCGGTCCAGCTCATAGATCGCCATAATCATCCGCCCGTGGGTCCGCGGCTGGCTCAGCCGGATGGAAAACACCGCGCAGGGATACAGGGCGGATTCCTTCCGGTCCTGAATGATGTCCACCTCATAAATACGGGCGCCCTGCTCCTTGATCTTCCCGATGATGGTGCCCACGTCGTCCAGCGAGGTGAATTCCACATAGATGTTCATATTGTGGGCGTGGGAGACGATGATGGCGTCGATGTGGGGCAGAAGGCAGATGCACAGGAAGATGAGCGCAAAGGCCAGGAACATGCACTCATAGAAGCCAGCGCCGATGGCCAGCCCCATGCAGGCGGAGGCCCACAGCCCGGCGGCGGTGGTCAGGCCCTTGACCTCCTGGCGGTCGGTGACCAGGATGGTGCCCGCGCCCAGAAAGCCGATGCCGTTGATGACCTGGGCCCCAAAGCGGGACACATCGGTGCGTATGCCCACCTCAAGGGCCTTGTCCGCCCAGCGCCCGGCCAGCATGGCGTGCTCGTACTGGCTGAGGAGCATGGCCAGGGCGGCCCCCAGGCAGACAAACATGTAGGTGCGGAAGCCCGCCGCCCGGCCCTTTTTGGCCCGGTCGATGCCCAGCATCCCGCCGAACAGCATGGCCGCCAGGAGGCGCACCACCACGGAGAGCAGATTGAATTGCCGCAGATAGTCGAAAAGATCCGCCATGGAACCATCCCCCTTTACAGTTGGCGGCAATAAAAGCAGGCCCGGCTAAATGTGACGGCAGACCACACCCCTGCGGGGAGGGTGGTCTGCTTTATTGAACAGGCTGTGAACTTGTGCCGGGGCCCGCGGCTGCGGGGCCCATATGTATCATAGGCTGAACCCAGTGTACCGCATGCGGGCGGGTTTGTCAATGGGAATTTGTGAAAAATGACTGAAATAGAAGAGCCGCCCGGAGGTGTTTTGAATGTTCTTGCACATCGTGTGGGGAGCGCGTGCGGCCCTGCCCTCATAATAGCTGAGCTGGGCGTAAGGGGGGCGGCGCCTGAAAGAGGCAAGCGCCGCCCCGCCTTTTCCACAGCCCGGCCTGGTCAGGCGTGGTAGCAGCCCCCGCCGATGAACTCCCGCATCAGGGAGGTCTTGGGAATGTTGTCCGAGGGGATGGGAAGGAAGTAGTTCAGGAATTTCAGCAGCCGCTTGGCCTCAATATACTCCTCGCTGTCCCGGGGGACGCCAAAGAGCAGGGGCTGCACGTAGGGCTTCAGCAGGGCCGTCTCATAAATCAGGGCCGAGTTGAAAATCACGTCCGCGCTGTCCTGGAACGGGAAGATGTTGTTCTCCTCGCCCCGGCGGACGGAGGGCCACATTTTGATGGTGGCCTGCGCGCTGTAGCCCCGGGTCCGGGCGTCCCGCTCGATCCGCCGGAGGAGGCGGGCGTCGGTGGAGGGGATGCGGTTGTGGTCGTCGATATTCAGTGTGGTGAGGCAGCTGATGTAGACCTTGTATTTGCTCTGCCTGGGCAGCGCGTATGTGAACTGGTCGTTGAGGCAGTGGATGCCCTCGATGACCAGCACGTCCCCATCTCCCAGGGTGAGGAAGTTCCCGTTATACTCCCGGATGCCCTTTTTAAAATTATAGGTGGGGAGTTCCACGGTCTCGCCGTTGAGCAGCCGCACCATGTCTTTGTTGAACTGCTCCACATCCATGGCGCCCAGGCCCTCAAAGTCGTACTGGCCGTTTTCGTCCCGGGGGGTGTCCTCCCGGTTCCTGAAGTAGTTGTCCGTGGCGATGGCGTGGGGCCGCAGGCCGCAGGCACGCAGCTGGGTGGACAGCCGGTGGGAAAAGGTGGTTTTGCCGGAGGAGGAGGGCCCGGCGATCATGACGAAGCGGACCTCCCTGAGGGCGGCGATTTCGGCGGCGATATCGCCGATTTTTTTCTCCATCATGGCCTCGTAAGTCAGGATAATCGGTGTGGCGCGGCCCTGGGAGACGGCGGTGTTCAGCTCCGCCACATTGGAGATGTTCAGCGCCTCGGCCCGCAGGTTGGATTCGTACAGCTCCCGGAATACCTTCATGGCGGGCCGGAATTCCCCCAAGTGGTCGGGGTCCTTCCGGGTGGGCAGGCGAAGAACGAAGCCGTTCTCAAACAGTTCCAGGGCAAAACACCTGATATATCCGGTGTCCGGCGCCATATAGCCGTAGAAATAGTCCACAAAGCCGTCCAGAGAGTATACGTTGACGTGGGAGTTGATCCGGAAGCTGAGCAGCTGGGCCTTATGGAGCAGCCGCGCCCGCTGGAACAGCTCTATGGCGTCGTCGGTGCTGATGGAGCGCTTTTCAATGGGGAGCGCCTGGGAGGACAGCTCCCGCATACGCGCCTCCACCCGGTCCAGCAGAGCCTGGTCCAGGACGAAATTGCCCTGCGCGCGGATAAAGAGGGCGCGGCTGAGGGAGCACTCCACGCAGATGCGCTCCACGTTTTCCCGGCCTGCCACGTCATAAAACGCTTTAAGCATCAGAAAGACTGCGCTGCGCTCGTAGGTCTGAATGCCGGGAATGTCCTGGGCGGTAATCATTTTCAGCGAACAGTCCCGGTCCAAGGGCTTGTGGAGTTCACAGAGCTTTCCGTCCCGGTTGACCAGCAGGATATCGTAGGGAAATCGATGCTGAAAGTCCGCCGCGATGGCGCGGTAGGGCGTCCCCTGGGGATAGGCGTATTCCGCGCCGTCCACCATGACCTTTACCATTCTCTTTTCTTCCATATGGCAGCCTCCTATCTATATGTGTGATTTCCTGACGGGGAAACGGATTGCCGCGCCCGGACCCATTCTCATGCGGCGTTTTGCAGAAAATATGCGCATAAGAACCATACCGCAGGGGAAAGCGGATTCTTCTGACGACATCTCCGATCATATTCAAATTATAACCGCTTTCCGGGATTTTGGCAAGCGGGACGGGCGGTTCCGCCGCAAGGCATTTGGCCGCGCATAATCCTCCGTGGAAGCCCGCCCTGGCAGCGCCTGCGTGCGGGCCCAGCGGGGCCTATGGACGGGTGGTGCCCCGCAGCAGCAGACGGGGCAGCGCGGTATAGGTCTGCACCAGCATGGCCGGGTCCCGGATCTTCTTCAGCAGCAGGCCGCCGGCATGAACCCCCAGGCTGAACAGGTCGATGTCGATAATCGTGGGCTGGGGAGATACCATGGGGGAGTAGGGGTGGTCGTCAAAGGCCACCAGGGATACGTCCCCCGGTATGGCAAGCCCCTTTTCCCGGATGGCCCGGACCGCGCCCACCGCCATCAGGCTGTTGGTGCAGATCATGCCGTCCGGAGGCTGGGGCAGCTCCAGCAGGGCGGCGGCAGACCGGGCGATGGCCTCCACCTCCGGCGGGTTGTACGTGATGTACTCCTCCCGGAGCTCCAGGCCCCGCTTCTCCATGGCGGAGCGAAAGCCCCGAAGCCGGTCCATGAAAATGCGGTCCTCCCTCCGCCCGCCCATAAATGCCAGGGTCCGGCAGCCGGTGGACAGCAGATGCTCCACCGCCAGGTCGGAGGATAACGTGTTGTTGGTGTCGATCCAGGACAGCACGGTGTCGAACCCGGGCTCCCCGATGCAGATCTGCGGGAAATCGTAGCGCAGCATCAGCCGCTCCACATGGGGGGTGACAAAGGCGCTGCTGACGATGATTCCGTCCGCCACCCGGCTGAGAATGGCCTCTTCAAATACCTCCTCCGGTTTTTTCCCGCAGGAGTCCAGATTCAGCAGGGACAGGCGGTAGCCCTTGCGGCTCAGCTCGTGGCTGGCGCCGCAGATGATGTCGAACATATGGGGGTTCTCGTAGGGCAGGCCCTTGTAGAACCGATCGGCATACAGCACGTTTTTGCTGGACCGCCGGGCCAGGTTGGCCGCCGCGGCGTTGGGAGCGTAGCTGAGCTTGTCCATCACCCGGAGCACTTTCTCCCGGGTGCCGGGCGCCACATGGGCCTTGTCATTGATGACCTTGCTGACGGTGGCGATGGACACGCCCGCCTCCCGGGCGATGTCCTTGATGGTAACTGCCATAAGGGTCCTCCGTTTCCGTTTTCAGTAAAACGCTTTCTGAATTTGTGTAGTTGGACGAAGGGAAATCCGTTGACACTGCAAACAATTGAATGCTATACTTCCCTTAGATTTTACAAGAACTTGCGGGAAAACGCAAGTATATTGTTGAATTCTATGAGAAATGGCCATCTCATACCGTGCCTGAAAAATACGAAAACGTTTTATAATGGAAGGAGAATTATCATGAAGAAAGGCATCGCATTGCTGCTGTCCCTGGCGCTGTGCCTCGGCGCGCTGGCCGGGTGTGCTCCGGCCCGGTCCCAGCCCTCCGCCGGCCCCGCCGGCTCCCCCTCCCAGCCCGCGGACGACTCCAAAGGCCCCGTTGCCGTCACCATCTGGCACGACGGGGACGAGGGCATCATGCAGACCATCGCCGATCAGGTCAACGCCCAGCTGGCGGATGATCAGATCACCGTGGTTTTCGAGAAAAAGACCGACATGCCCAACCAGCTCAAGCTGTACGGCAGCGACGCCGCCAACGCTCCCGATATGTATTTTTACGCCCATGACGTGCTGGGCACCTTTACCGCCATGGACATTCTGGCGCCCCTGTCCGATGTGGTGGACCTCTCCATCCTGTCCGACCACCTGTCCATGACCGTGGAGGCCGGGCAGATCGGCGGAGTTCAATATCTCCTCCCGGTGTACTTTGAGACGCTGGTGTTCCTCTACAATAAGGCTCTGTGGGAGGGGGACATCCCCGGCACCACCGAAGAGCTGTACGACTACATGGCGGCCCACACCGACACCGCCGCCGGGACATACGCCGTGGTCAACCAGCACACCAACGCCTACAACGTCTCCCCCTTCATCAACGGCTTCGGCGGCTATGTCATCGACGAGAGCGGCAAGCCCGGCCTGAACGACCCCAAGACCATTGAGGCGGCCGCCTATAACCAGAAGTTTGGCGCGCTCCAGGCGGACGGCGACTACAACACCGTCACCACCCTGTTCAACGAGGGCAAGGCCGCCGCCATCATCGGCGGGCCCTGGCTGGTGTCCGGCATCGAGGCCGCGGGCATTGATTACGGCATCGCCTCCCTGTCCGACATCAAGCTGCCCAACGGGAACGGTCTGGCCCCCTTCTCCGGCATCCAGGGCGCGGGCGTGCTGAAGGTGGCGCTGGCGGAGAAGAAGGACGCCATTGCCAAGGTGCTCACCGCCATGGCCTCCCCGGAGGTGGGGGTGGACCTGGCCAATAAGTCCGGCTGCGCCCCCGCCAACAACAAGTCCTATGACGATCCCCAGGTGGCCGGCAATGAGATGATCGCCGTCATCCAGAAGACCGCGTCCACCGCCCGGCCCATGCCCAATATCCCCGAGATGAACGCCATGTGGAGTCCGGCGGAGGCCATGCTCACCGCCATCAACAAGAACGGCGCCGATCCGGCCCAGGCGGCCGCGGACGCCCAGGCAGCTGCGGAGCAGGCCATCGCGGATATGCAGTAGCATAGCGCGGAGCCGGAGAGTTTAGAACCGCGCTGTGAACAGGAGCAGCGTGAATACGAATCAACCAAGGGGGCGGCGGTTTCCGCCGTCCCCTTTTGCTGGCAGGTGAAGCACATGAAACAAAAATCAAGATGGAAGCCCTGGCTTTACTGCGTCCCCGCCCTGCTGCTGATCCTCATTGTCATTGCCTTTCCCATCGCCTATACGGGGTGGATATCCCTGACCAACATGAACCTGTATCACTGGACGGACTATGGGTTTATCGGGTTAGACAACTATGCCAGGGCGCTGTTCAAGCTCGACTCCGGATTCCTGTCCGCCCTGGGCACCACCCTGGTCTGGACCGTGCTGAATATGGCCATCCAGATCGGGCTGGGGTTCTTCATCGCCCTGGGGCTGAACGCGCCCGGGCTGCGGCTGAAGCGGGTGTACAAGACCCTGCTCATGGTACCCTGGGCGGTGCCCGCCTATATCTCCATCCTGCTGTGGCGGGTGGGGATGTTCAATACCGAGTTCGGCATACTCAACAAGCTGCTGTCCGCCCTGGGCTTTGCCAAGGTGGACTTCCTGGCCGGCAACGGGATCGCCTTCCTGTCCTGTATGGCGCTGAACCTGTGGATGGCCCTGCCCTTCATGATCTCCACCATCGACGGGGCGCTCCAGAGCGTGGACGGCAGCCTCTATGAGAGCGCCACCCTGGACGGCGCGGGGTTCTGGGTGCGGACGCGGTCCATCACCATCCCCGCCATCCGGCCCATCATCGCCCCGGCGGCGGTGATGACCACCTTCATCACCTTCAAGCAGTTTGACATCATCTACCTGCTCACCCAGCAGCGGGGCTACATGACCGGCGCCACGCTGAATACGGTCATCACCTACGCCCACCAGAACGCCTTCGCGTCGAACAACTACGGGCTGTCCAGCGCGGTGAGCATGCTGCTGTTTGTGGTCATCATCCTGTTCTCCATCCTGACCAACCGCAGCCTTCGGGAGGATTGAGCCATGACGAGAAAAGGAAAGAATACCGCCAGACTGGCGCTGCTGAACGCGGCCTTTCTCCTGCTGTGCCTGGTGACCCTGGTGCCGGTGCTGTACGCCCTGTCCATCTCCTTCAGCGGCCAGGGCGCGGCGCTGTCCGGGGACCTCTCCTTCCTGCCGAAGGACCCCACCCTGGAAAACTACCGGGCCATCCTGTTTGACAGGCCGTTCCTGCTGTGGCTGAAGAACTCCCTGCTCCTCAGCGCCGGGACCATCGCCCTGTCCATGACATGCGCGGTGCCCATGGCCTATGCCGCCTCCCGCTGGCGGTTTGCCGGCAGGCGGGGGCTGCTGCGGGCGCTGCTGGTCCTCAACGCCTTCCCCCAGGTGCTGTCCATGTTCGCCCTGTTCCGGGTGCTGCGGCTGACGGGCACCCTCAACACCCACGGAGGGCTGATCGTCATCTACGCCGGGTCCATGTGCGTGTTCGCCGTCTGGAACATGAAGGGCTACTTTGACACCATACCCAGGGAGATTGAGGAGGCCTCCAAAATCGACGGCGCCGGCGACCTCCAGATGATCCTGCGCATCGTCCTGCCCCTGGCCCGCCCCGCCATCATCGTCACCTGCGTCATGGTGCTCATTACCGTGTGGAACGAGTACCTGTTCGCCACCACCTTCCTGCTCAACAGCGAGTCCTACTCCCTGGCGGGCGGCCTGTATCAGCTCCAGTCCAACGATTACAGCCGCAACTGGTCCGTGTTCACCGCCGCGTCCATGCTGGCCTCCCTGCCCCTGCTGCTGATTTTCTTTAAAATTCAGAAATACATGGTGTCCGGCCTCACCGCCGGGGGTGTGAAGGAATGACCGTTTTTAAGGAAAGGAAATGCTTATGATCACACAACAGGCGGTGACCCATATCCCGCTGTCCCAGTACGCCTTCGCCAACAGCGAGCGGTCCCTCACCCTCCGCCTGCGCTGTGCCGCGGGGGAACTGGAGCGCTGCGTCCTCTGGTACGGCGACCGGGTCCAGCCGGACGATCCCATCCGCTTTACCCCCCTGGAGATGGAGCGCACCGCCCGCGAGATGGATTTCGACTACTACGAGATCACCTTTGACAGCCCCTATACCCGGGTGTGCTACTACTTTGAACTCAGCGGCGGGGATGAGGCGTTGTACTTATATGCGGATATTTTCTCCCCGCAGCTTCCGTTGGAACGCAGCGAGTTTTATCAGTATCCCTTCATCCGGCGGGAAGAGATCGCCACAGTGCCCCAGTGGCTGAAGCGCGCCGTCGTATATAATATTTTTCCGGACAGCTTTGCCTCGGCCCGGCGGTCCGTCCCCAGCGCCCCCTCTGAAACAGTGTGGGAGAACGGGCTCACCCTGAAGTCACGGCTGGGCGGCACCCTCCGGGGGATCGCCGCAAATCTGGACTACATCGCGGGCCTGGGCTTCAGCTGCATCTATCTCAACCCCATCTTTACCGCCGGGGAGTACCACCGCTACGACACGCTGGACTATTTCCACATCTCCCCCAGCCTGGGCGCCGACGGCGATTTCCGGGAGCTGGTGGAGCGGGCCCACAGCCTGGGGCTGCGCGTGGTGATCGACGGGGTGTTCAACCACTGCAGCTGGCACTTCTTCGCCTTCGACGACGTGGTACGCAATGGGGAGCGGTCCCGGTATAAGGACTGGTTCTACGACCTCACCTTCCCCGTGACCCGGCCGCCCGAGGGTACGGCTCCCGGCTACGCCAGCTTCGCCTATGAGCCCAAGATGCCCAAGCTCAACACCTCAAATCCCGAGGTGCGGGATTACTTTATGAAAGTCTGCGCCCATTGGATTCGGGAGTACCATGTGGACGGCTGGCGGCTGGATGTGGCCAACGAGGTGGACCGGGAGTTCTGGCGGGAGTTCAAGCGCACAGCCCGGGCCATTGATCCGAACAGCGTGATGATCGGCGAGATCTGGGAGAACGCCGAGAGCTGGCTGCGGGGGGACATGTTCGACTCTGCCATGAATTACGACTTTCGGAAACACTGCCGGGACTTCTTCGCCCTGGGCGCCATTGACGCCCCCCGGTTCAGCGCCCGGATCGCCCAGATGCTGCGCCGCTACCCCACCGGGATCGTGCAGGGGCAGCTCAACCTGCTGGACAGCCACGACGTGGGCCGCTTTCTGTCCCTGTGCGGCGGGGATGTCCGGCGGCTGCGGCTGGCGGAGGTGTTTCTGTTCACCGCCCCGGGAGTCCCGTGCGTATTCTACGGCGATGAGCTGGGGGTGTGCGGCGCAAGCGAGCCGGAGTATCGCGGCCCTATGCCCTGGGGCGGCCCTCCCCACGACCTGCGTGAATTTTTTCAGAGGCTCATTGCCCTGCGGCGGCAGGACGACGTGCTGGCGCTGGGCGATTGGAAAACATTGCGGGCCGACGGCCGGCTGTATGTCTATGAGCGCCGGCTGGGGGGCAGCGCGGTTATTGCGGCTCTGAACGCAGGAAATCAAACGGCTTCTCTGAAAGACGCCGCGCCCGCCGCGCCCCCGGCGCTGGAACAGGAGTGGGAACCGGGGCGGCTGGGGCCCTTCGGCTACGCGGTGTGGAGGGAGCCGTGACGGTGCGGTGCCGATTGATGGCCTGCGCTCCGTCAAAGCCGAATTTTGGAGGCCGCAGCGCCGGGCCAAAAAATGAGTTTGCCCCGGTAAACAGCGCCGCCGCAAGCGCTATAGCGCCTGCGGCGGTTTTGTCCTATTTGCTGCACAGGGAACAGGGGACGATCTGCCATGCCAGTATCCCGGCCCTTGTCATTCCGGAATCGGCCCGTCCCTGGAGATCGTTGTCACGCGCCAGGGGATGAACTTGCCGCTGCCGCCGTGGGTCACGAAGGGGAGATGGTTTTACCGGAGAAGTCATAACTTTCCAAAAACGTGTAGAGGAGCATGGGCAGGTCGGCGTTCCAGCTGGGTTATCAGCTCTTTCATGCTGATAACCGGCTTTTTTGCTATCTTATTTTACTGTACTGTTCCCCGTCCACCGGCTCGCACCACTCGGTATGGGTATCTTCGCCGGGAACCTCAACGGCCAGATGCTGAAACCAGGAATCCTGGGCCGCCCCATGCCAGTGCTTGACCCCGGCCGGAATGTTTACCACATCGCCGGGACGCAGCTCCCGTGCCTCTTGGCCCCACTCCTGATACCAGCCCCGGCCGCTGACGCAGATCAGCATCTGACCGCCGCCCTTGGAGGCGTGGTGGATATGCCAGTTGTTCCGGCATCCCGGCTCAAAGGTCACGTTGAACACCGGCACCTGCTGGGTGGACAGCGGGGCAAGGTAGCTCTGCCCAATGAAATACTGTGCAAAGGCATCGTTTTTCTCCCCCACGGGAAACGCGGAGAGCCTGGCGGGATCGGTCACTTCGTCCTCGCCGTCCCCATAGACCTCCCGAATCAGCGGAAAGGTGCTCCACGCTTTGGGCCAGCCGCAGTAAAAGGCCAGCTGGGTCACGATTTCCACGGCCTCCTGTTTGGTGATGCCGTGGGCCTTGCCCAGATTCAAATGGGACTTGAGCTGGGGGTACAGCCCCGCCGAGAACAGCGCCGCGATGGTGATCATGCTGCGGTCCCGGGGGGAGAGCTGTTCCTCCCGCGACCACACCTCGCCAAAGAGAACATCGTCGTTCAGCTGCGCGAATTTTGGGGCGAGGTCGCCCAGGTTGTCCCGGCCCGCCGTCTGCTTTTTTGCCATAATTGTGATTCCTCCTGTCTGATATGATAGATTTGATTATGCAGGGTTTGCGGGATAACGGAACCAGAAGCAGGTCAGCCCGTCCCGGCAGTCCACACTGCAGGTCATGCCGTGGGCGTCCAGGATCGTTTTGACGATGGACAGGCCAATGCCCGTCCCCTGCCGCCGTCCGGCTTGGTGCTGGCTGCGCTGGTAGCGCTCCCAGATGATGGCGCGGTCCTCCTCCGGGATGGGCTCCCCGAGATTGACCACCCGCACCAGACAGCCCTTTGTACTCAAATTTATATCCTACCCCCCATACGGTCTCGATCAATTTCCGATACGGCCCCAGGTGCTCCCGCAGGGCCTTGATATGGGTATCCACCGTCCGGGCGTCCCCGAAGTAGTCAAAGCCCCACACCTGATCCAAAAGCTGATCCCGGGTAAAGACCATGCGCTCGTTCTCCGCCAGCTTCAGCAGAAGGTCAAATTCCTTGGGCGGCAGGCTGACCGCCTTGCCGTCCACCGCCACGGCGCGGGCTTCCTTCTGGATGCTCAGCCCGCCGAAGGCCAGCCCGGCACTCCGCTTTTGCCCGCCGGTGCGTTTCAGCACCGCGCCCACCCGGGCCATCAGCTCCTTGGGGCTGAACGGCTTGGGAACATAGTCGTCCGCGCCCAGGTTGAAGCCCAACAGCTTGTCATATTCCTCACTCCGGGCGGTGAGCATGATGACCGGGGCCTGGGTGAACTGCCGCAGCTCCCCCAGCGTTTCAAAGCCGTCCTTCCCCGGCATCATCAAGTCTAAAATGATGATGTCGGCCTCCGCCTCCCGGAGCAGGGAGAGCGCATGGTCCCCATCCTCCGCCTCACGGCACTGGTAGTTCTCCATCTGGGCGTAGGTCAGCACCAATTTGCGAAGGTGGAGGTCGTCGTCTACGATCAGCATACTTGGCATGGAGCAGCCCCCTTTTGCCGATATGATACCATAGAATACCGCATAGTTGTGAGGAAACTGTGAGGAAATCAAAAAAATTTGAGCTAGCTTCTTTCGTGGATGACAAAATGAGCCGCCCGGTCAGGGGCGGCTCATTTTGTCACCATTTTAAGCGGTCAGATTCTCAAACACAGACAGGACGTATTCCGCGATTTCACAGTCCTGCGCTTCCGTACCGCCGCCTACTCCGATCCCCCCGGCGATCCTGTCCTTCACGAACAGGGGATATCCCCCGGCCACCAGCGTGATCCGCGGGTCGTTTGTCTGGATCGCCATGAGCGGGGCGCCTTCCGCGGCCGCCCCCGCCACGTCCTTGGTTCTGCACTGGGTCACGGCGGCGGTATACGCCTTTCCCGGAACAAGGGTCACGCTCAGTGCCAGCGCCTCGCCGTATCTCCGGTATACCCGGGGCAGCCCGTGCTCATCGCTGACGGCAAAGCTGATATCGATGCCCAGCTCCCGGCTCTTTTCCCTTGCGGCGGCGCACAGCCTGTCGCACAGTTCATCCGTCAAAATCATTTGGAAAACCTCCGTCATGTTATTTGCCGCCGGGGCGCATCCCTTTTTACGGCAATTGCAGTATAACAGAGCTTTCCCCTGCAACGCTTGCCCGTTTCTCCAGAAAATCTGCCTATTCCTTCAAACCTTTCCGCAGATTCACGATGTCCTCCCTGGGCGCCGCACCGAACATCCTCCGATAGTCCCGGATGAACTGGGACAGGCTCTCATAGCCCACCTCGGCGGAGGCCTCCGTCACATTTTTGCGCTCATCCAGCATCAGCCGCCTGGCCTCGGTGAGCCGCAGCCGCTTCTGGCATTGCAGGGGGCCCATGCCAACCGCGCTCTTGAACCTCTGGTGAAACAGGGACACGCTCATGTTTCTCTGCCCTGCCAAGTCCTCCACGGCAAAGGAATCCCGGAAATTTTCCTTAATCCAGCTGTTGGCCCTGTAGATCTCGTCTGCCTGCCGGACATTTGCGATGCTCTGAATGAATTGCTTCCCGCAGGAGCCGCAGAGGGCATAGTAGATGATCTCCCGCAGGATATGCTTACAGATAAAATCCGACGGGACGGTTTTCGTCATGGCGTCCAAAAGCCTGCCCGCCGATTCCAGCACCGCCCGGTCAGAGGCGGACATCTCCTGTTCTCCCATCTGATCCGACATGATCCGTTCTATAAGATCGTTGTCCAGGCCTAAGACCGTCTGGATTGCCTCGCTGGGCAGAAACTCCACGCAGACCGCCAAAAAATCCTGCCGGGCGGAGAAGGACAGCACTGTTCCCCGCAGCGGGGTGTCGATTTGGGATATGGAATACTGTCCGGCCATGTAGTCCAGCATTCCCGACGGCGTGTGCAGCCGGAGCGCACCGTCCAGCACAAGGTAGAGATAGGGGTGCTCCGTCCGGGGCATGGGGATATGCTCCGCTGTGAATCGGTATAGCGTTACGGCAGGAATCCTTTTGCCCCCTATTTCCAGAAGCGTGCGCACTTGATTTTGTAACCGGCGGACCGTATCCCTCATGTCATTTCACCATACCGTTTTCATTGTTGACAGATTCAACATATTGTAGTGTGATATTCCCGTAATTGATTCTATGCGCGACCACCTTGAGGTTAGAGAGGGCAAGCCTGCCGGCTTATGGAGTGATCGGCTTCGCATTGCGCAGTGCGCATTTGCCGGTATCGTGTGTATGGCCAATACGCTGGCCCTGGACGTATACGTCCACGTTTCCCAAAAGATGCGCCAGCAGTCCGCCGAGCGCATGGAGCAGTTTATCCGCAAGGTGTCCGCGCAGCCCTGCAAAATCCCGGAAAGGGTCGGCGTAAGGGTCAACGGACAGCAAAAATCCCTAGAATCGCTGCGATTCCAGGGATTTTACTGGCAGGGGCGAACACTTTAAATGCCCATTAAAAATCCCTTGCTCATCTGACTGACCTATGCAAATGATTTTCCGTTTTAAGGAATTCTGCTTTTCTACAACCAACTCATCCTGTATTCATTTGACAGAATTGAACCAACCTGTTATTTTGTATTATGTGTAGTGAATACCGCTTGTACGGAAGGTTGAGAAAAGCCATGGAAGAACTTTTAGAGCGTTTGTTGGAGGAATGCCGCCCCGCCGCCAAAGAGGGACGAGTTGCGGACTATATCCCAGAGCTGGCAAAGGGAGATCCGAAAGCCCTTGGGCTCTACATCATCGGGAGCGAGGGGAAGCGGAGCTGGGCAGGGGACTGCCGGCAGACCTTTACTATCCAGAGCATTGTCAAGCCCATCCTGCTGCTTCAGGCACTGCTGGACAACGGAGTCGAGTTTGTGATGCGCCGGGTGGGGGTGGAGGCTACGGGAAAGCCGTTTGACGCCATCAATTCTGGCGACCAGTCCCTGGACAGCGGGAACATCAACCCCATGGTCAATATGGGGGCCATTGTCATGTGTAGCCTAATCCATGGCCGCAGCTATGACGAGCGGTTCCAGCGTCTGCTGGGGCTGACCCGCCGGTTGGCCGGAGATCAGGAAATTGATGTGGACGAGGCTGTCTACCGCTCGGAAAAGAGCCACGGCAGCAAAAACCGGGCCCTGGCCTATCTGCTGAAATCCCACGGCCTGCTGGACGATGATGTGGAGGAGGTGCTGGACTGCTATTTTCGGGCTTGCTCCATTCAGGTGGACTGCCGGGCCCTGGCCCATATCGGGGCAGTGCTGTCCAACCGGGGACGGCTGCCAGTATCCAACGAACGGATCTTCCCTGGCGCCATGTCTCGGTATGTCAATGCGATCTTGATGACCTGCGGAATGTACGATGGCTCTGGGGAGTTTGCCCTGCGGGTCGGAGTTCCAGCCAAAAGCGGTGTGGGCGGCGGTATCATGGCAGTGGTTCCCACACGCATGGGGATCGGCATATTCGGCCCCGCCTTAGACCGCAAGGGCAACAGCGTTGCAGGGATCAAGCTGTTGGAGCGGTTAAGCGGAGAACTGCACCTGAGCATCTTCTGAGCGGCATATGAGCGCTGAACCACTGCTGGCTTTCTCCGTCTGCAAACATTCATAATGCACCTCAACCCATGGCTCAGCTTTCTCTGCAGGCATCCAGCAACCCATGACATCCAGCCAATACATCCCGCCAGGTGGCCTCGAAGTCATCGGTGTACCACGGGTCGGCCACATCGCCGGGGTGGTCGGTATAGTCCATCAGCAGATGCAGCTTCCCGGCGAAGTCGCCGCCGCAAATACGGTGCATATTCCGCAGGTTGGCCCGATCCATCCCGATCAGCAGGTCGAACTGATCGTAATCCGCATTGGTGAGCTGCCGCGCCCTCTTGCCCTCGCAGTCGATGCCATGCTCGGCCAGCTTGCGCCGGGCCGGGGGATAGACCGGGTTGCCGATCTCCTCCGTACTGGTGGCGGCGGACTCGATGTGGAATTGGGATTCCAGTCCGGCCTGCCGAACCAAGTCCTTCATCACGAACTCGGCCATGGGGCTGCGGCAGATATTCCCGTGGCACACAAAGAGGATCCTTGTCATCATTTACACACTCCGAGGTACTGTTTTCCCCAGTATAGCACATATTCAGCTCGAAGTCGAGAACTATCTCCAGATGGGCGGCGGACGCGATCTCCTCCGCCAGCGTTACTTTGCTCCACCCGAACCTGCGTACCGCCCGAATGTACCACAGCTTGTCCTGGAGCGTCAGCTCCGCCTCCAGGATGACCACGTTCTGCGTCCAGCCGATGGACATGGATTCGGCCAGCACCTCCGGGTTGTTCGCGTAGGTGCGGTAAAAATCCCGCATTCTGCGCAGGTTTCGGGGAGAGAAGCCGGAAATGTCGGGATAGGCGCTGTTCAGGTATTCCGCAGCCGCCACCGCCGCGCCCTTCTCCGGCCTGCCGCAGACCAGGCGGCCAATCTCGCGGTACAGCTCCATCTGGGGCAGCTCCGCCGCCAGCAACTCATCCAGTGCCGCGAACAGGGCGCTGTAATCGGTGGGCTTCCTGACGTTCATAGGCTTCTCCTTCCGGCGCCGCGCGCCTGATTTTTGAAACCGGCAGAGAAAAACGCGGGAACCCAATCCCGCGCTTTTCCCTGCCGGCCTATTCGGTTAGCTGTACGATATCCTCGTACAGCAGAATGTGCTTCTTGTCGATTGCCCGGTTGGCGTGGTAGTGCCCAAACAGCCAGCAGCCGAACTCCAGCCGTTGTTCCACGGTCTCCAGGAAGTCCGTCAGCTTGTCCGGCTGGTAGTGCCGGTTCATCTGCCGGGCGATGCTGGTGGGGGCACAGTGCGTTAGTACGTAGTCCGCCTTCCAGCCCGCCCGTTCTAAGGTGTCCAGCGCGGCGGCGTACTCCTCGTCGGAGGGCAGCTCCTCCGGCCACCAGGACTTGCCGATGATTCGGAACCTGCGCCGCCCCTCAAGGAGCAGGTGGAGGTACCGCGCCCGGAAGTCCGGGGCATTCTGATCGAGGATGCCGTCCTCCACATCGTGGGAGGCAGCCCCGCCCATGGAGAAGAAGGTGCGCCCTCCAATGTCATAGAGCTGGCCCCGCATGAGGTGCAGAATGTTGGGCCGGACGCGCTGCACCCTGCCGCCGTGCCAGTCCTCCACGGGGAGTTCCCGGAGCATCCAGTAGTTTTCGTGATTTCCGCTGACGAACAGGGTAGTGAAGGGCTTTTCATTCAGCCAGTCCAGCCGCTTCCGCTCCTCTGAGGAACCGTTCCATACCCCGCCGAAGTCGCCCAGAATGATCATATAGTCATCCCGGCCCATACCTTTCTGTTGGGGAAAGTGCTTGGAGCCGAACCGCTGGAAATCGCCGTGACAATCACCTGTTGCGAAAATCATGTTTCCTAACCTCCTTCTATCGTCTGTTCAATCTCCATCCCGCCCCGCAGGCAGACCCGGATCCTGTCCGCCGACAGCACCACCACCGTGTCCACCAGCTGGCGGATATCGCTCTCGTTCCACTCCGTGAACCGGGGATCGCCTCCGTTCAGGATGTCCACCGCGTCCCGGATGCGCCGGCTGGCGGCGGAATTGCCCTCCTGCTGGGCCAGGAGAAAGGCTCTTTTCTCCTTCAGCGCCCCCATCTCCTCCGTGATCCGCTGGAAGGCGCCGGCGTGGCCCAGATACCCGCCGTCCTCCTTGGAGGTCTGAAATAGCGTCTTGAACTCCCGCTCCAGCTCTCCCAGGCGCCGGTCGATATCGGAGAGGCTCATGGTCTCGCCGGGGACGGGGGCCAGCTCCATGCGCATGGCGTTCTCGATCTGCACCACCAGCCGGTCCTTTTGGCTCATGATCGAGCTGAGGGCGGCGAGGATGGCGGCCTGCAAAGGCCCTTCCTGGAGGGTTGGGGACTCGTGGCAGTATGCCGATCCGTAGTCGATCCGGCTGGCGCACCGCCACACGGCCTTCTTCCGCCCCCGCTTGCTCCACACGCACCTGCGGTACAGGGTGCCGCACTCGCCGCACACCAGCCGCCCGGTGAGGGCATACTTGGCGCTGTAGCAGGAGCGGCCTGTGGGGGCCTGCTTCTGGCTGGGGGCCCGTCCGGCGCTGCGGCGGGCGAACTCCGCCTTGGCCGCGTGGAAGGTATCCCGGCTGACGATGCCCTCGTGGTGATCCTGGGTCAGGTACATGGGGAGCTGGCCCACATTGCGCACGTGCTTGTGGCTGATGCAGTCGGCCACGAAGCTCTTTTGCTGGAGGACGTCGCCGCAGTATTTCTCGTTCTGCAAAATGCCCCGGATGACGGCGATGGACCACTCCGAGCCGCCAGTGACGGTGGGGATGGCCTTTGCTTCCAGGGCGTCCTTGATCATGCGCAGGCTGTGGCCGCCCAGGAAGCTGTCATAGATCTGCCGCACCACCTCCGCCTGCTCCGGGATGATCCGGGGCTTGCCGTCCTCGCCCTTCTCGAAGGCGTACAGCCGCTTGTACTGGATGGCGGCTTTGCCCTCCCGCATGGCCTGACGCTTGCCCCACTTCACGTTCTCGCTGATGGACTCGCTCTCCCCCTGGGCCACGGCCCCCAGCAGGGTGAGCAGCAGCTCCCCATCGGTTTCCAGGGTGTTGATATTCTGCTCCTCGAAGATGATGGCGATGCCCAGCTCCCGCAGGGCCCGCACATAGTTGAGGCAGTCCACGGTGTTCCGGGCGAACCGGGAGATGGACTTCACCAGCACCAGGTCAATCTTCTTCTGCCTGCACTGGCGGATCATCCGCAGAAACTGGGGCCGTTTGGCGGCGGAGGTGCCTGTGATGCCCTCGTCAGCGAAGATCCCAGCCATAGTCCAGGCCGGGTTGGTCATGATCTTGTCGGTGTAGTATTTCTTCTGGGCCTCATAGCTGGTGAGCTGCTCCTCGCTGTCGGTGGACACCCGGCAGTAGGCAGCCACCCGGAGCTGCCGCCTGACGGCCCTGGCCTGGGCCAGCGCGGGGTTGGCGGGGATGGTGATCACTTTGGGCGCGGTGGCGGTCATTTGAAGTTCCTCCTATCTTACCATATTCGCTGGGTTCCGACCACAACAATACCAAGTTCAGGGCCTCAAAGCTATCACGATATCCACCAAAGAAAGGCCCCAAAAACCCAGCGAAACCAACAGAGGAGGCAGTTCATCCTCCTATCGTCTGCCCGTTTTTGAGCTTCAGGCTGACAGCTCCAGAGGGGCGGATCAGGACGGCGGCGGCGATCTGCCGGAGAAGCTCACTGTCCAGGCCATCGCACGGCTTTGTGCTGCCCAGCAGGTGGCGCAGCCTCATGGCTTCATAGTCCTCAGAGTCCAGAGCATCGAATCGGGCGGAGGCCAGGGCGATGGCCTGGGCTTTGGCGGCAGCTTCATCAAACTCGGCCTGTTCCAGTTCGTGGGTAAGGCGGTCTTGAGCCGTCCGAACAGCTTCGTTTTCGCTCTCGGCGGCAGGGGCGGGGGAAATGGACTCAGGATGTTCCCGGAGGCCGCGGAGGAGCCGCTCCACACATAGGATCAGGGCTTCATCCTTAATTTTTCTGGGGGAAGCCATGCAGTTGGAGCAGTACCAGTAGTTTTTGCGCATCCGCCGCATGGGTTCGCCGCACTGGGCGCACCGGGCCAGGACGCGGATATCTTTGATCTCCGGGCGCTCCAACCTGCCGGACACGTCCGGCCTGGCGCTTTGAGCCTGGTGGAACAGTTTCGGCGAGAGAAGCCGGGGATATTCGGCGCTGTCCAGATAGCGCCCATCCTGGAGAATCCGTGCCACCATGTTTTTGTTCCAGGGCCTGCCGGGGGCGTAGGGGCAGCCGGTGGCGTTTAACTCCTCCGCCAGCTTCCCGTAAGAGGCTCCATCCGCATAGCGGCGGAAGATCAGCCGCACTATCTCCGCCTCCTGTTCCTCCTCCCGCACCTGCCCGTTGTGCAGGCAGTAGCCGAAGGGCAGCTTTCGGTTTGCCATCAGCGCACACTCCTCTCGGTGGTTTCGATCAATTCCAGCCCGTTCTTCAGCCGGAACCGCAGGCGGCCATCCCCCTCTGCTGTGATCCGCTCCACCAGGTCGGCGAAGATCTCGCCGTCGAAGGCGGGGAGAAATTCCGGCAGGGTTTCCAGCGTTTCCAGTAGCTCCCGTGTCCTGGGGATGGCGTCATCGTCCCCATCCGCCAGAAGCCGCTCCTTTTCCTGCTTTGTGGCCCGGAGCTGCCGGGCCAGCTCATTGCTCTGGGATATAAAAATATCAGGGTCGACCAGGCCGCACTTGTTCATGTCGGCCAGCATTCGACCCTGATCGGAGAGATCAGCGATAGTTTGGTTCAATGCAACGATGTCCCGGCTCCAGAGCATCCGCCGTTCCCGGACGGACTGGAGGTCTGAGATCATCTGCTTGAGGATGGGCTCCCCGTGGAGGCGGAGCTTATGGTACACCCGGAGGAAGGCGGCGTGGATCTCCTCCTCAGGGATCCGCCCGGAAGGGCAGACGTCTTTGCCCCTATAGTGCTGACGGCAGACCCAATATGTCTTTTGCCCGCAGACAGCGCGCCGGAACGAGTTCCCGCAGGTTCCGCAGAAAATCTTTAACGCTAATGGGCTGCTCTCCCTATGGGGCATCGTAAACGTTCGTTTGCTCAACAGCGCCGCGACAGCGTCAAAGGTTTCCTGGTCAATGATGGCCGGATGGCTTTGGGGCACAAAATACTGTTCCTTTTCCCCGCGGTTGATCTTCTGCTTGAATGGCAGAGTATCGGTGGTAAACTTTTTTTGAAGCAGCGCGTCCCCAACGTACCGTTCATTGCTCAGAATATAGGAGATGGCTTTGTGCTTCCACTGGAGATTCCCTTCCCGTGTTGGAATGCCAAGGGTGGAGACATATTCCGCGATATCATCTTTGCTCTGCCCCGCGAGATATCGCTCAAAGATCGTGCGGACAATATCTGCCTCCGGCTCATTGACAGCAAGCTTCCCGTCCTCTTTTAGACGATATCCGAAGGGGGCACTGCAGGTGATAAACTGGCCGCTCTGCATCCGGCGCTGGTAGCTCCAGCGCATATTTTCCGAGATGTTTTGGCTCTCCCGCTGTGCCATGGCGGCAAATACGGCGGTGAGCAGCTCACCGCTCATGTTGGACGTGTCGATATGCTGCTCCTCGAAGCACACCCCCACGCCGATGGCCTTCAGCTCCCGGATGGTGCTCAGGCAGTCCCTGGCGTTGCGGGCGAACCGGGAGACGGACTTGACCAGCACCTTGTCCACCCGCCCACGGCGGCAGTCCGCCAGGAGGCGCTGGAAGTCCGGGCGCTTCTCCGCCGAGGTGCCTGTGATGCCCTCATCGGCATAGAGGTCAGCCAGCGTCCAGTTCTCCTTGGAGCCGATCAGGGTGGTGTAGTAGCTGAGCTGGGCCATGAAGGAGTTGAGCTGGTCGGAGGAGTCCGAGCTGACCCGACAGTAGGCCGCTACCCGGAGCTTCTCCGGCGCTTGGTGCGGGGCGGCCTCGATCACAATGACATTCTTCTGTTCCAGCGCGAGGCTCCCGCTGGTCTGCGGCTGTCTGCCCATGGTCTGCACCTCCTTCTGTCAGCAACAAACAGTACCACAACCCGGCCCGAATAGCTATGAAATTCGAGCGGTGAAACCTAACAAAAAACGATGTCCGCGCCCGTGGTTTTGACGATTCGGGCGGTGATCTTTTTCAGCTCCTGCTCGCTAAAACCATGCCCGGACAGGAGACGGAGCAGGTTGCGGATGCCGCAGCAGTCGATATTGACGTTTGACATTGATATTTGTTCTGTATGCATCTTTTGTAGTGCCTCCTTCGAATGGTGGAAACTGTTTGTACCGTTGGGAGAACTATGGTATACTGGTCTCAGAGAAAACAAGGCGGTGACAGCCATGTGCGCAAAGAAAAAAGCCGTCCCCAGCAAGATGTGGAGGATAGCCGGTGAGCCCGTGCGTTCCCAGCCTCTCAGCGCGGCGGAGCAGGAGGCGTTCTCCGAGGAATTTTCTATCTACCGACAGTTCCGCAGCGGCACGGAGAACGGGCTGGACTGGGTGACCCCAGCCGCCGCGCGGCTCCATCAGAGCGCCGCCATGGCGGTGGCGGCACCGCTGTGTGAGCGGTATGCCGGAACATATGGACGGAAGGCCGTGGTCAAGGTGGTTTCCGCGACGGCGGCGATTCCCGCGCCCCTGTCGGTGCGGATGGCCCGGCGGACGGACTTCCTGCTGGGCGCGGCGCTGTGGCTGCTGGATTACTGGGAGATGCACTGCGGCAGCGACGACGACTATCTTTCCCTGCTGCCCCTGGAACCGGACGAGCGGCTGGAATACGATATCCCTTTTTCGGAGGATCTGGATCACTCCCGGGATGTGCTGGTTCGCACATTGACCCTTCTGCGTGACCGGGACGGGGCATACCGCAAGGAGTTTCGGGCTCTGCTGGCCCTGGTCGATGATGAAACCGCTGCGGAGCTCCGCCAGCGGTTCAAGGCCGCTTTTCTGGATTATATGGATCGGATTCTGGAGGTCTATGACCGGCTTCAGCCTGTAACACCGGAGCCGCCCCCCTTTTTGGGGGCAAGCCTGCCCGGCCCGGATTTCATGCCGCCGGACGATCTTTTGCCCTCAGAGCGTCCTGATACGATTGCGTTGTTCATGGCTCCGAAGCTGATCTGCCGCCCGGTGGCGGAGATCCAGGAGCAGCTTGGTTCCCGGAAGGCGGCGGAGCTGCTGTCCGGCTACGGCACGGACGATCCCTACGCCCTGTGCGCCGCCTACCTGCTGCTGGAGCGGGAGAAGGACGCGCTGGCTAATCTGAACAGCCTCACCGCCATTGTGATGATCTGCGCCGAGCGGCACCTGCCCTGGACGCAGGATGACTTTGACGCCAGGGCCGATCTGTCCGAACCGGGCGGGCCGGACTACAGGCTGCGGTACGAGTACCGGATGGCTTCCGAAGATGAAGCAGAAGAGGATGACGCCCCGGACTGGCTGGCCTCCGAGGCACAGCTGTTTTACATCGCCACCGGCGTGATACCGCCCCGGGATCAGCAGCCGTCCGATAAACTGATCCGTTGGTTCATGTCCCATGGGATTGCGGAACAGCGGGCCCGGGAGCTGGCCTTTGGGGCTATGTTTGCCTATTATACCGACGCCGGAGAGCATGGTTGGAAAGCGTTCGACTGGCCCTTTGGCGACGGCGGGGATGCGGATGCCCCTTCAGAGGAAACAGAGGAACCCCCGTCCGCTCCGCTTCCCGCCGAGGATCACGCCGCGCAAATCGAATCGCTGGCCCGGAAGGTGAAGGAACTGCGGGGTGCGCTTCATGACGCGGAGCGTGCGGCGGGGCGGCTGAAGGAACAGCTCCGGGCTGTGGAGCAGAAGGGCGGGATTGACCGCGCGGAGCTGGCCCAGCTCCGGGAAACCCTCTATAATCTGAGGGCTGGAGAGGATGGCGCGGAGGAGGACAGCGGCCCGCTGGTGGAGCTGCCGTGGCAGGTGAGGCGGCGGGTGGCGGTGTTCGGCGGCCACGACAGCTGGCGCAAGGCGGTGAAGCCGCTGCTGCCCGGGGCCCGGTTCTATGACCGGGAGGACTTGCCCAATCTCAACATCGTCCGGGGCGCGGACGTGGTGTGGCTCCAGGTCAATGCCATGTCCCACAAATATTATGACCGCATCATTGACGTCGCCCGGAAGAACGGCATCCCTGTGCGCTATTTCAGCTCAGCCAGCGCAAAGAAATGCGCGGTGCAGCTTGCGCTGGATGAGCTGGCGGCGGAAAAGGGACGGAATGAAGTTTAATGCTTTTGTAACACTTCTGCGTAAACTTTTGTAATGAAGTACCTCTATCATAAAATTTGCAAGAGATACTCTTTCTTTTTCATTCTATCCTCCATCCTCAAGAGCCGGGGCGTTGCCGCCCCGGCTCACTTTTTACCCTGGAACATCTTCTTCCGGGTCATCATCCAATGCGGTACAGTATTTTTCATCTGGGAAGATAAGCTCACATTCTCCCCCGGTAATCCCGCACTTCCATCCATGAAATTCGTCTGTTGCTTTGGCATAGGGGCACCTCATTTCTACACCTCCTCTGCTATTGTACAGTTTGGCGCTTGATTCCAGAAAAACGGGGGCCGCCCAGCTGCGTTGAGTGACCCCCGTGGCATCTGAAATCAAAAACATGAGAATACCCGAAGGACGTTGTATTCCTGTCCTTCGCTTGCCTGTATTCGACACTACTCCCCCAGGCGTGGGCGGCAGACTGAAACCGCGCTGTGCGCGTCACGGGAATCTCACCCCTCCGAGGATCGCTCCGAGCCGCCCGCATGGGCGGGAGTATCATTGTGTGCTGACGAGGTCATTGCAAAACAGCTTGTCCGCTGTTTCTGGACGGGTGGGTACCGCTCGCCGCCTTATTTGGCCGTCTTTGATGGGGGAGAACCCCCACAGGCGGGTCCTGGCGCACCCTCCAGGGTCGCTTGCTCGTCAGGGAACGTATTTCAGTCGCCGGAT
>CAJUEG010000038.1 GCA_910584835.1 uncultured Oscillospiraceae bacterium | reverse complement strand
ATATCAGCGCCCGTCAGACCGTTACCTTGTGTAGTCCCTTGTAAACTGTACTTTGCAATCAAAAAAATAACTTCAGCTTTCGGTTTTATTGCGCACAAGCCAATGGCGGGCCCTTGTTTTTTCACAAAAAATTTGTTATAATATCCCTATTATAGAAGGGAGGGGAGCCATGGAAGCCCCCATCTACCATCTGGACAAGGTGGTGAAGGTACGCCAGGAGGACATGGAGGACTTTGACGGCCCCCTGGATTTGATTCTGCACCTGTTGAGCAAAAACAAAATCGAGATCCGGGATATTCAGATATCCGAGCTGCTGGACCAGTACCTGGCATGGATGGCCCAGCGGGAGGAATTAAATCTGGAGGTGGCCAGCGAGTTCGTCACCATGGCCGCCCATCTGGTGTATATCAAGACCCGGATGCTGCTGTCCATCGACGACGAGGTGGCCATGAGCGAGATGGAAGAGCTGATGGCCGCTCTGGAGGAGCACAAGAGCCAGGAGACCTATGTGAAAATCAAGGACGTGACGGAGGAGCTCAGCGGGCGCTATGAGTTCGGCCGGGACTACCTGATCAAACGGCCCGAGCCGGTAAAGGCGGAACATGCCTATGAAGACGTCTATGACAAGGAAGATATCTTGACAGCGATTTGCTCGGTGCTGGCCCGTATGGACAACAAGCTGCCTCCTCTGGCGGCGGCCTTTGAGGGTATTGTGGGCCGGGAGCCCTACCCGGTGGCGGACAAGGCCCGCTCCATATTGGACAGGCTCATCCAGTTTGGGGTGGCCCGGTTTAAGGCGCTGTTCAGGACCAGCCGCAGCCGGTCCGAGGTGGTGGCCACATTTCTGGCGATTTTGGAGCTTTGCAAGGCAAACCGCATCCACCTGGCGGGGACAGCGGAGGACTGCACCGTCACCAGCACGGTGGAAGACCTGCCGGAGGATGTGGATGTAACGGTGGAGAGCTATTGAAAGAAGCGCGGAGCCGTTGTGAGCAGCGCGGATGGAGCGGAGCGAGGGGAAAGCCAAGGCCCGCAAAGCGGGACTGGGCTATGCCCAAGTCGGAGCGAAGCCGCGCGTCGCGAACAGGCGCAGCGTGACAAGGAGAAGCGCGGAGCCGTCGTGAGCAGCGCGGAGTCGCGAACAGGCGCAGCGTGACAGCGGCAAGGAGGAGGATGCCCAATATGGAACTGAAAGAGCTGGAGAGCGCTATTGAGGGCATCCTTTTCGCGGCGGGAGACCCCATGAGCGTGGAACGGCTGTGCCTCACGTTGGACCAGGATCGGGAAACGGTGGACAGCGTATGCCAGCGCCTGGCGGACAATTACAGCTATGAGCGGCGGGGCATCCGGCTGGTGCGGATGGAGAACAGCTGGCAGATGTGCTCCGCGCCGGAGCAGGCGGAGTATATCCGAAAAGCGCTGGAAAACCGCAAGCCCGCCAAGCTGTCCCAGCCCGCCTTGGAGGTGCTGGCCATCGTCGCCTATTTTCAGCCGGTGACTCGGGCCTATATCGAGCAGATCCGCGGGGTGGACAGCTCCTACACCGTGGGGCTGCTGCTGGAGCGGGGGCTGATCCGGGAGGCGGGGCGGCTGGCGGTGCCGGGGCGGCCCATGCAGTTTAGGACCACCAAGGATTTCCTGCGCTCGTTCGGGCTGGCATCTCTGAAGGATCTGCCGGACCTGGCCTCCGCAAGCCAGGAGGACCTTCAGCTCACCATGGAGATGGAGACCGCCCTGCGCCGTCTGCGGGAAGCGGAAAGCGAAGGCGAGTCAACTTCTGAACCATCGGGCGGGGAGGGGGAGACATGACCTTTTTGAAGGCAGTGCTCATTGTCCTCCTGGTGCTGTGGCTCATCTCCCTGATCCGCATCGGCGGCAGGGTGAGCTATGGGGAGTCAGGGTTGTTTGTCACCGCCCTGGCCGGGCCGTTTAAAATACAGCTGCTGCCTGCCAAGCCGGGAAAGGAGAAAAAACCGCAAAAACCTGAAGAAGAAAAACAAAAAAAAGGAAAAGCAAAAAAGCAAAAAAAGGAAAAGCCGCCTGCGGCGGAGAATCATAAAGAAGAACCCAAAGAAGGCAAACCCGGCACGCTGTCCCGGCTGATGAAGCTGCTGCCGGTTGTGGGACAGGCCTGCGGGGCGCTGAAGCGGAAGATACGCATCGATAATTTGGAGCTGGAATTGATCTGGGGCGGCGCCGACCCCGCCGCCGTTGCCTTGAGCTACGGCAGGGCAAATGCGGCGCTGGGTATGCTCTGGCCCATTTTGGACAATAATTTCAAGGTAAAGCGCCACTCGTTCCAAATCGGTGTGGACTATACATTGACAGAGCCGGCGGTGAAGGCACGGGCAGCCGTTACCATGACGGTGGGCCAGATTGTGACGCTGGGCGTGCACTATGGCGTGAAAGCGCTGGTTACCTGGATCAAAAGCGGAAGGACCCTTAGAAAAAAACAGGAGGCATTGAGTCATGAGTGAAAACAACCATCCCATTAATGAAGTGCTTCACACCACCATGGACAAAATCCGGGAGATGGTGGACGCCAACACCGTGGTGGGCCAGCCCATCGTCACCCAGGACGGGGTGACCCTGATTCCGGTGTCCCGGCTGTCCTTCGGCTTTGCCACAGGCGGGTCTGATTTCGGAAAGACCCAGAATGTGCCCAAGAATTTCGGCGGCGGCGCGGGGGCTGGCGTCAGCGTGTTCCCCGTGGCCTTCCTGGTGGTGAAGGACGGCTCCGTCCGGCTGCTGCCGGTGGCGCCCCCGCCGGGGGATACCGTGAGCCGGGTGGTGGACCTGGTGCCTGAGATGTTTGAACGGGTCACCGGCTATATCGACAAAAAGACCGCCGGGGAGAGCGGGGAATCGACCCTGTAACCCCGGGCCCGGATAAGGCCGGGCGGTGAAGGCCATACTACTCCCATCTGACCATTCAGATGGGAGTGACCTTTTTGTGAGAAAGTTGACCGCCGCGCTGGCCGCCGCGCTGCTGCTGGCCGCCGCATGCCCGCCGGTTTACGGGGTGGGCACCCACGCCTCCAGCGCCATCCTCATGGACGGAGCCAGCGGCCGGGTGCTCTACGAGCACGATGCCCACACCCGCCGGCTCATCGCCAGCACCACCAAGCTGCTCACAGCTCTGGTGGCGGTGGAGGAAGCGGAGGATTTAGATGAGACTGTAATCGTCAAAGGGGAATGGCTGGGCAGCGAGGGCTCGTCCATCTACCTGAAGGCGGGGGAGGAGATCACCCTGCGGGGGCTGCTGTACGGCCTGCTGCTCCAGTCAGGGAACGACGCGGCCATGGCCGTCGCCTGCCACACGGCGGGGAGCGAGGCGGATTTTGTGGCGCTGATGAACGCCAAGGCGGCGGAGCTGGGGATGAAAAACAGCTCCTTTGCCAACCCCAGCGGGCTCAATGACGACAACCATTACTCCACCGCCTATGATATGGCCCTGCTGGCCCGGGCATGCCTGCAAAACGAGACGGTGTCGGAGATATGCGCCACCCGGTCCGTCACGGTTGGGACGCGCACCTTTGTCAATCACAACAAGCTGCTCTGGCGCTGCGAGGGCTGCGTTGGAATGAAGACCGGGTTCACGGAAAAGGCTGGGAGGACGCTGGTGTCCGCCGCCACCAGGGACGGTCAGACCCTCGTCTGCGTTACCCTCAACGACGGGGACGACTGGAATGACCACTGCAAGCTGCTGGACTACGGCTTCCAGACCTATCCCCGGCAGAAGCTGTGTGAAAAGGGTGATGAACTGGGTTCGGTGGCGGTGCGGGGGAGCCTTATCCCCAACGTGGCGGCGGTGGCGGCGGATGAGATGGGCTATCCGCTTAAAGAAGGGGAGGCGCTGGCCATGGAGGTGGAGCTGGATTCGTCCATTCAGGCGCCCTTTCAGGCGGGCGCGGCCGTCGGCAAAGCCGTGTGGAAGAAGGACGGCGAAATCGTCGCTCAAATACCCCTTGTGGCCCGGAATGGAGCGGGGCTGGATGTGCGGGAACCGCTGAACCTGTGGCAGCGGTTGTGGGGCGGGCTATCATAAGCGGGAAGAGGTGCGGGCAATGGAGGAGCGGCTGCAAAAGCTGCTGTCGGCGGCGGGGATATGCTCCCGCCGCCAGGCGGAGGAGTACATACAGGCGGGACGGGTGACGGTAAACGGGAAAACTGCCCGGCTGGGCGGAAAAGCGGACCCGGGCCGGGACCGGGTGGAGGTGGACGGCGTACCCCTGGCCGCCCCGGCAGGCCACACCTACCTGATGCTGAACAAGCCCCGGGGCTACGTCACCACCCTGTCCGACGAGAAGGGACGAAAGACGGTGGCCCAGCTGGTGGCGGACTGCCCCGCCCGGGTGTGGCCGGTGGGGCGTCTGGACATGGACTCGGAGGGGCTGCTGCTGCTCACCGACGACGGGGCGCTCACCCAGCGGCTCACCCACCCCTCCCACGAGGTGGAAAAGGAGTACCGGGTGTGGGTATCCGGGGATGTGGAACGCGCCCTGCCCATCCTGTCCGCCCCGGTGGCGGACGGGGGAGAGACCCTCACTGCGGACTGGGTGGAACGGACGGGGGAGGGTACCCTCACCGTGGTCATCCACCAGGGGAAAAACCGGCAGGTGCGCCGTATGTGCGCCGCCGCCGGACTGAAGGTGGAACGGCTCCGGCGGGTGCGGGAAGGAGGGCTGCTGCTGGGCGGTCTGAGACCGGGCTGCTGGCGGCCGCTCACAATGGAAGAGCTGCAGGCGCTGCGGAAATAGTGAAAATTGTTTCAAAGCTCTTGCAATTTGCAGGGTAAAACGGTATGATACACCTGTTGAGCCCGTGGATTTTCCTGCGGAGGATAAAAAGAGAGTAGGGTTGCAGCACTATGAGCCGTGACATTTTGACCGCAATTCAGAGCAGATTGAGCACCTTTTCCAAAAGTCAAAAGCGGATCGGGCAATATATTCTGGATAATTACGACAAGGCCGCTTTTATGACCGCTGCCCGGATGGGACAGGCGGTCCACACCAGTGAGTCCACGGTGGTCCGCTTTGCGGCCGAGCTGGGGTATGACGGCTACCCCGGCATGCAGAAGGCTATGCAGGAGATGGTACGGGGCAAGCTCACCACCGTGCAGCGCATTGAGGTGTCCTATGACCGGCTGGGAACCCAGGACGTGCTGGATAAGGTGGTGCAGTCGGATATTGAAAAGCTGCGCATGTCCCTGAATGAGCTGAACCGGGAGGATTTTTCCGCCGCAGTAAGCGCCATTGTGGGGGCGCGGCGCATTTATGTTTTGGGGGTGCGCTCGTCGGCGGCGCTGTCAGATTTCCTCACCTTCTACTTCAAGCTGATTTTTGACGATGTGCGGCAGATACAGACCAGCCTGGCCAGCGAGATGTTCGAGCAGATGCTCCGGGTGGGGAAGGACGACGTGGTGATCGGGATCAGTTTCCCGCGCTATTCCACCCGCTCCGTCCGGGCTATGGAGTTTGCCCGGGATCAGGGGGCTACGGTGATTGCCATTACCGACAGCGAGATGTCCCCTCTGTATGATACGGCCAATTTCCGGCTGCTGGCCAAGAGCGATATGGCGTCCTTCGTGGACTCGCTGGTGGCGCCGCTGTCAGTGATCAACGCGCTGATCGTGGCGGTGGGAAGGAAAAAATCCGATGAGGTCACCGCCACGTTCAACCGGCTGGAGAGCATTTGGGACGAATACCAGGTGTACGAAAAGGTGGAGTATGAGGACAAATAAGGTGGTGGTGGCCGGAGGCGGCGCGGCGGGCATGATGGCGGCCATCACCGCGGCCCGGGCCGGGGCCAGCGTGCTTTTACTGGAACCCAACGAGAAGGTGGGGCGAAAGCTGTACATCACCGGGAAGGGCCGGTGCAATCTCACGAACCACTGCGGGCGGGACGAGCTGATGGCGTCTATTCCCCGCAATGGAAAATTCCTTTACAGCGCCCTTGACCGCTTTGGCCCGGGGGATACCATGGCCTTTTTTCAGGGGCTGGGCGTGAAGGTGAAGACAGAGCGGGGGAACCGGGTGTTCCCCGTCTCCGACAAGGCGGCCGACGTTGTGGACGCACTGTTCTTTGAGCTGCGGCGCCAGGGGGTTGAGCTCCGGCAGGACCGGGTGACCGGCCTGACGGTCCGGGATATGCGGCTCGCCGGGGTGCGTGCGGAGAAAAGCGGAGAGCTCAATGACTGTAAGGCGCTTATCCTTGCCACCGGAGGGGCCTCCTACCCACGCACCGGCTCCACTGGAGACGGATATCGGCTGGCCCGGGAAGCGGGACACGCCATTGTCCCCATCCGGGGTTCGCTGGTGCCGCTTGAGTCGGACGACCCCTGTTGCGCCAGGCTTCAGGGGCTGTCCCTGCGCAATGTGGAGCTGCGGGTAAAAAACGAGAAGGGGAAGACCGTGTTTCGGGAGCTGGGGGAACTGCTGTTTACCCATTTCGGCCTGTCCGGGCCGCTGGTGCTGTCCGCCTCCGCCCATATGGACTTTGCGAAATCCAAATACACGGCCCATATTGACTTAAAACCCGCTCTGGACGAGCAAAAGCTGGACGCCCGCCTTTTGCGGGACTTTGGGGAGCGGGCCAACCAGGACTATGCCAATGCCTTAGGGGGGCTGGTTCCCCGGTCTATGGTGCCGGTGCTGGCAGAGCGCACCGGCATCCCCGTGGATACAAAGGTCCATGACATCCGCAGGGAGCAGCGGAGAAAATTGTTGGAGGCGCTGAAAAACTTTGCCGTTTCCCTGTCCGGGCCGCGCCCGGTGGAGGAGGCGGTGGTCACCTCCGGCGGTGTGGCGGTGGGCGAGGTGGACCCTCGGTCCATGGAATCCAGGAAGGTCAGGGGTCTGTTTTTTGCCGGGGAGCTTCTGGATGTGGATGGCTATACCGGCGGGTTTAACCTCCAGATCGCATGGTCCACCGGCTATGCCGCGGGGCTGGCCGCGGCGGAGCGGGTCGTTACTATATAATAAGGAAGGGATTTTCCGTGGAATATCGCAGCATCGCCATAGATGGGCCCTCCGGTGCCGGCAAATCTACTCTGGCCAAGCGGCTGGCGCAGGAGCTGGGCTTTTTGTACGTGGACACCGGGGCCATCTACCGCACGGTGGGGCTGGCGGCCCGCCGCCGGGGGGTTGACCCAGCCGACGAGAAGAGCGTGGCGGCGATGCTGCCCGGGCTTTCCATCATCATGGGCTATGGAGAGGACGGCTTACAGCGCATGTTTTTGGATGGAGAGGACGTGACGTCGGCCATCCGGGAGAACGAAATCTCCGCATGCGCCTCCAAGGCGGCGGCCCTTCCGGCGGTACGGGATTTTTTATTGGAGATGCAGCGCAAAACAGCCCGGGAGCATGACGTTATCATGGACGGCCGGGACATCGGCACGGTGGTGCTGCCCCAGGCGGATGTAAAGCTGTTTCTCACTGCCTCGCCGGAGGCCCGGGCGGAGCGGCGGTATAAAGAGCTGCTGGAGCGGGGCCAGCGGGCCGACTTCGACCAGGTTCTGCGGGAGGTGGTGGAGCGGGACCGCCGGGACACCCAGCGGGAGACCGCCCCCCTGCGCCGGGCAGAGGACGCGGTGCTGGCCGACACCACCGGGCTGGATCTGGAGGGGAGCTTCCAGCTGCTGCTGGGGATAATCCGGGAGCGGCTGAATATCAGGGAGGGAACCTATGAAAAATAAGGTGTATTCGCTGCTCTATCCCATCATCTGGATTTTTATGAGGCTTATCCACCCCTGGAAGGCCGTGGGCGCGGACAATATCCCCGAGGGGGCGGCGGTGATCTGCGGCAACCACACCACTGTGGGCGACCCGCTCTATGTGGTGTGCGCTATGGGGGGAAAGCGGCAGACCCACGTGATGGCCAAGGCGGAGATTATGAAGTGGCCGGTGATCGGTTTTCTGCTGAAAAAGGCAGGGATTATCGGCGTCAACCGGGGCAAGTCGGATATGGCGGCGGTAAAAGAGTGCCTGAAGGTGCTGCGGGGCGGGGAAAAGCTGCTCATGTTCCCCGAGGGGACCCGGGTGAAGGAGGGGAAAGAGTCGGAGGCCCAGACCGGCGCGGCCATGCTGGCCACCCGCACAGGGGCGCCCCTGGTGCCCGTCTACATCCCGCCCAAAAAGCGGCGGTTCCGCAAGACCACTGTGGTGTTCGGCCAGCCGTATTACCCGGAGTTTGAGGGACGTAAGCCCTCCGCCGACGACTACCAGCGCATCGCCGACGATCTTCTGGTCCGCATCCGGGCGCTGGGGGAGCAGGCGGGATGAGAATCAGGGTGGCTAAGAGCGCCGGGTTCTGCTACGGTGTGCGCCGCGCGGTGGAAATGGCGGAGAGGGCCGCCGCCCAGGGGCCGGTGTACCTGCTGGGCCATATTACCCACAACGACCATGTGATCCGGCGGCTGGAAGAGCTGGGGGCGGTCACCATCTCCGCGCCGGAGGAGGCCCCGGAGGGAGCCACGGTGCTCATACGGGCCCATGGAGAGCCGGACAGCACATTTCAGGCGTTGCAGGCGCGGGGCTGCCGGGTGCTGGACGCCACCTGCCCCAACGTCACCCGCATTCACGAGATTGTCCGGGACGCGGAGGCGCGGGGGAGAATGCCTGTCATCGTGGGAGAGGCCGACCATCCGGAAATTTTGGGAATTTTGGGGTGCGCCAGCCGGGGAAGAGTGGTCTCCGGATGGGATGAACTGGAACAAATCATGGAAAAAGAGCCGGATTTTTTCGGTTTGCCCCTGACATTTGTGTCCCAAACCACCGCTATTTTGGCGAAGTGGGAAAAAATCGTGGAAAACACAAAAAAAGTGTGTACAAACGCGGAATTTTTTGATACAATATGTAATGCTACGTCCAGGCGGCAATCGGAGGCCCTGGAACTGGCCGGTCAATGCGACGCCATGATCGTCATCGGCGATCAAAAGAGCTCCAACACCAGAAAGCTCACCCAGCTGTGCGCCAGCCGCTGCCCGATGGTGGTGCAGGCGGAGCGGGGAAGGGGCGTGGACCGGGAACAGTTCGGCCGGATCGGCACGCTTGGGATCACTGCCGGCGCATCCACGCCGGAGTGGATAATAAAGGAGGTCAGCAACAAAATGAGCGATGAAATTATGGAGATTGAACAGTCCTTCGCGGAGATGCTGGAGGAGTCGTTCAAAATTTTGAATACGGGGGATCGGGTCACTGGAACAGTCGCGGCCATCACGCCCACTGAGGTGCAGGTGGAGCTGGGCGTCAAGTACCCCGGCACCATTCCCCTGTCCGAGCTGAGCGACGACCCCGACGTAAAGGTGGAGGACATCGCCAAGGTTGGTGAGGAGATCGAGGCTATCGTCATGCTGGTCAGCGACCGTGACTGCGTGGTCAAGCTGTCCAAGAAGCGCCTCGACGCGGACAAGAACTGGGAGACCGTGGAGAACGCGGTGGAGAACAAGGACGTGCTGGAGGGTGTGATCACCGAGGAGAACAAGGGCGGCCTGGTGGCCAGCGTCAAGGGCATCCGCGTGTTTATCCCCGCCTCCCAGTCCGGCAAGCCCCGTGGGGCCGACCTGTCCGAGATGGTCAAGACCAAGGTGCAGCTGCGCATCACCGAGGTGAACCGCGCCCGCCGCCGCGTGGTGGGTTCCATCCGCGCCGTGGCGGCCGAAGCCCGCGCCGCGGCTGCCGCCGCCATCTGGGACAACATCGAGGTGGGCAAGCGCTACAGCGGCACAGTCAAGAGCCTCACCTCCTACGGCGCCTTCGTGGATATCGGCGGCGTGGACGGCATGGTCCACATCTCCGAGCTGTCCTGGTCCCGCATCAAGACCCCCTCCGAGGTGGTGTCTGTGGGCGATCCCATTGAGGTGTATGTCATCTCCTTCGATCCGGACAAGAAGAAGATCTCCCTGGGCGTGAAGGACCACAGCCAGGAGCCCTGGACCGTGTTCACCGAGAAGTACGCCGTGGGCGATGTGGCCAGCGTGCGCGTTGTCAAGCTGATGACCTTTGGTGCCTTTGCCGAGATCGTTCCCGGCGTGGACGGCCTGATCCATATCTCCCAGCTGGCCGACCATCGGGTGGAGAAGCCCGAGGACGTGGTGCACGAGGGCGACACGGTGGATGCCAAGATCACCGCCATCGACGAGGAGCACAAGAAGGTGTCCCTGTCCATCCGCGCTCTGCTGGAGTCTGCTCCGGCGGAGGAGGATGAAGAAGGCGATGAGGTCCCTGCGGAGGAATAAGCGCCTATTTTGAGTTCAAAAAGGCTGCCGCGGCTGCGGCAGCCTTTTTCGGTAGAGGTGAAGAACCATGATGCCTGACGTTGTGATCGTCCCCTGTGCGAACTATTCCGAGGAGGAGGCCAGGTCCGCGCTGGAGCGGGTGCTGGAGCCGCTGGGAGGGCTGGACTGGGTGCGCCCGGAGATGAGGATTGCCATTAAGGTGAACCTGGTGACCTTTGCCAGGCCGGAAAAGGCGGCCACCACCCACCCGGGGCTGCTCTGTGCCCTGGTGAGGCTGCTGAGGGAGCGGGGGGCGGACGTGGTGGTGGGCGACAGCCCCGGCGGGCTCTATAACGCCGCCTATGTGAACCGGGTGTACGCCGCCACCGGCATGAGGGAGGCGGAGCAGGCGGGCGGGAGGCTCAACCAGGATTTCGGGGAGCGGGAGGCCCAATTCCCGGAGGGGAAGGTGTGCCGCCAGTTCAAATATACCGCATGGCTGGGTGACGCGGACGCCATTATCAACCTGTGCAAGCTCAAAACCCACGCTATGATGGCCATGACCTGCGGAGCGAAAAATATGTTTGGCGCGATCCCCGGCACCATGAAGCCGGAGTGCCATTTCCGATATCCCGATCCCCGGGACTTTGCCCGGATGATTGTGGATTTGGACGAGTATTTCAAGCCCCGCCTCACCATTGTGGACGCGGTGGACTGCATGGAGGGGAACGGCCCCACCGGCGGCACGCCCCGGCACATGGGGGCGCTGCTGGCGGCGGAGAGCCCCCATAAGGCGGACCTGGTGTGCGCCGGGCTCATTGGACTGAAGCGGGAGGAGGTGCCCACCCTGGAGGCGGCGCTGGAGCGGGGGCTTATTCCGCCTTCGGCGGAGGAGCTGAATGTGGAGGGCGACCCCGCGGGCTTTGCCATCCCGGATTTCCGGCTCATCACCACCGGCAACAGCCACCTGTTCCAGGGAGACGGCAGGAGCTTGTTCGGCCGGATCAAGGGGTCGGTGATGAACTGGGCCCTGTCCCAGCGGCCTGTGGTAAAAAAGGCGGAGTGCGTGGGGTGCGGGGAGTGCCGGGACGTGTGCCCGGCCAAGGCGATTACCATGGTGGACAAAAAGCCCCATATTGACCGCAAGGCCTGCATCCGCTGCTTCTGCTGCCAGGAATTCTGCCCCAAGAGCGCGATGAAGGTGCACCGCACCGCCATTGCCAGGCTGCTGGACCATTGAAAAGAACGGGGCGGCTGTTGTTCAGCCGCCCCGTTCCTGTTATGCCGCCAGGGTGAATAGGGAGTAGAAGAAGCCCTTCTGCTCCATGAGCTGATGGAAGGTCCCGCACTCCTGAACCCGACCGTTTCGCATCACAATGATCTCGTCGTACTGGGCCATAAGCGCCTCCTCCAGCCGGTGGGTGACTACCACCCGGGTGAGGCCGTCCAGATGGAGGATGGCGTCGGTGACGGCGAAGGCGGTCTGGTTGTCCAGGGAGGCGGTGGCCTCGTCCAGCAGCAGCACCGGTGCGCCCCGCAGCAGGCACCGGGCGATGGACACCCGCTGGCGCTCACCGCCGGACAGGCCCACGCCATTTTCCCCGCAGCGGTAGTCCTCTCCCCGTTGGGAAAGAAGCTCTGACAGGCCGGAGCGCTTGACAGCCTCGTCCACCTGTCCGTCTGGGAATTCCCGGAACATAGTGATGTTGCGGCGGATGGTGTCGTCGAACAGGAATACGCTCTGGCCGATGAGGCTCATCAGGTCGTACAGGCTGTCGGTGTCCACCTCCCGCAGCTCCCGCCCGTCGATGGAGATGGAGCCGCCGTAGCTGTCGTAGGCGCCCATGAGAAGGTTGAGCAGGGTGGACTTGCCCGACCCGGAGCCGCCCACGACGGCGTATTTTTTCCCCGGCTCCAGCCGGAGGGACACGTCCCGGAGCACCGGCTTGTCCGGCTCGTAGCCGAAGGTCACGTGGTCCAGGGAGATGCCGTCGCTGAGCACCGGCGGGATGGCCTGGCCGGTGCGCCCGGCGTTCTCCTCGGTGACCTGGGCCAGCTTTTCGATGAGGGCCTTGGCGGCCTTGCGGCTGGCCCAGTACTGGGGGATGACGTTGATGGGCTGGATGACGAAATTACACAGGTTGACAAAGATGAGCACCGTGCCCGCGGTGATGTCCCCCCGGATGGCCAGAAACGCCCCCAGGAAAAAGATGCCGAACTGGAGAATCTCGGAGCACAGGCCCTGGCTCACCGCCGTGAGCAGGCACTCCCACCAGTAGCGGCGGCGCTTGCCCTCCTCCACGTCGCGGTTGGCTGCGTCGAACATCCGCTGGGCTTCCCCCTCGGCCTTGAAGCTCTTGATGACGTCAAAGCCGGACAGCAGGTCCTTGAGCTGGGCCACAAAGCCCTCGTTTTTGTCGCTCACCGCCTTTTCCCGCACCGCCAGCTCCTTGCCCATGAGCAGGGAGCCCGCCAGGGGGAGGAGGGAGAAAACGATGGTGGCAACGGTCAGGACCGGGCTGTACCAGAACATCATGCCCAGGCTGCCGAAGAACAGCAGAATATAGTAGATCAGCAGAAAGGTGCGCTTGAGGTAGTTTTCCTCTACGGAATTCACGTCATTGGTGAGCACAGAAATGTACCGCCCGGTGTTTTCCCGGGAAAAGGCGCTGATGCTCTTCTCCGACAGGTTGCGGAAGGCCAGGGACTTGTACTGGGCCAGGGCCCGGCAGATAAAGGTGGACTTGGCGCGGTACATGGCAACTTGACACACAAACATGGCGGCGATAAAGACCACGGTGAAAAGCAGCGTGCGCCACAGCCAGTCCAGGTCCCCGGCGGCGATCACGTCGATGACCTCGCCCAGCAGCCAGGAGCCGATGAGGTTGCCGGGAAAGGACAGGATGGTGAAGAACATCGCCAGGGCGAAGCGCAGGCGGTTCCCCTGGTAAAAGGCCCGGTAATACTGCCGGGCGGCGGGGCTTTTTGGCGTTTTCGTTTGAATGTTCATTTTGACTCTCCTTTGGGCAGCCTTCCATTTGCGCGGGGCGAATCACTGGACGGGTCCTGCGCGGTCAGCCGCCCGCATATGGCGGAGCTGGGGCCGCGGGACAGCTCCAGCTCGTCGTCGTGGTCGTCCCAGAGCATGTAAAAGGCGTCGTGTTTTTCCAGCAGGCATCGGGTAAAGAAAAGAAATGGGGTAAAGGCCCAGTTTTCGTGGACGATGTAGGCGTTGACAGAGCCCGTTTCCATCTCCAACTCCAATTTCTTCACCAGCTTGAGCTCCTCCATGCCGGCCAGCAGCTCCGCCGTCTGCTCCGGGGACTGGTCGAGCTG
Source organism: uncultured Oscillospiraceae bacterium (assembly GCA_910584835.1). Lineage (GTDB taxonomy): Bacteria > Bacillota > Clostridia > Oscillospirales > Oscillospiraceae > Enterenecus. The sequence goes on along the minus strand of CAJUEG010000038.1, from coordinate 12,180 downwards.
CTTGGCCAGCACCTCCGGGATATAGTAGCGGGCGGTGAGATCGTCATGAAGCCGCTCCATCAGCTCCAGACAGCCGGGCCGGGCCAAGAGGGCGAACAGGCGGCGGCATAGGTCGCGGGGCGCGAAATAGGCGGCATAGCCCGCCTCCGGGCGAGGCCAGATGGACATGAAGGCCAGCTCCTCCGAGCCCACGCCGAAGAGCAGGCCCTCTTTCACGTCTACAGCCAGGCGCATCAGAACCTCTTCATCGGCAACCTTGACGGTGCAGTCCTGGAAATACTTCAGATTTGGTATATCGGGGGCGTCCATACGGTGCATCATAATGGAACGGGAAGACGCCCAGGTCAGGCGGCACAGTTCGCTGATCCGTTTTTCCTGGGGAAGGGAGAGCAGCCAGCGGTTCAGTGTGCCGTCCATGTCCTCTATTGCGCCCCCCTCCCGGCCAAAGAGGGCGTCAATACTCACTCCCAGCCGGTCGGCCAGGGCGGGGAGGAGCTCCACGTCGGGTGCGCCGCCCTTTTCCCACTTGCTCACCGCCTGGGCGGACACCCCCAGCGGCTGACCCAGCTGCTCCTGGGTGAGGCCACGCTCCCGGCGCAGCTCGGCGATGCGTTCACTCAGTATATTGGCCATAAGACCACCTCAATTCGCTTGATGGTTGTATCATAACAAAAATAGTAGTTGAACGCAATGGCGGATATTTTGCCGGAAATCAATTAACGGTTGAATACGGACGAAAAATTCCCGGCAGGCTGAAAACACAACCTGCCGGGAATTTTCAAGACATCTCGGCCCAAACAAAAAATTTGAGCAGCCGGGTCACAAAAAAGGGCGCGTCAGGACAGGCTTGGGTGATGGCGGCGTGGGCTTCCGCCAGCGCCTGATCCGTGAGGCCATCCAGGGGGACGAGGATGGTTTTCGCGCCGTCGGCGACCTGCCCGATGGCCAGGGGCGCGGCAGCCACGCCGCCCACCGCCACCTGGGAGGCCACAACCACGCCGCCGGCGGCGTATACGCCCACGGCGCACCCGCCCACCGCCAGCCAGCCCAGGGCGATGCCGCCCCAGGCCAGAAGGCCCAGCGCCACCCCGCCGATGGACACCGCGCCGAGGACCACCGCCCCCAGCCCCAGCAGCAGCCCGAAGCTCACACCGCCCAGGGAGAACAGCCCCGCCGCCACGCCGCCCAGGGCCACAAACCCGGTGGCGATGTTGCCGATGGCAATGATTCCCCGGGCCCAGTGGTCCCTGCGGCCGATATTGACGTGGACCAGGGGCAGGCCGAACAGGGTGCGCCGGCTCTTGTACTCGTAGTGCCAGCCTTCATAGTAGTGGTGGTGGATGACGGTGGTGGCGGACCGGGGAGAGACGGCGGGTTCGTATTCCGGCGGGGGAGGGGAGGCAGAGGCGCATTCCGGCGAGGGAGGAGAACCGGCGGCCTCCCGGCCGGTCACCAGGTAGTCCAGAGACACGTGGAAATAGCTGGCCAGGGCGGTGAGGTTGTCCATATCCGGGCGGGACGTGCCCGCCTCCCATTTTTGAACCGCCTGCCGGGTGAGGCCCAGGAGATTGGCCAGCTCCTCCTGAGACAGCCCGGCCTGGCGGCGCAGATCAAATAAACGGTCGCGAAAATCCATGTGGTGATACCTCCAAAAAAAGACTGTCCGGCGCCTGTTGGACAGGGCTATCATAGCAAAAAGCGGCGGAGATGGCAACCAAAAACAGTGTCCAATGTGACAACCACAGGTTGCGGAGAGGTTTGAAGCAGGGGACGAAGGCCGGAATAGAGCTAAAAGGGCAGAAAAAGCGCACAGGGCAGGATTTGTTTTTGGCAGCTGAAGGGCGCTGTGTGCCGGCGGCATGCGTCCAGCGTCGGCTAAGTCGAAGGCAAGATATTTACTCCTGCCGCAGGGGGATGCGGCAGGATGACAGGTGCGGGCTGATCTTGAAGGTTTTTCCTCATAAGGGGATTGACAAGGCCGGGGTTTTGTGCTATTCTATCCAAGCTGACATTTGCGGATGTGCCCAACCATGCGGGTGTAGTTCAATGGTAGAATCCCAGCCTTCCAAGCTGGTCGCGTGGGTTCGATTCCCATCACCCGCTCCAGCGTCGGGGCAGGGCTTTGCGTCCCTCGTTTCCGGCTGCGCCGGAAGTTCGCTCGTTCCGTCGGCCCTTTTTCCCTGAGGGACGGCGGCTCGGGGTCCCGAAAAGCGCATAATATGCGCCTGTAGCTCAGGTGGATAGAGCAACTGCCTTCTAAGCAGTGGGTCAGGGGTTCGAGTCCCTTCAGGCGTGCCATCTGCCACAGGCGTTTCTGCAAGGCCCGCTCTTTCCCCACCAAAACCGGTCTGGCGGGTTTTGGCGGGGGCCGCAAGGCAAAAAATTGGATATGGTGGGTATAGCTCAGCTGGCAGAGCACCGGATTGTGGTTCCGGGTGTCGTGGGTTCGAGCCCCATTACCCACCCCATACCGTGGCTGAGGGCCGGAGCGTCCGCTCCGGCCCTCACCTCACTTCGATATTGGGGTGTAGCCAAGTGGTAAGGCACGGGACTTTGACTCCCGCATTCGCTGGTTCGAGTCCAGCCATCCCAGCCAGTTATGACCCAGTAGCTCAGTTGGTAGAGCAACGCCCTTTTAAGGCGAAGGTCCGGGGTTCGAGTCCCCGCTGGGTCACCACGTCGGAGCAAGCTTCATATCGCTTGCTCCGACGTTTTTTGCAAAAACGCCGGAGTGCGCTCATTCCGTTGCTCCTCCTTTCCCCACAAAGCCAAAGGGCGGCTTTGCGGGGACCCCATTTGAATTGAGCCTGGGAAAAGCGATTTTGCCACATTGAGCCATGATTGTTTGACAGGCCGCCTGTCATGGCGGCCTGTCAATTTTATATTTAAGTTTATATATTCGGCAAGGCACAGTGATTTTGGTCACTGTGCCTTTTATTTTATGGAGAGGACAAATGGAGGCAAAAACAAGCGCAGAAGAAAATTTTTGTGTGTTGCCGCCTACTGCCGGATCAGCACTGCCGTTGGGAGTAGAGGAGCGGCTTAGAGGTCCAGCAGCAGTTTTGCACCGCAATGATTGACTACGCCCAGACTGGATCAACGCCGGTATTTTTCAGACCATGCAACCGGCCTGAATACTGCGGAACACCCTGGCCTGAACACTATGCCCCGGCTGTGCCGCAAGGGGAAAATTGTCCTGATCTTAACAAAATCCTTCAGCCGGTTCGACCGAAATACTCTGAATATGCTGAAAGCCATGCGGGAGCTGTACCGTCTGAACGCAGATGTTATATTTAAAAGGGAAAATGCGTGGTTCCATCAACAGGAATCAGGAATGCTGATCACCACGTATTGTGCGCTGTCCCAGGCCGAGATTGGAGCATGAGCCAAAACAATTAAATGGGGCATCCGCTGCGGCTTCAGGACGGCACCTCCGGCTACGGTACTGTATGCGGCGTTGGCCCTTGCCGCCGGTTCCAGGCTTTTGTACTTCCAAACATGGAATACCTGGGCTATATAGACTTCCGAACGCTGGCAGTCCTGTTCTGCCTGATGGATGTCATAGCTGGACTGTAAAAGAGCGGCGCTTGCTTGTCCACTTTTATGGGCAACTTACCGATGCTGTGTTGTCTCTCTGGACCTCAGGTATTGGATGGACTCATACAAAACGGGTGGTTTTGGATCGGGTGAAGCTGCCGTCGCCCGCTGGATTTTCGACCGTTATCTCAGCGGATACAGTCTGGATAAGATTGCCGCTGGGCTGAAGGAAAAGGGAACCCCGTCACCCTCGTGCAAACCCAAATGGAACCGGGAGGGCCTCAATAAACTGCTGTCCAACGAAATGTATACGGGGTCGGGTGTTCCTTCAGAAAACGATCAGCGTAGGCGGTTCAAAACTCAAAACGATGGCTTCATGGATCGGCGGCTCTACTCCGATTCCCATGATGCCATTTTTCTGATGAGATATTTAAGGCCGTGCAGCAGGGAAGACTGAGCCGTGCCAAAATTCCAAAAATATAATTGCCATGAGGTTCATGTTCCGATTTTAGCAAAATCAATCAGCCGCGTTGGACGTAATACACTGGATATGCTGCGAAATTGGGCTTGGAATTTTATTTAACGGAGCTTTCTTCGTTGAGCATCTCCTTTTTGCGCAAAAGCACACGACGGTCTCCCTAAATTATTGAAGTTTTAACGGCTTTATGATAAAATGAACATAAAATTATGATACAGGCTATTTTGTGACCGTCCCATACGATAAGTTGTCTTATTGACTGATCGGCAAAATAACAGGAGATGAAGGTTATGGAGATCAAATCAGAAGCAAAACTGACTACATTTGAGGCAATCTGTATGATTGTAGGGAACAGTATCGGAACCGGGATTATTGCGGTGCCATATCTGGCGACAAAGAACAGCATACTGGACGTGGTATGGATGGTGGCGCTGGCCTATGTGGTCAATGTAATCCTGCACCTGATCATTGCAGAGCTTTCCTATAACAATGGCGGTGTGCAGCTGGTCAAAAGTTTTGAGGGCGAATTGTTTCATGGCGCGGCAAAGAAAGTGTTCAGCTGGATTGTATTTGTGGTGTATGGTTTGGCCATTATGATCGGAGTAAGCGGGAATATCAACGGCGGCGCTCAGATATTTACAAACTGGTTTGGAATGCCTCTGTGGGCGGCCCAGCTGGTTTACTATGTGATCGCGGGCTGTGTGGTGTTCATGGGGATGAAGGCGGTCGGCGTTGCGCAAAAATATGCGGTTGTGCTTCTGATCGGTATTGTAGCGGCCATGACGGCGGGGACGTTGATGCACCCGGCCAATACCCTGTACACCTCGGAATTTCACTGGAACAATCTGCTCGCGCTTTACAGCATGGTCGTGTTTGCCACTTCAGCCAATCAGGCGGTCATCCAGGTGGTAAAAGGACTGGAGGGGAATCCACGCAGGATCAGAAAATCTATATTGATAGGTTTCGGTTTATCCTCTATCCTCGTATTAATTGTGACCATGACGGTATTGCTGGGCACAAAGGGAGAGATCAACAAGGAGCTTGCCTATATGCAGCTTGGCGAGAGTATCGGGAAATGGGCGGTCATCCTGGCCGGGATTTTCTCGCTGTTCGCGTTGCTGACAACCTTCTGGTCCAATACACTGGCCCTGCGTGACGTAGTGCATGAACAGATCCACACGGAAAACCGTATCAGCTGGTTGATCGCAACCGTTCCATGTATCTTGTTTGCGATTTTTGGGGTGAGCAGCTTTATTATCTTGACACGGATCATGAGCGGCGTTGTGATACTCGTGAGCATTATGCTGGTGCTCACCTATGGGAAGTCAAGAAGAAAGGCCGGCGCCAGCCCGATCTGCGGTGTGATCGGAACCGTACCCTTTCAAGTGCTGATGGTCATATCAACAATCCTGTCGGCTGTAGGCTCCCTTGTCCCGTTAAGTTAGGAGGCTGTCATGTACCGCTCAGATAAATTTAAACAGGTAGATGATGAAACCTTTACAATCAGCATACCAAAGGACGGGGATTTCAGAATTTTACAGCTGACCGATTTGCACCTGGGGTTCGGCCCTCTGTCAAAGGGGGCGGACAGGCTTGCGCTGGAGGCGGTAAGGAAGACCATCGAAACATCAAGACCGCACCTGATCGTCTTGACCGGCGACTTAATCTTCCCGTTTTTACCGAAGACGGGAACCTTGAACAATCGGAAACAGGCCAAAAAGCTGATGGAATTCCTGGATCGTTTTGAACTGCCTTATACGCTGGTTTTCGGCAACCACGACTGTGAAATGTTTTCGACCTGCGGCAAAGAAGAGTTAGCGGGATTATACAAACAAGGAAGATATTGTATTTTTACGGAGGGCAGAAAAAACCTCACGGGCGTGGGAAATTTCCTGATAGAATTAGTGGATGAATCCGGGAAAGTACTTCTCCCGCTGGTTATGCTGGATTCCAATATGTACGGAGAAGGCGGCTGGTTTTTTAGCGGCTTTGACCGGATCCATGACGATCAGGTCGATTGGTGCATGGAACGCCTGACCGCGCTGGAGCAGGACTATCCGGACATAAAAGCGATGGCATTTTTCCATATGCCGCTTCGTGAGTTTAAAGAGGCCTATGAGAAAATGAAGCTTGGCGACAAAAATGTCGCCTACCGGCATGGAAGTATTGCTGAGAAAAACGAGTATTTCGGGATATCCAAGTTTAAGGGTACATTTTTTGACAGGGCAGCAGAGAATGGTGCCATCAAGTGGATCTTCTGCGGGCACGATCACTTAAATACACTGTCTCTTGTATATAGGGGTATTCAGATGACTTATGGGATGTCCATCGATTACCTTGCTTATAAAGATATCAAGAAAAGTTATACCCAGAGAGGCGGCACTCTTATTACAAGGAGAGCAGACGGAAACATAGATATTACGATGGTGCCGATTGGATCGGTGGTGTCGACGCGGGTCAGAGGGGTAAAAGGAACTATATGAATGGGCATCCAGCCCATCGGGCGATTCGGGCACGAGAATTGAATTGGCGGGAGTATTTTGGACCGTTTTTTCTGAACTATCTAAAATACTTCGCCATTTCTGCACGTCGTGAAATTTTAGGAAGCCATTGTGGCGCAGCGTCTACGAGCCTGCGCCTTTTATCAATAGCACAGGATACGTCGGAGCAGGCTTCATATTGCTTGTTCCGACTTTTTTGCAAAAACGCTGGGATGAAAGGGGACAAAGCCAGCTGGGTCAGCTTTTTCCAGTGGCTGTGCGGCCGTAGCCTGGACGGGGTGAAGCTGGTGGTTGGAAACAAGTGCCTTGGAATGCTGGAGGCTGTGGGAGAGGTAGTCCAAGAGGCCAAATACCAGCGCTGCACCATCCATTTCTACCGCAATGTGTTTCGCATGGGAAAAAAGAGCAACGAAATGAGCGCGCTCCAGCGGCGGCTCCCGGAACCTCAATTTATGCCTGCGGGAGGGTGACGGAAATTACAGTGCCTTTTTCCACCTCGCTTTGCAAGTCGATGGTTCCGTGGTGGTACTGTACGATGTGCTTCACGATGGACAGCCCCAGCCCGGTGCCGCCGGATGCCTTGGAGCGGCTTTTATCCACACGGAAGAAGCGTTCAAAGATCCGGCTTTGGTACTCCGGGGGGATGCCGATCCCGGTATCCCGGACGGTGAGCACCGCCCCCTGTCCCGAGCCGGAGACCGAGACCTCCGCCGAGCCGTTTTCCACGTTGTATTTGACGGCGTTGTCGCACAGGTTATAGACCATCTCGTACAGGAAAGTGCGCACACCGCTGATTTGCACCGGTTCCCCGGTGACGGAAATCCGGACGCGCTTTTTTTCGGCGCTGCCGCGCAGAGCCTCCGCCGCGTCCTCCGCCAGCTCCAGAAGGTCCACGGATTCCCGCGCCAGCGCGGCGCCCTCGTCCAGCTGGGAGAGGTGGATGATGTCGTCCACCAGCGTAATCAGCCGCGACGCCGACCTATAGATCAGGCCGGAAAAATGGGGGATGTCCTCCTGCTTGACCAGCCCGTTTTTCAGCAGCTCCGCGCTGCCCAGAATGGATTGCAGCGGTGTTTTCAGCTCGTGGGATACGTTGGCGGTGAACTCCCGGCGGCTGCGCTCCGCGTCCGCCTGCTCCGTCACATCGAAGGCCAGCAGGACGACGCCTACCGCGGCCCCCGACCACTCAATCCGGCTCAGGTCGAACTGATATTCCCGGCCATTGCGCTGAGAGCGCATCGACCCATGTCCCTCGTCCAGCGCGGCGCGGACGGCCTGGCTCATCTCAGGGGTGCGGTCCACCGTCAGGAAGCTTTGCCGGATACAGGAGCGGTCCACGCCGAAAACGGCCTGTGCCGCCGGGTTAATGCTGAGCACACAGCCTTCACGGTCCAGTACCACCAATCCCTCGCCCATGTGGCCGGTGATCTGGTCAAATTCATCGGTTTTGGCCCGCAGCTCCCGGAGCTGGGCGCTGATCTGTCCCCGCTGCTGGTGGATGCGGCGCAGGAGGGGGGTCAGCTCCTCATAGGCGTCGTTTTCCAGCGGATGGTCCAGGTCCAGGGAGTTGAGCGGGCGGACGATCCGCTTTGCCATGCGGCCGGCCAGGATCGAAGAGAGGATCACGGCCAGTATGCCAATGATGAGGATGGGCTGGAGCATCCCCAGTACCAGGGCAAGCTCGGTGGCTTGGCTGGCGGAGACGCGCAGCACCGTGCCGTCGTCCAGGGCACAAGCATAGTACAGCGTCCGCTGGGTCAGGGTGTCGGAGTAGCGGACGCTGCTGCTCTCCCCGTTGAGGAGCGCCTCCTTTATCTCAATGCGGCCCGCGTGGTTTTCCATCTCCTCCACGGGGACGTGGGTATCAAAGAGCACCGTTCCGTCGGTTGACACCCAGGTCAGCCGGTAGTCGGGGCTCCAATCGTAGCGGGAATCCCGGGAGGACAGCCGCTTCAGGTAGTCCTGCCCGCTCTCCTCCACTCCGCAGGCCGCCAGCCGCAGCTTGTCCTTCAGCTGATTTTCCTGCACGGCCCCAAAATAGTCGTACAGACAGCCCAGCACGATCACCAGACTGGCCGCCAGCACTGCCGCGGCCACCATCAGGGTGGATCGAAAGATTTTCCTCGTCATGGCGTTGCCTCCAGCCGGTAGCCCACATTTCGGACGGTCTCAATCATGCTCCCATAGCTGCCCAGCTTTTGCCGGAGGGTGCGGATGTGCATATCCACCGTCCGGGTCTCGCCGGTGTACTCCGTCCCCCAGATGGTGAAGAGCAGCTTTTCCCTGGTAAAGGCCACGCCGGGGGCGGAGAGGAACAGCCGCAGCAGCTCAAATTCCTTGAAAGTGAGGGCGAGGCGCACCCCATCCGCCATGACGGTGTGCTCCGCCAGATCGACCACCAGGTCGCCCACCGCTAAAATCTCCCGGTTCTGCCTGGGTTTGCACCGGCGCAGCACCGCCTTGACCCGGGACACCATCTCCATCATGCCAAAGGGCTTGACCAGGTAGTCGTCCGCCCCCAGATCCAGGCTCTGAATCTTGTCATATTCCGCGCCTTTGGCCGTGGCCATGATGACGGGGATGTCACAGGTGCTGTCGAAAGCCCTCAGACGCCGCAGCAGGTCCACGCCGCTCTCGCCTGGCAGCATCACGTCAAGGATGACCAGCTCCGGCCGCTCAGCCCGCAGCGCCTGGAAAAACGTCTGGCCATCCGCGAAGCCCCTGGCCTCAAAGCCGGCGGAGCGCAGGGCATAGAGCTCCAGGCTCTGGATACTCTCGTCGTCCTCTACACAAAAAATCACGCGGATTCCCTCCTTCCCGTTGACTATATCGTATCACAAGCCGGACTTTCCGGCAATGGCCGATTCGCCCTTGCTTCCCGTGACGGAGAAGATGACCCACGACCCGATGTTGACGGCATGGTCGCCGATGCGCTCCAGATACTTGTCGATCATCAGCAGGTCAAGGGCGTGTTCGCCGTCGGCGGGGTTGGCGGCAATTTTCCGGATCAGCACCGAGCGCACCTGGGAGAAGTAGCCGTCGATGATGTCGTCGTGGGCGATAACCTGTCCGGCCTGGGCAGTGTCCTGCCGGACATAGGAATCCACGCTTTCCGTGACCATTTTGATGGTTTCCGCCGCCATGTCCCGGATGTGCCCCACGTCCTCCGGGACATATCCCTCAGACAGCATGGCCAGGATGATCTCCGCGATATCGGCCGCCTGGTCGCCGATGCGCTCCATGTCGGTGACGATCTTCATCGCGGCGGAGATCTGCCGCAGGTCCCGGGCCACCGGCTGCTGCTGGAGCAGCAGCTTGAGGCACAGGCCCTCAATGTCCCGCTCCATCTGGTCGATCTCAGCTTCCAAAAGCTCCACCTTTTCCGCCAGCGCCCTGTCGCCGTCGCTGAGGGCCTTAGCCGTCAGGGAGATGGCCTCTTCGCACAGTGCGCCCATCTGGATCAGCTCGTTTTTCATCAGGGCAAGCTGTTCATCAAATTTGCTGCGCATTACCCAAACCTCCCTGTGATGTAATCCTCGGTTTTCCGGTGCTCCGGCTGGGAGAACAGCCGCTCCGTGCCGCCGAACTCGATCAGCTCGCCCAGCAGGAAAAAGGCGGTGCAGTCCGAAATGCGCACGGCCTGCTGCATGTTGTGGGTCACGATGATAATCGTATACCGCTCCTTCAGTCCCATGGCCAGCTCCTCGATTTTGGAGGTGGAGATGGGGTCCAGGGCGGAGGTAGGTTCGTCCATCAGCAGCACCTTCGGCTCCACCGCCAAGGCCCGGGCGATGCACAGCCGCTGCTGCTGGCCGCCGGACAGACCCAGGGCGTTTTTCTTCAGCCGGTCCTTCACCTCGTCCCAGATGGCCGCGTCCCGAAGGGAGCGCTCCACAATGTCGTCCAGCTTGGCCCTGCCTTTGATGCCGTGGGTCCGGGGGCCGTAGGCGATGTTGTCGTAGATGGACATGGGGAAGGGGTTGGGTTTCTGAAATACAATGCCGATTTCCTTGCGCAGCAGATTTACATCCAGGCCGGGGGAATAGATATCCCGCTCCCCATAGCGAACCTCCCCGGTGATCTTCACGCCGGGGATCAGGTCGTTCATCCGATTCAGTGTTTTCAGGAAGGTGGACTTGCCGCAGCCGGAGGGGCCGATAAAGGCGGTGATGCTCTTTTCCGGGATGTCAATGTCGATGTTTTTCAGTGCCTGGGCGCTGCCGTACCACAGGCACAGGTCCTTCGCGGTGATGATGCTGTTCATAGTGCGCTCCTTTTCTTGAAGTACCGGCCTGTCAGCGCGGCGGCGAGATTGATGCACAGTGTCAGCGCCATGAGGATGGCGGCGATGGCGAAGGACGCCTCCGCGCCGCCGGGTCCCGGCTCCTTGGCATAGAGGTACAGCGCCACCGTGAGGGTGGCCCCCGGACTGTTCAGGCCGGTGAAAAAATTGTTCAAGGTGTGGGCGAAGCCCGCCGTAAACAGCAGCGCCGCGCTCTCCCCCAGGATGCGTCCCGCCGACAGGATGCACCCGGTGACCACGCCGTCCACGCAGCCGGGGAGCACCACTGTGCGCACCACCCTCCACTTTCCGGCCCCCAGTCCGAAGGCGCCTTCCCGGTAGCTCTGGGGGACGGTTTTCAGGCTCTCCTGGGCGGTACGCATGACGGTGGGCAGGTTCATGATGACCAGCGTCAGCGCCCCGGCCAGCAGGCAGGAGCCGAAGGTGTTTGCGAACAGAAGCATCCCCACCAGACCAAAGATGATGGACGGGATGCCGGAGAGGGTCTCCGCCGCGTACTCGATGAAGGCCGCCAGGCGCTTGTTTTGGGCGTACTCCGTCAGGTAGATGGCCGCGCCCACCCCCAGGGGGAGAACAATCAGCAGGGTGGCGATGATGATGTACACCGTGTTCAGAATATCCGGCAGGATGCCGATGGTTCCCGCCAGATAGCTTGGTTTCGTTGAAAGAAGTTCCCAGGTGACGCTGGGGACGCCCTTGGCCAGCACATAGCCGATGAGAAACAGCGCGATGCCGCAGGTGATGGCCGCTGACAAAAAGCATAGGGCTTTCATCAGGGCAATATAAAACTTTCGGCCGGCGGCAATGGAATGATTTTGCATAGTCAGCCCTCCTTGCGGCCCTTGAGAAAGAAATTCAGCGCGGCGTTAATGAGAAGGATGAACAGATACAGCGTCAGGGCGATGGAGAACAGGGCCTGACGCTGCAAGCCGCTGGAATAGGCCATCTCGCTGGCCACCGCCGTGGTGAGGAACCGAACGCTTTGAAACAGAGAGGGCATATTGGGCACGTTGCCGGATACCATCATCACCGCCATGGCCTCCCCGAGGGCCCGGCCCACCCCCAGCACCACTGCCGCCGCGATGCCGCTTTTGGCCGCCGGGGCGGACACCCGGAAATAGGTCTCGATGGGGGTCGCCCCCAGGGCCAGAGAGGCGTCCTCATACTCCGGGGGCACCGCCTCCAGGGCGGTGACGGACACCTTGATGATGGAGGGCAGGATCATGACGGCCAGCACCACGATGGCCGAGAGCAGGCTGGCCCCGTCCGGCACGTGAAAGAGTGTTCGGACGCCCGGCACCAGCACCAGCATACCCACCAGGCCGTACACCACCGACGGGATACCCGCCAGCAGGCTGACC
>CAJUEG010000037.1 GCA_910584835.1 uncultured Oscillospiraceae bacterium | reverse complement strand
CCTGTGGAGTGGCCCAGCGGGCGGTGCCGTGCTGGCCGTCGCCCACGGGTTTGGATTTGATGCTGTCCAGCGATCCCCGCCCGGACAAAAGAGAAACGCCGCCAATGACCAGCAGGGCCACCGCGGCGACGATCAGAATGATAAACTGTTGGGGCATGGCAAACCCTGCCTTTCACGATAATTTCTGTTCAAATTGCTGCTCCTCCGTCTGCTGAAAATTCGCGCACAGATCCTCGTTCCAATCTTTATTGATCGGTACCCGCGCGTCCACCGCCAACCCACGCTCCCGCACCACCGCTGCCAGCCGCCGCGTGGCAAGCTGCCCCGCCTGGTCATTGTCCAGGCACAGGAGGACGTTTTCGATGTTGGGGTGCCGCTCCAGCATCCCCAGCAGGGGCTGGGAGGAGGTGCCGCACAGCGCCACATAGCTATGCTTCGCCCAGTCGCTGTCGTGGTAGATGGAAATCAGCGAGAGCATATTGATGGGCGCTTCGAACACCAGCAGGTGTCCGCTGGTGTCCGGCCAGTTGAAGGCATAGGGTCAACCGCTGCAGATATATTTTTGTAGGACATTTCTATCTATAAAAAGGCTGGGAAGCACTGCAAGAAGCTTCCCAGCCGGATATCAGCGAGTCTCAGAAGCAACTGTCTATCTGCTGATGATCTCTGCAATATATTTTGCACACAGCCCGAATTGCTCCACCGATTCCTTGGTAGGGCCGGAGTGGCCGAACTTGTTGTTGTCGCCCATTCGCTCTACGGGTTAGACAATCCCGCGCTGACTAATCACTTCGGCGCTGATGCCCTGTTCTGTCAGTAGTTTGGCTGCTTCCAGTGTCTCCAATATCAACAGGGCGTTTGATGTCCTGGACTTTAACAGAAAAGCCTAATCCATAAACGCTCTCACGACAGTTCCTCTCACACTCCCGAGTAAGCGGCAAAGCCCGCGTCGATGGGCAGCACCACGCCGGTGATGGCGGAGGCGGCCTTGTCATCACACAGGAAGAATACGCCGCCCAGCAGTTCCTCGCTTTCCACGTAGCGGCCCATGGGGGTGCCGTTCAGAATCTTGGCGGAGCGGGCCGTGGGGGTGCCGTCCTCATTGAACAGCAGAGCGCGGTTCTGATTGGACACCAGGAACCCCGGGGCGATGGCGTTGCAGCGGATGCCAGTACCTGCGAAGTGGGTAGCCAGCCACTGGGTGAAGTTGCTGACAGCGGCCTTGGCCCCGGAATAGGCGGGGATTTTGGTCAGTGGGATATAGGCGTTCATAGAGGATACGTTGAGAATGCAGCCGCTCTTACGCTCCACCATATCCTTGGCGAAAGCCTGGGTGGGTAGGAGCGTCCCCTGGAAGTTCAGCTTGAACACGAAGTCAACGCCCCCCGCGTCCAGATTGAAGAAAGTCTTTTGTCCCTCCTGGGCCTCGTGCTGATACTCGTTGTCGGTGGTGGCCCGGGGGTTGTTGCCCCCCGCGCCATTGATGAGAATGTCACAGGGGCCAAGGTCTTTCAAAACCTGCTGGTGGACGGCTTCCAACGCCTCCGGCTCCAGCACGTTGGCCTTGTAGCCCTCGCACACAAAGCCCTCGGCCTTGCACTCGTCGGCCAGCTTCTTCACCGCCTCCTCGTTCAGGTCAAGCGCCGCCACCTTCGCCCCCGCCTGGGCGAACGCCCGGGCCATGGTGCCGCACAGCACCCCGCCCGCGCCGGTCACCACCACCACCTTGCCGGAAAAATCAACCTTCAAAGGTAAATCCATCATATTTTCGCCCTCCTGTCAATTATTTGTGGTCGGACTTGTCCAGGGAATCCCACACGCCCAGCATATACATCACGCCCAGGGCGCGGTCGTACAGGCCGTAGCCGGGCCGCACGGTGCCGGGGCCCTCGTCCCACAGGTGTCGGCCATGGTCGGGACGGATGTAGCCGTCAAACCCGCAGTCGTGGTAGGCCTTCAGGATGTCCAGGATGCCCGTGTCGCCGTCGCAGTCCCGGTGGGTTGCCTCGGAGAAGTCGCCGTTGGGGAAGTGTTTCACGTTGCGGATGTGGGCAAAGGCGATGCGGTCACAGTACTTGCGCACGATGTCCGCCACGTTGTTTTTGGGGTTGGCGTTCAGGCTGCCGGAACACAGGGTCAGGCAGTTATACGGATCGTCCACCATGGACAGGAAACGGTCGATGGACGGGCCGTCCACCAGCAGGCGGGGCAGGCCGAAGATGTCCCAGGGGGGATCATCCATGTGGATGGCCATTTTGATACCGCACTCATGACAGGTGGGCATAATGGCCTCCAGGAAGTATTTGAGGTTGTCCCACAGTTTTTCCTTGGTGACAGGCTTGTATTTCTCAAACAACTCGTCCAGCTTTGCCATCCGCTCTGGCTCCCAGCCGGGGAAGGTCATGTGGTACCTTTCCGTAAAGGACATGACGTAGTCCGCCATCTCCTTCGGGTCCTGTTTGATCTTCGCCGCCTCGTAGTACAGCGCCGTGGACCCATCCCCCACCGGATGGAACAAATCCGTCCGCGTCCAGTCGAACACCGGCATGAAGTTGTAGCAGATCACCTTCACCCCGAAGGGGGCCAGATTGCGGATGGTCTGCTTGTAGTTTTCGATGTACTGGTCCCGGGTGGGCAGACCGATCTTGATGTCGTCGTGGACATTGACGCTCTCCACCACGTCCATGTTGAAGCCGTACTCGTCCAGCTGCTTCTTGACAACCGCGATTTCCTCCGGCTGCCACACCTCCCCGGGCATTTTGTCGTGGAGTGCCCACACGATGCCCTCCACGCCCGGGATCTGCTTGATGTCGGACAGCTTGATCTGATCGTTGCCCTCGCCATACCAGCGCCAGGTCATTTTCATGGTTGTCTATCCTCCAGAACTAAAATATTGAGTAGTGTCAGTTCGGAACGCTATGCGCCAGTCTGCTGGCATTTTTCATAGTATAGATTTCGGACACACAAAATTATAAAAACAGCTTTGCAAGTGCTGGTGCCACAAACGCCGTAACCACACCGGCCAACGCCACCGCGAGGCTGCTCATAGCCCCCTCTACCTGTCCCATTTCCAGGGCCTTCGCCGTGCCGATGGCGTGGGAAGCCGTGCCAATACCGATACCCTTTGCCAACGGATCGGTAATTTTTAATGCTTTGCATAACCACTGGGCGGTCAGATTGCCCGTGATCCCGGTGAGGATGATAACTGCTCCCGCCAGGGACGGCAGACCTCCCAGCGCCGCCGCTACATCCATCCCGATGGCGGTGGTCACAGACTTGGGCAGCAGGGACGCCGCCTGGGCTGCGTCCAGCTTCAATAAAAGTGCCAGCACGGTGATGCTACCCAGACTGGTGAGAACCCCGGCAAAAATCCCGGCAAAAATGGCCGCCAGATTGGTTTTCAGCAACTCCCACTTCTCATAGAGTGGGATCGCTAAACTTACAGTAGCCGGGAGAAGCAGGTAGCTCAGCGGAGATGCGCTGGCCCTGTATTCTGGGTAAGGTATTTCCCAAAGGCTGAGCAATAGGATGACAAAAATACTGCCCAGTAGCAGGGGATTGCACCAGGTTTTCCCCGTTTTCCGATTGATGAGCGTTCCCAGGGCAAATCCACCGATGGTCAGCACCACGCCCCAGGCCGCGCTGGAGGAGAGAAACTCAGTCATTCTGATCCGCCCCCGTATCCAGCATCCGGCGCACCCGCTGCGCCACCCTTCCCGATACACCCATGACCACCAGTGTCACCGGGATTACGGCGATGAGGCACGGTAAAAGCATGGCTTCCAGCTCCGCCCACAGCTCCATTACCCCTGCTGCCGCAGGGATGAACAGCAGCGGAAGGATACTGATGAGGAATGTCCCGGCCTCCTTGACCTGATCCAGCCGCAGAATCCCCAGCTTTAGTGCGGCCAGCATAAGCACCAGGCCATAGACGCTGGCCGGAACCGGCAGGGGAAGAATATTTGCCAGCACTTCCCCCAGCAGGCACACCAGCAGAATCCGGCAGAATTGGAATACATACTTCACAAAAAGTTCCTCCTGATTTGCGGCGTTACGCTTCCCCAATCAGCCCAATGGATACATCGTTCACATTGGTGCCGGTGGGTCCCGTTTTAATCAGCCCGCCCACCGCTTCCAGGGCGTGGTAGGCGTCGTTGTCCGCCAGCACCTCGTAGACGTTCAGCCCCGCCGCTTTCAGGGCGGCGAGGGTGTCCCCGTCCACATAGCCCCCCGCCGCGTCGGTGGGGCCGTCGGTGCCGTCGCTGCCCACGCTGATGAGGGCGGCGTTGGATAACCCAGCCAACCCCGTGGAGGCGGCCAGGGCAAGCTCCTGGTTCCGGCCCCCCAGCCCCGGCCCGGTGAGGTGTACCACTGTCTCACCGCCCGCCAGGAAGGCCAGCTTTTTCCCCTCCCCGGCGTGGGTGCCCAATACGGCGGCCAAAAACCGCCCCGCCTCCCGGGCCTCGCAGTCCAGCCGATCCGTCAGCAGAACCGGCTCATAGCCCAGCTCCCGGCACCGCTCCGCCGCGGCGCGGCACAGCTCCCGGACGCTGCCGATGATCTGGGTGCGTACATTGTCCAGCGTTTTGGGTGTCTCCTTGTCCAGGCAGCCCCACGCCGTTTCGCTCAGCCGCAGGGCATATTTCTCCGCGATGGCCCTGGCCTGCTCTGCCGTGGAGGGATCCGCCGCCGCGGGGCCGGAGGCGATCATGTCCAGCGGATCGCCCAGAATATCGGACAGCACCACTGCTTCCACCTGAGCCGGGGCGCAATAGAGGGCAAACCGCCCGCCCTTCACCCCGGACAGCCGCTTGCGGATGGTGTTCATCTCCACGATATCCGCCCCGCAGGCCAGCAGCTGCTTCGTCACGTCCTGGAGCTCCTCCGCCGGGATCAACGGCTGCTCAAACAGGGCGCTGCCGCCGCCGGAGAGCAGAAACAGCACCGTGTCCGTGGGAAGCAGGTTCCGGGTCAGCTCCAGCACCGCCTCCGTTCCCCGGAAGCTGTTCTCGTCCGGCACCGGGTGGCCCGCCTCATAGCACGCAACGCCGGGGATGTCCCCCAGGACATGACCATACTTTGTCACCACCACACCGCCGTCCACGGGCCGGGGCAGCTCCCGGACAGCCGCCTGGGCCATCTGCCACGCCGCCTTGCCCACCGCCGCCAGGAACACCCGGCCCTCGGGCCGGAAGCCCGTCAACGCCCGTTTCACCGCCTCATCCGGCTTGACGGCCTCAATGGCGGAGCGGGCGATGTCCTCCGCGTCTGTGCGCAGCTTTTGGTTCATGGGAACCCCTCCTGTCAGTCTATTTCGTAAGTCCTGCGGGCGATGCCCAGTTCCTCGTTGGTGGGGATGACCCGCACCCGCACGGCGGAATCCTCCGCCGAGATGACGCCCTCGCCGGAGCAGGCTTCGTTTTTCGCCCCGTCCAGCTTTACTCCGATGGGAGCCAGCTTCTCGCACACCATCTGCCGGATGCGGGCGGAGTGTTCCCCAATGCCCGCTGTAAACACCAGGTCGTCCAGACGGCCCAGATCCAGATAAAACGCGCCGATGTAGTGGACGATGCCGGTGACGAACACATCAATAGCCAGCTTGGCCCGCTCGTTCCCGCCGTCCGCCGCCTCCTCGATATACCGCAGGTCGTTGCTGACCCCGGAGATACCCAGCAGACCGCCCTTTTTCTGGCAGCCCTCCAGGATCTCCTGCTCGGAAAGGCCCTCCTGCTTCAAAAAATGGATCATGGTCGGATCCATGTCCCCCACCCGGTTGGCATGGATGAGGCCGGTCTCCAGGCTCATACCAAAGCTGGTGTCCACGCTCCGGCCGTTCAGAATGGCGCAGATCGAGGCGCTGCCGCCCAGGTGGCAGGAGATGGCGGCGTACTCCACCTTTTCCGCGTTCAGCACATCGGCGATATATCCGTGGGACGCTCCATGATACCCCAGCCGCTGGACGCCGTATTTCTCGTACCATTCGTAGGGCACGCCGTAGAGCTTGCGCTCCAGGGGAATGTCCCGGTGGAAGGCGGTCTCGAACACCCCGACGTGCCGCGCCTGGGGCAGCACTGCCTGCACGGTCTGGATGGCGCTCAGATAGGCGCTGTTATGTACCGGCGCAAGGGCCAGGAAATCCCGCATCCCCTGCATGACCCCCTCGTCGATCTCGTGTACCCCGTAGTGCCCCTTGGACAGCACCGACTTGTAGCCCACCCGCTCGATCTCGGAAATATCCGCCAGCACCGCGCCCTCGCCCTGGGTCAGGCAGGTGAGAAACCGCTCGATGCCCGCCTGATAGTCCGGGATGTTCTGCCCGGCCGCTTCCTCCCGGTAGCCGGTGCCGCTGTTGCAGTAACCAAAAATGGCGTCGTTCACCGAACCGACCCGCTCAACCTTGCCGGTGGCCAGCAAATCGCACTGCGGCATCTCATACAGCTTGAATTTTAGCGAAGTGCTGCCCGCATTGCAAACTAAAACTTTCATCGTCACTACTCCATTCAAAAATAGCGTGTAGTGTTCTCCCCGCCGAAGGCGGGGAGAACACTCTTTATTTATGCTTTTTTCGTTCGTTCCAGATAGGCCGCCACCAGGGCGTGGGAGATACTGCCCTTCGGATGAACCTGCCCCAGTGCTTCTTTGACGGGAACCCAGCGGGCGGCGTCCACCTCCCCGGACAGGTTCAGCTCCGAGCCAGCAGTCCGGGCGAAGAAGCCGATCATCAGCAGTCCCTTTTTCTCCATCCACCAAGTCCGCACCAGCTCCAGCTCCGTGACCCGCAATCCCAGTTCCTCCTCGATCTCCCGGCTGGCGCACTCCTCGGCGGTCTCCCCAGGCACCATATAGCCCGATACCAGGTTGCCATACTGCTGGGAAATGTATCCCTGCCGCAGAATTGCCGCTTCCTCCCGGTCATTCACCACCAGGGCGATGATGCAGGTGGAAAATTGGTCAAAAAGAGGGCGTTGGCATTGAGGACACCAGGGGGTGTCTCCCTCGTCCCCGATTTGGCGCAGCTCCAGCTTAGAGCCGCAGCCAGGACAGTAGTGAAAGCGCATACCCGTTCACTCCATTCATCCATTGGGCAAGGGTCAGTCCAGCCCGCCCAGCACGGCCAGAATATCCTGCATCTCCCGGTCGCCTCCGGCGATGGGCTTCCAGTCCACCTGCACCGTCTGATAGTTCTGCTTTTCCAGCGCCTCAGCGAACAGCTTGGGGCCTACGTTCACCACCACCAGCTCCGACTGGAACAGCCTCATGATCTTTTCACAGTCCATGCTCGTCCCTCTCCTTCTTCTGACGGATGATCTCCCCGGCCAGCAGCGCCGCCTGGTGGTTGGTCTTGCACACCAGCACCCCGGCCTCCGCCAGCTTCTGCCGCTGGACGCTGACGTTTTGCAGATCGGCATCGGTGCCCAGCACGGAGGCCACAAAGACCAGCTCCCGGCCCGACGCCCTGGCCTGCTCCTGGGCCCTGCGGATATCGGGCAGCACATAGCCCACCGGATCCATGTGCCCCGGAGGGGTGAGGATAAAGTCCAGCAGGATCACCGCCGTTTCCGGGTCGGCAGCCTCCCGGGGGATGGCGGGGCGGCGGACGCCGGGGTCGATGGCGGGATGGGGACGGCCCAGGGTGAACTCCTCCTCGCCATAGTCAATGCAGGTGTTTTTCACGCTGACCTGGGAATCGGGAAGCTGCCACTCCGGGCGCAGGGCGATATTGGAATGCACCTCCCCCACCTTGGGGATCAGGGCGTGCATGGCCTCGTCCATGAAGGTGCCGCCGCTGAATGCGCCCCGGACGTATTTCTGTTCCTTGGCCAGCAGCGCCACCGCCTGGGCGGCGCGGGCCTGGATCTCCTCGTCCGTGTCCAGGCGGTAGGTCTGACCCGTGAGGGCAAGGCATTTCTGGGCGCAGTCGTCCAGGTCACGCGCCCAGATGGCCCCGGCCCCCTCTACGGTGGTCTGGTCGCAGCTCATGAATAGGGCCACCACCGGCTTTTTGCACCGGGAGATGCGCTCCAGCAGCCCCGGCAGCACCTGATCCCCGATGCGTCGGGCGATGAGGGCGATGTACTTGGTCTCGGGGTCGGCCTCCAGCGCGTCGATGCCCATGTGCATCATAATGCCGCCCACCTCGTTCTTCAGGTCGTTGCCCCCGGTGCCGATAGTCTGGGACACCCCGGTGCCTGCTTCGTGGAGGATGGCCGCCACGTGCTGGATGCCCACGCCGGAGGCCCCGCAGATGCCAAAAGGCCCCCGGTTGTTGATACTGGCCAGCACCAGCGCAGCGCCGTTGATGTTGGCAACGCCGCAGTCCGGCCCCATGCACAGCAGGCCCTTTTTCCGGGCCAGCTCCTTCATCTCCCGCTCCTCGGACAACGGCACGTTGTTGCTGAACACCACGCAGTGCAGCCCCGCATTCAGAGCCCGCTTCACTTCACCCAGGGCGTACTCCCCCGGCACGGCGATGGAACACAGGTTGGCCCTGGGGCAGCCCTCCGCCGCGGCCTTGATGGTGGGGTAGCTGGTCTCTGTCTCCTCCTCGTCCACCGGGGCAAGGCTGGCCTCCACCTCCGCCACGGCCCGGTCAAAAGCCTCCTGGGACTCCGCCCGGGCGGCAATGATGTAGCAGCTCCCGTCGCAGGCGTTCAGTTCCTCGGTCAGCAGGCCGACGCTCTCCAGCACATCCTTGCCGGGGGCGGTGGCCATTCCGGCACAGCCGATCTCGATGCCCGGCTGCTCATTGAGTACGCTGGAGGCCAGCAGGGTTTCCAGGGAGTCCACATACCGGCCCCGCTCGATCTTCACAAACACTTCCATGCCTTATCCCTCCTGTTCCGCCTGGGCCAGCGTCTCTTTGTGGATGGCTCGCAGGGCGTCTTTGAAGCATTCCAGGGGCAGCTCCGCCGCCCCCGCGCCGCCCTGTCCGCCTTTTTTCAGTGCCGAGCCGCCGTGACTGATGGGCAGGATGTTCAGGCCCACAATCTTCCGGGCGTCCAGCCCCACGGGGAAGCCCTTGAAATCGTCCCAGGGGATGGGGGCGAAGGTATGCTCCCCCAGGGACACCGCCCGGGCCTTCTCCGTTCGGCTCCTGGCCTCGGCGATGGTGGAGCCGGTCATGCGCAGGTAGGCGGGGCCGGCGATGGCGGACATACCGCCCAGGCCGTACACCTCGGTGACGCAGCTGTCCCCCAGGTAGCCCAGCAGATCCGCCTCGGTGTAGGAGGGATTGAGGAAGGTGCCCTGGATGACGGGGGCCTGGGTGGTGTACCAGCGGTTGCCTGTCCCGGCCAGCTGGATGCCGAACTCCACGCCGTTGCCCGCCATACCCGCCACCACGGTGGACAAGGGGATCTTCTTGATGGACTTGGTGATGCTCTCTACCCCGGCCATCATGGGATGGAGGAAGAAACGGTCGTTGGCGGCGAAGTGCCGGATCATCTCGTCCCGCTGGGGGTCCGGGTCGTCCAGCATCCAGGGGATCACCTGCAAGGCCAGGTACATGGATGCCGCGGGCTGGCGGTTGTGGTTCTCGTCCCCCATGCCCGCCGTCTTGGCCAGCACGGTGATCAGGTCGATGCCGCCGCTCTTGCGCACCGCCCGGCCCAGGGCGGGGCCAAAGTGGTCCCGGAACCAGCTCAGATCCCGCTCCACGTCCTCATCGTAGAAGCCCCAGCGCAGGCATTTGGGGTTGGGGCCGGGGTGGATGGGGGCATACCCCTTGCCGCCGTACACCCGATCCTCCGCCACCATTACCGGCATACTGGCTGACACCACCATGCAGGCGGCGCAGCCGCACTGGTGGTTCTGGGCGGGCTCCACGGTGATCTCGCCCCGGAGCACCATCTCCCAGGCGTCCTCCTTTGTTTTTGCCAGCCCCTCGTGGACCACAGCGCCGCAGATGGACGTGCGGATGGGCGGGGTGATCCGCTCCACCGGCAGGGGTGGGCCGGGAACTAAAACCGTGTTTTTGGACATGCCCGGGATCACGTCGATGGCCGGCTGCACATCCGCCCACACCGGACGGGCTTTCGTCAGGATCTCCACCGCCTGGGCATTGGCGGCGTTGACCTTTTGCTCAATGGTCATAGCACTCACTCCTCGTTCTTATGGTCAGCCAGCATATCCGCCATCGTGCGGATACGCTGCTCCAAAACAGTTTGGACGAAGGGATTTTCCACGTCGGCGTCAAAGCCGTGGTACGATCCCTCGATGATATTCACTTTCACCGGGACGCCCGCTTCACGCAGCCTTTCCCCGTAGGCTGCCCCCTCGTCCCGGAGCAGGTCGATTTCCTGGGGCTCGATATAAGCTGGGGGAAGTCCCGTGAAGTCTGTTCCCCGCAGGGGAACGGCGTACCCCTCCGGCCCCTGAAAGCCGTTTTTCAGGTAGCCGCTCCACATCTGGCTGTTGGCCCGCTTTGTCCACACTGCGCCGCTGTACCGCTCCACAGAGGAATACTTCTCGCTGCGGTCGTCCAGCGCCGGGTAGACCAGCACCTGACCGCAGGGAATCGGCTTCACTTCGTCCCGGAGCTGCTGAACCAGCCCTGCTGCCAGCGCACCCCCGGCGCTCTCGCCGTACAGTAAGATACGGCCATTCAGATGGTGCGGGTTCGCCTGCGCCGCCATCTCATCCCACACGGCGCGGCAGTCTTGCAGCGGAACAGGATAAGGGTGATCCGGCAAAAGGCGGTACTCCGGCAAGAACACCCGGACGCGCAGCTTTTGGGCGTATACCGCTGCCAGCTCCAGCGCCGGGGTCTCCAATGGGAGATAGAAGCCGCCGCCGTGGCAGCACAGCATCCCCGGCAATGGACTGTCGTCCTTCGGTTCCACCACAAAGCATTCGACGGATTCTCCATCCTTGGAGAAAACGGAAACTGCACGGAAGGAGACGCCCTCGGTTGGAGTCCAAGCCCGCGTTGTCCGGCGCAGATTTTGCACCACCATGCCCACCATGGGGGCCAAGGCGGGGTTGCCAAAGTCGATGCCGCCCAGAGGCTTTGGTTTTTTCAGTTCTGGGTGGTATTGATATGCGGCCATCTGCACCGTCTCCTCGAAAAAATGGTAAGGCCGCTGCCGCCCGACTTGGATGGCAGCGGCCTTATGTTTGACCTCTTACTTTCCAGTGAGGATCATACCGGGAACCATCGGGAACTCGGCACTGTAGCCATCTTCAGCCTGGGTGATGTCCATATCAACCGTCTCACCCTTGACCGTAAAGTGTGCCGTCATGGCCACGTCGCCGCTGCCGGCCTCCCAGGTGCCGTCGCTCTTTTCCCCGTTGGCATCGCAATCGACTGTGCCGTCCGGGTGAAGCACCACTGTGACCACCGCTTTCCCGTTATACATTGACCCGGACAGGGTGATATCCTGGGCAGCGGGAGCGCCGGATTTCGCGCCGGTGAGGATCATGCCGGGAACCATTGGGAACTCGGCGCTGTAAGAATCACCGGCATCCATAACATCCATGTCGATATTCTCACCCTTGACGGTGAGATGGACAAGCATGGCCACGTCGCCGCTGCCGGCTTCCCAAGTGCCCTCAGTTTTATCCCCGTTGGCGTCGCAGTCGGCGGTGCCGTCCGGGTGAAGCACTACCGTGACAACCGCCTTGCCACTGTACATGGACCCGGAGAGGGTGATCTCCCCGGTGGACTCCTCCACCGGCTCTGTCCAGCCTTCGGCGCAGCCGGACAGAAGTCCCAGGGTGAGCGCCAACAGCAGCGTGATCGACAACAATTTTTTTGCCATTTTGATTTCCCCTTTCCAATCTGTCTGTTACTTCTGGGACTTCAGGGCCTTTTTCTTCTCGGCAATATTGGCCTGGATTTCCACCATGCGGTTTTTGTCCAGCTCATAGAACTTCATGGCGACGATATTGCAGATCCACCCAAGGATAGGCATTCCATATACCAACGCCATTGTGAGGAAAAACAGCGGGATGCTGGGCTTGTCGCCCATCTGGGGCGCCACGGTGGTGTAGCCAATCAGGGCGACGGCAAAGGTAGTAAAGGTAGAGCCGAGGGAGGCGACGGTTTTTTCAATGAAGGTATAGCAGGCGCCTACCATGCCGGGCATGAAGTTGCCGCTGCGATCCAGCTCATAGTCGGCGATATCCGCCCGCATCATGCCCTCAGCGGTGTTGAGGATCATAGCGGCCGCATTCTTGCCCATCATCAGGGCCACGTAAAGGATCATGGGAATCCCAAACACGCCTATTTTGGACATTCCCCAAGGGCCCAGAACCACGCAGAGGACAAAGAGTGCCGCGGAAACGCCGATGTTCACATAAGACCATACAGTGGTGGAGGTCTTTACACCGTACTTTGCAATGAAAACGCCGCCCAGGAATGCGAACAGGAGGCCGATGATCATACCGGCGTTGTTGATCATGGTGGTGGCCTGATAGTTGCCAATCAGGATGCCGGTCAGCATAACGGTCACGATCTGATCGGTGCTCATCTTGTTCGCCAGCTTGTCGGATGTTCCGGTCACAACATAGCAGCGCAGAGGCTTGTTCTCCTTGAGCATCCCCCACATCTCACGAAAGCCGACCTTCTTGTTTTTCCCGCCCAGGGACATCAGCTCGCCCAGCACCTTCTCGTTGTCCACAGGGGCGATGCCGACAAAGGACATCAGCATGAACACAACGGATACCGCACTGTAAATGAAGCACGCCTCCCCCAGACAGGCGGCGTCATACTGCTGGTTGTGCCGGGGCAGAATGGCAAAGGCCATGATGGAGTTCAGAATCAGGGGCGCCAGATACTGGTACACCGTGGCGGTGAAGTTCATAAAGGGCCGCTGCTTCGGATCGTTGGTCACGATGGTGGGGATGGTGGTGCCGCCGATGCTCAGGATGGTGTAGCCCACCACAAAGAATGCGTAGACCACACAGAACACCACGATGCCCACAACGCCGGTAAACTTGTTGGCGAGCAGGTTGAACATCAGAATGGCCGAAATGATGGTAGATGTATAGCCAATCAGCAGGAATTTCCGCATTTTACCCAGCTTGCCCACCGGCATACGGTCAAAGATGGCCGCCACAAACGGGTCGCACACCCCGTCAAAGATAGTCTTTACCGTGGTGATGATGCCGGTGACGGTAAGCACCACCCCATAGCCCGCGTTCGCCATGTACCCGGCGTACATCATCAACATGAAAAATACGTTCTTGCCGCCGCTGGTGGCGCAGGCCAGAAGCATGGTCTTGACGCTCGCGGTACGGTAAAGCCCGCTATCGCTGCCCTTCGCACCCGCCATTATCTTTTTCAGGTTCATGAATTCCTCTCCTTTTCTAATA
Organism: uncultured Oscillospiraceae bacterium; assembly: GCA_910584835.1. GTDB lineage: Bacteria > Bacillota > Clostridia > Oscillospirales > Oscillospiraceae > Enterenecus. The sequence goes on along the minus strand of CAJUEG010000037.1, from coordinate 12,649 downwards.
TAGCCGTTCTATCGGCCGATCTGGATGCCGGTGAGGTGCTCATAATACTGGGCGATGGCGCTGTGATCCTTCTGGCCGCCCTCGTGGTTGTGCATCCACTGGAGGATCTCCTGGACCTGAGCGGTCATGGGCACGGGGGAGCCCACGGAATGGGCGCAGTCCAAGGCGTTGTTCAGATCCTTGATGTGCAGGTCGATCTTGAAGCCGGGCTTGTCGTTGCCCGCCAGCATCATGGGGGCCTTGGCGTTCATGACGGTGGAGCCGGCCAGACCGCCCCGGATGGCCTGGAACACCAGCTCCGGGTCTACCCCCGCCTTCTGGGCCAGGGTCAGGGCCTCGGCAAGGGCCTGGATATTGCAGGCCACGATGATCTGATTGGCCAGCTTGGTGGTGTTGCCCGCGCCCACGTCGCCGCAGCGCACCACGGAGCCGCCCATGGTGTCCAGCAAGGGCTTGAACTTGTCAAAGACCTCCTGCTTGCCGCCCACCATGAAGGACAGGGTGCCGTCAATGGCCTTGGGCTCTCCGCCGGATACGGGGGCGTCCAGCATCTCCACACCCTTCTTGGCCAGCTCGGCGGCGATCTCCTTGGAGGCCACGGGGTTGATGGAGCTCATGTCGATGAAGGTGGTGCCGGGCTTCATGTAGGAGGCCACGCCGCCCTCGCCCAGCATGACGCTCTTGACGTGGGGGGAGTTGGGGAGCATGGTCATGACCACGTCGCAGCTCTCGCCGATTTCCTGGTTGCTGGCGGCCTTGGCACCCGCGGCCACCACCTCGTCCACGGCGGCCTTGTTCAGGTCGCTGACCAGCAGGTCGGTGTAGCCGCCCTTGAGGATGTTCTTTGCCATGGGCTTGCCCATAATGCCCAGACCGATCAAACCGATTTTCATAATAAACGCACTCCTTTTTATTCGATGATGATGGCTTCGTACTCGTTCAGCTCATCGAGCCGGACGGTCAAGCTGTCGTTGTTGGTTTCACACAGCACCTTACCGCCGTTGAGGGCCCGGGCGGTCTTTCCCGCCAGCCCCGGCAGCTCCAGCCGGATATCCCGCACCGGCACGGGCGGGAACCAGCGGTTGGCAAAGCAGCCCGTGCCGTTGACCAGCTGTGCCAGCACCGCGCCCCCTTTCTTTGCCAGGGTCAGCTCCACCATGGGGGAGAGGCCGGGAGCCAGTTCCGGCAGTCCGCAAAGAGAGAATAGCACGTCCTGCATCAGGTTCAAGGTGTTCTGCCAGCCCTGGTCGAAGTAGAACGCGCCGACCCCCCAAGGGATGTAAACGCCCCGTCCCCCGCCGTATGGGTGGGCGATAACGCCGGGATACTCAGTGACCTCGGTGCAATAGCACCGCTCCGGCGGGCCGAAGGGGTGTTCGGGGATGAGCCGGAGATATTGCTCCGTCCCCTCCTCGAACTGCGCCATTTGCAGCCCCGATCCGATGGGGATCATGGGAGCCTCTATGCAGCGGGGGAAGGTCCTTTCGTCCTCCTTCCTCACCTCAACCGCGGAGGACATGAGACCTTTTTTGTGCTCCCCCAGGGCCTTGATTCCCAGACAGTCCAGACCAGGCGCGTCCCCGGCGGCAATCACTATGCCGCCCTCTTGGGCAAAGCCGTTCAGCAGGGCCTTCTGGGGCTCGGACAGCTTGCCCACGCCGCCCAGGATGATAACCTTTTTGCCCCGTAATTTTTCTGCCGTCAGGTCAGGCAGCTTTACCTCATCAAAGGGGACGTGGCTCTCTGTCAGCGCCTGGAGCCAGCCCTGGGTTTCCGGATTACCGCACCCCAAACCGCCTTTTTGCACCAGCACCACCTCGGCGGCGGAATGAAGGCCGCGGAACACCTCCTCATGGGCCCGGTGGAACTGAAACACCCGCTTAGTGGGTGTAAAGCTGGATACATCCCGGTGGTTGTCCAGCCGGCCCATGATATACAGGCTGAGTCCTCCGCCGTTGGCCAGGCTTTGCCACTGCCGCAGGGCCATCAGTGCCGGAGACACTGAGCTGTCCCGGTAGCGGAAGCTCATAAAGTCTACGCTGGCGTTGTCCACCACTCGTTCCCAGCCGCCGTTTTGGCGGACATTGGAGGAGGCCCCGTATACCCAAGGCCCCCGGCCAATGTCCGTATTGCACTCGGTGCGGGTGTAGTCGAAACCGTTCACCGCCAGCTCGGGATTCAGTTCTTTCATAAAGTGGTATTGCTTGACTTTGTTTGCCTGAATCTGCTTGGCCTGGAAACCCAGGTATTTCATAAAGTTGGGGTCGCGCAGCCCCCCTTTGGGGGGTTCCTGCCCGGTGGCGGCCTGATAGGCGCTGCGGCAGGTCTGGCACATACACGGGCCGTACCGCTCCCCGCCGTAGCCGGTGACAAAGGCCCCGCTCATATTGAAGAAAATGCCGTCGAAAGGCAGGGTGGTGAGCAATTCCCGAAGGATATCGTAAACCCCTTCCCGGAGATAACCGCTGCTGGGGCATACCTGCACATCGCCGTTGCAGTTGACGATCTCCCCATCCGCTGTACGGTAAGCCCAATCGGGATGGGCCTCGTACAGGGGATAGCGCACCTTGGAAAAGTCCGTCCGGGCGATAACCCGGATGCCTTCCCGGTGACATTCGTCCAGCAGGGTGCGCAGGCTGTCCCCTGTCAGATATTGGCTGGGGGTGTGGCAGGGCACTTTGGTGTCGTAGCTGGCCACGATGCCCGCGGCATTGAGCATCACAACCGTGGCCCCAAACTCCTTCACGTCCCGGACATACCGCTTGGCGTCCATATCCGCCATATCCGGCTCCCGGAGGTTGGTCTGGATCATTCGCCAGGGGTAGCCCTCCCACCAGTGTTTGCTGTCGCTCATAGACACCCCCCTCACATCCACTCGGCGGGGTCGGTCCAGCCCCGCTTACCCAGGTACTTCTCCAAGTCCATCTTCTCCACCTGTTCCTTGGTGAGGTTGGCGTTCATCATCCGAGCCCAGCCGCCCTCAGCTTTTTCCCCCGTCACCGCGTCCGCCGGCTTCATCAGGTTCAGCAGGGGCTCCCCGGCCTCAAACCGGCGGGCGTTTTCCCGGATGATCTCGATGCTCCGCCCCGTTCGATGGGGCACCTGGGGGGTGCAGTGGGGGGTGATATACACCGTGGGCATCCGCCACAGGGGATGATCCGGGGAGAGGGGCTGCTCCTCGAACACGTCCAGCCCCGCGCCGCCCAGCTGGCCGCTCTCCAGCGCCGCCACCATGTCCTCGGTACACACCACGCCACCCCGGGCCATGTTTACCAGGAAGGCTCCCGGCTTCATCTTGGCAAAAGCCTCGGCGTTCATCATGTGGTAGGTTTCGTCGGTGAGGGCCAGGGTGAGGATCAGGAAGTCCGCTTCTGCCAGGATGGGGTCGATGGTGTCTCCGCCGGCGGCGCTGAGCTTGACATCCAGATAGTCCGCGTCCCGGATGGGGAACTTGTCGTAGCCCATCAGCCGCATCCCCAGAGCGTGGAGGCGCTGGGCCAGCATCCGTCCGTTGTTTCCCATGCCGATGATCCCGACGGTGCGGCCGTACAGCCCCCGCCACTGATTGGAGCCCTCCACTCCCCATTGGCCCTTTTCCTGGGCGGCCAGCAGCTCCTTGGTGTGGTAGCAGTGCTGGAGCATGAAATAGATGCAGTGCTCCGCCAGCACCGGGGCGCTGCGGCCCGCCGCGCCGGTTACGGGGATGCCCCGGGCAAAGACCTCGGGCCGGGCGGAGCCGTTGAGCCCCGCATGGTCGCAGTGGATCCATTTCAAGGTGCTTTCCCCCAGAAGGCAGGGATCCACATCCCCCAGGAGGATAGCCGCGTCGGCATCTTTCACCTCACGAGCCAGCGTTTCCTTGTCGTAGAAGTCCACATACTTGAACTCCGCCTGGGGAAAGACCTGCCGGAGTGAGCGCATATCCTCCTTGTTGTACCACACGGTGGCCACGACCTTATTGATTTTCGGCATAGAATTTCCTCCTACTTTCATATTGATTTTCCGCTGTACAAAATGCGAAGGTCTGTGCTATGATTAAAAAAACTCCTTTTGGAGGTGCGCGCCATGGAATTGCAGGATCGTTTGAGCTTTTTTCGGGAACTGCTTGCCTGCGACCCGACCATTTACTACTGGTGCTTTGACGGCGAAGGCCAGCTCATCGCCAGTAATTGCCCGGAGGAGACCGTGTTCTTCCCCCTTCTGCGCCACTCCGGCTGTTTAGAATATGCATTGGTTACGCTGGTGAAAGAGCCTATGATCCTCTCCAATTCCGCTGGAATGACTTGGGCGGCGGTGTGGGAATTCCGGGAAGAGGAACAATACCGGCTCCATATGATCGGCCCATGCCTGGCGTACAGCCTCACCCCCCAGCTCCAAGAACAGGCCCGACGGCTGATAGCCGAATCCGCCCAGACGGAGAGCTACAAAAAGCGGCTGATGGCGGGACTGGAGCGCATCCCCAACCTGCCTATGGCGGTGCTGTACCGCTACGCTGCCATGCTGGGCCGGTGCGTCACCGGGGAGCAGACACCGTTGAGCGAGCTTCACCATCAGAGCGCCATGGAGAGCGTCCCGGAAAAACAACCTCCCCGTGATCGTATGAACATCTACCGGGCGGAGCGGATGCTTTTGCGGATGGTGCGGGAAGGGGATCTGAACAGCGGTGCGGCCCTGCGAAACGCTTCCAATATTGGTACGCTCCAGCCCTATGTTCCAGATCCTTTAGGTCAAGCTCAGATTGCCTGCACCATCCTCACCAGCCTGTGCGCCAGGGCGGCTATTGAGGGCGGGCTGTCTCCGGAATTGGCTTACTCCACTGGGGACGGATATATCCGCAAGCTGTTCCGGACACAGACCATCACGGAGGTCTCTGCGACAAAAAGCCAAATGTACCAGGATTTCATTCAAAAGGTTCATGACTGCCGGAACAATCCCAGGTTCACTCCGGAAATACAGAGTAGCTGCGACTATATAGAACTCCATGCGGAGGAGCCCCTCACGCTGGAGCTGCTGGCAGAACGGCTGGGCTATAACAAATACTACCTGTCCCGCCGTTTCAAAGCGGAAGTAGGGTGTACCATAAATAATTATCTTCAAATCGCCCGGGTGGAGCGGGCAAAGATGCTGCTTTCCTGCACTGACACTCCGGTAACGGACATTGCTTCCGCGCTGCAATTTTCCACCGCAAGCCATTTTTCCGTGGTGTTTAAGCGCATTACCGGCCAGTCTCCCGCCCAGTATCGGGCAGCGCAGCAAATCACTTGACATATACTCGAAAACCCGGAGAGAGGTACGCCCTCCCCGGGTTTTTTAGGCGCTTTGACCCTATTTCCGTTTTGCCTTTTTAGCCGCTTTGGCGGCACGCTTATCCAAGACCTTTTGATTTTCCTTGTCGAAGTCCAGACCGCGTTTCGCGCAGTATTCCTTCAGATCCTTGATGCGGTTGGCCTCGGCCTCCTCCTTCTGAGCCTCACGCTCCCGGCGTTCCAGCTCCTTCTGGGGGATGTACTCAATCCCCATGGCTTCGCATTCTTTGCGTTTTTTCTCTGCCAGGGCTTCTTGAACGGTGGGCATATTCCGTTCGATTTTGAAGAAGAACACAAACAGGACAAAAAACAGCACGCCCATTAAAAGGAAACTACCTTGGAAGGAGAAATTGATCCAGTTGGTGGCCCCGATGGTCTGATCGGCGTACAAGGCGATCTCCTGGCCCTTTTTGTTGACAAAGGAGCCGATCTGTTCTGGGGTATCATACTTGGTAACCGCAAGGCCCAGGTTGAATAGCGCCTGTCCAATGCCTTTGGAAAACATCTCGGCGAAGCCCACCAGGGCGGCGGTAAAGCCCTCCACGCGGATACCCTGGGTATACTCCACATGGTCAATGCTGTCGCCAATGAAGGTCATCAGGGAGTAGATGAAGGTCATGGTTCCGATGGAGGCCAGCGCGGTACCACCGTAAATGGCACCGGTCTTTCCGGGGCTGAAGAATGCGGCGGCGGAACCCAGCATAGCCAGCACAGAACCCACGATAATGACTTTAGTGCGTCCGAACTTTTTGAACGCCGGCAGCAGGAGCAGCAGGCCGGGGCCCATAGGGGCCATAGAGATCATAGTGAATTTGGCCTGGATCGCAGCGTACTCCCCATAGGCGTTGCCGTTTACCACCCAGCCGCTGTAATACACCTGGGAAATGCCCTTCATCGCGTTGAGTACCTGATAGAGCAGAATCATGATGATCAGCATGATCCAGTATTTGTCTTTGATGCAGGCATGAAACTGCTCCATAAAGGATGCTTCCTTGATTTTGACCGCATCCTTCTCGTTAGCGCCCACCACACCGTACTGGTTGCGGCGCTCCTCGGTAATGCGCTCCCGGGTAAAGAAGTATTGAAGGAAGGTAAGGGGCACGGCCACGCAACACATAATGGACATACAAAGCAGGTAGCCGGTTTTATTGCTTCCACCCACCATGGCGCACACAGCGGACAGGATGGTGGGAAACAGGATGGAGATTATGCCGGTGCCGATATTTTTGGTGATCTGGCCGGCCATGGAGTTATTCTTACGCTGGCTGAAATTGCGGGTGGACAGCGCGGCACTTAACTCATAAGCCATATACCACATGGTGTAGCCCACCGAATAGAACAAGTTGTAGGCGATAACAATCCACACCGCCTGGGCCACGGGTGAGGCAAAGGGGATCCAGAACAGCATCAGTACGCTGACGGTCACAATGGGGATGGACAGGATGAACCAGGGACGCAGCTTGCCTTGTCGGCATGTGGTGTTGTCCAGCAGTTTGGCCATGCCCACGTTGGTAAGGGCGTCAACGATTTTGGAGAGCAAAGGGAACAACACCATAAAACTGGCGATCCAAGCCCCCCGGCTGACGGTAAAGCCCAATACATCGGTCAAGTATTGGTTGAAGTAACTGTTGACGATGGACTGCAGCAGCATCATGCCGAAGGGCCCAAGCACGTAGCCCAGCCACAGTTCTTTGCTCCGGACATTGGCGGAGGTGATGCGGGAGTTCCAGAAGTTGCCCTGGAACAGGTTACCCAGCAGGCCTCCCTTTTGGGTGCGGGTTGCGTTATCCATTTTGACCTCCTCTTTCTTCTCTATTTGTTCCGTTCTGCGTCTTGGATCTTCCTATAGTTGGATTATGGCACACGCATTTTGCTTTGTATATTCTTGTAATTGATTTTACTTGTTCAAAATAGCTGAATTTTCCAAGTAATATAATGTAGAATATAAAAATCGAAATTAAGAAAAGACTTTTCCGAGGACACCTGCTATCATATAAAGTACAAAACGAGTTCTCCACTAATTTTGATTCAAGGAGGCTTTTCATGAAAAAAATAGAATTTAATACCGGCTGGTACTTTAGCCGCCAGGATATGGGCGAAAATTTAACTCTTGCTCACGGACAGGCGATTGCCCTCCCCCACACCTGGAACGCTAAGGACGGCACAGACGGTGGCAACGATTACCACCGGGGCCGCTGCTGGTACGTCAAGAAATTTCCCCGTCCCATTTTGGAGGCTGGGGAGGAGGCTTGGCTGGAGTTCGAGGGCGCGGCTATGACCGCCGTAGTCACGCTTAATGGCGCGGAGCTGATCCGGCACGAGGGAGGCTATTCCGCCTTCCGGGTAGAGCTGACCCCCTTTCTCAAGTTTGAGAACCTGCTGGCTGTGAGTGTGGACAACAGCGCCAATGAAACAGTCTATCCCCAGAAGGCGGACTTCACGTTTTACGGCGGGCTGTACCGGGACGTGAACCTGCTTATTGTTCCCAAAGCCCACTTTGCCCTGGATCGCATGGGCAGTCCGATGCTGAAAGTTACTCCTGTTGTGTCGGAGGATCTGGCCAGCGCCACAGTTGCCGTGGAGGCGTGGGTGTCCGGGCCGGCAGAGTCGATGGTGTTCACCGTGGACGGCCAGGAGCAGACTGCCAGCGTGAGCTGCGGCAAGGCCCAGGCCGTGTTTGGGTTGATCCACCCCCACCTGTGGGATGGGCTGGATGACCCTTACCTCTACACCGCCCATGCCCGCATCCCTGGCGGGGACGAGGTGGAAGTTCAATTTGGCTGCCGCCGGTTTGCCATCGATCCCGAACGGGGCTTCCTGCTGAATAACCGCCCCTACCGCTTGATTGGCGCCGCCCGGCACCAAGACCGGGCAAGGCTGGGCAATGCCCTCACGCGGGCAGAGCACGAGGAGGACATCGCCATTCTGCTGGAGATGGGTGTCACCAGCGTTCGGCTGGCCCACTACCAGCACGCCCAGTATTTTTACGATCTTTGCGACCAGCACGGCCTCATCGCCTGGGCAGAGATCCCCTGCATCACCGAGCATTTGACCAATGCCAGGGCAAACGCTCTATCCCAGATGGAGGAGCTGGTGTCCCAATGCTATAACCATCCCTCCATTTTCTGCTGGGGCCTGTCCAACGAGATCACGGTGGCAGGGGGCGTCACTGAAGAACTGGTGGAGACCCACCGGCAGCTCAATGACTTGTGCCACAAGCTGGACCCCACCCGTCCCACGGCTATGGCCCATGCCTTTATGCTCAACCCGGACGACCCGCTGGTGGCCCTTCCCGATGTGTCCAGCTACAACCTCTATTATGGGTGGTATCTGGGAGAGCTGGAGCAGAACGACCAATTCTTTGATGGATTCCACGCAAAGCATCCCGATATGCCAATAGGCTTGTCCGAGTATGGCGCGGACGCCAATCCGGCCTATCAGAGCTCCCGCCCGGAGAAGGGGGACTGGACGGAGGGCTACCAGGCCCTTTATCACGAGCATATGCTGAAGCTTTGGGCGCAGCGGCCTTATATTTGGTGTATGTACTGCTGGAATGGCTTCGACTTCGCCGCAGACGGCCGGGACGAGGGCGGCAAGCCGGGGCAGAACCAAAAGGGCCTCGTTACCTTTGACCGCACCATCAAAAAGGACGCTTTCTACATTTACAAAGCGTATCTCAATCGGGAACCTTTCGTCCATCTGTGCGGCAGGCGGTACAAAAATCGGGTGGAACCGGAGACAGAAATCAAGGTCTACTCTAACCTCTCCTGTGTAACGCTGTTTGTGGATGGAAAAGAGTTTGCCACCCAAGCGGGGGATAAGGTCTTTCGCTTCACTGTCCCCATCCAGGGGGAACACATCATTGAGGCACAGGCCGGGGCGTATTCCGATTCCATGATGATCCGCAAGGTTGATCAGCCGGATTCCTCCTATGTGAAGGAGGGCGGCGATGTGGTCAACTGGTTCGACAAGCCAGAAGAACTGGCCCGGGAAGGGTATTATTCCATCCTGGACAGTATGGCGGAACTGAAAAAGTCCCCCGCCGCCGGGGCTGTGCTGGCCAAGATCATGGAGAAAGCCTCGGCCAGCTACGGCGATGTGGCGAAAAATGTCCAGCTTCCCGAGGCCGTCCAGCGGCAGATGGATCAGATGCCGCTGCAAAAGCTGCTGGCCCAGGCGGGCAGGGCAGTCGGGCCGGACATGGTGCGGCAGCTCAACGCCGCGTTGAATCAAATTCCCCGGCAAGAAGAAAATTGAAAAGCACGGGAGGAGGAAGCGTTATGAAGAAATGGTTAGCGGCCTGCCTGTGTACGGTGATGCTGCTTTCCCTTGCCGCGTGCGGCGCAAGCACAGAAAAAGCCAGCGGCCCCTATGTGGAAATGACAGAAGAAGAATGGGAAGAACTCTGGAACGAAGCCAAAACCCAGCAAGATTCTTTTGAAAGAATCTTTGACAAGCAAAAGGGAGCTTACGAGTTCACAGAGAGAGAAAGGGTCTCCTCCATCGACGAGAATTTTATGGAATTTCTCCCAAAAGAATATTTTTCTGATGTGGAAAGCGGCCAAAAGGGCAAAATCGACAAAGTTGAATATGATACCTACGACTATTATCTTTATCAGACGCAGGGCACAGAGGAAAGCCAGTGGAAAAAGGAGGCGAAAACCTGCTATGTCTATACGCCGGCGGGGTACAGCGAGTCCAAACAATACAATGTCTATTTTTTGCTTCACAGAAAGACTTATACGGAGGACTACTGGTTTATCTCCACTGTTGTTGACGGCGAGGACAGGGAGTTGGGCAGGGGCGATTTCGTCTATCTGCTGGACTACGCAATCGCAAACGGACTGATCGAGCCGGCCATTTTTGTGTCATGCACCGCGAAAATCGGAGAGGCCGGAGACGAAATGCCGGAGCATCAGGCGGCCAACTTTGGGTATGAATTGAAAAACGACCTGATCCCAGCAATCGACGCCAAGTATTCTACTTATGCATCCCGCGAACACAGGGCTCTGGGGGGAGCATCCAGAGGAGGGCTGCTCGTATGGGGCGCTATGCCGGTCGCGTTGTCTGAGGTCGCTTATTTTGCACCCATCTGTAACGGCTGCGTCCACACCATCTATACCGATGAGCAGGAGGCGGAGGCAGACCGGCTCTGCGATGCCATGAGTACCCAGGAGAACGCGCAATACGATATTTCTTATCTTTTTACCTTTGCCGGAGACTGTGATACCAACAAGCTGAGAGTGTACTCCACCTACGATGAAGTGTTAGAGAAAATGCCAAACCGTCTTGTGTGGGGCGAGAACACTTACTACGGAAAACCCCAGTATGGCACGCATTCCAACAAATACTTCTATCTCGGCGTATATGAAAGTATGCAGTTATTCTTTAAGGACGAAAAATAGCCGGCGTCCCCATCCATTCCGTGCCAAATTGCACCTGTGTGCAGGCAAACATACAAGGAGGAAAATACTATGAAAAAGTTCGCTCTCACCCTAACCCTGGCGCTGGCACTGCTCCTTTCCCTGGCTGCCTGCGGCGGCAACCCGGCGCCTACCGACACTCCCGTTCCCCCCACCCCTTCTCCCGCACCCTCCGAGCCCGCCGCTGAAGAAACGGTTTACACCACTGTGATCAACGACGCCGACGTGACCTTCACCGTCTCCGCCGATCAGAAGTCCATCGCGGTGGATACCATGGGCATGACTGTGAAGGGCGCCTGCGAGGTGGCGGACAATGTCCTCACCTTCGGAGAGCAGACCGAGGGCAATGACCAAATCTGGGCCAGCCTGAGCAAAAATCAGTACACCTTGAACGCTGACGGCACTGCCACCGCCATTGAGGGCGCTCCCGAGCAGAGTGGTGAGCCTGAGCAAAGCGCCGACCCCGCGCAGGGTGATGACCCTTCGTATCCCGAGAACAGCTTGGTGCTGGACTTCACGCCTGACATCAACGAGCAGCTGCGGAAGACCTTCTATGTGGAGAGCGGCACCTGGGGCGCGGCTTTCGGCGGTCAGGGCGATTACACCCCCACCGATTCGGCCGACGAGTTGTTTGCCTGGACGACCGGCAAAGAGGGCTCGTCCTTCCTGCTGACCTTCTTTGCCGACGGCACTTACAAATTTGAGTTCACAGACATGAAGGTCGAGGAAACCGGCACTTGGACTTGGAGTGGTTGGAAGTTGACCGTTACCACTGCCGGTGGTTCCAGCTTTACGGGCAGCATCAACAAGTAAGCATTCCGCTGAATTACATTTGAAAAAGCCATAAACCAAACGCACGGCGGGCATCCAAAGTTCAAGGATGCCCGCCGTGCGTTGCTGTTACATGGCAAACTGCACAATACAATTTCTTGGTGCAACCTCGCATATGAAGTGCAAATAAAGCCAAGCTTTGCCTATGTGGTATCATTTAGTACGATAAAGATTGGATGACAAGCTCCCATTCTCCCGCCACCGTTTGGACTTCTCCACCAGCCCCGCCCTTACCAAATCATCCAGCGCCCGCTTCACGGTCGAGCGGGACATACTTACTCCCGCGGCGATGGTCCTGATCCCCGGCCAGCAGATGCCCTCCTTGTTGGTATGATCCTTCAGGTAAATGTACACCGCTTTGGCGCGGTAGCTCAGCTCTTGGTCGTGATAGATGGAATCGTAATAGGCCAATGTCTCACTCCCCCTCCGCAGGCGACCCATCCTGCTTTTTTAGAAAGTCAGGGATCGTTGCCAGCGGCTGGCCCGCCTGGGCTCCCTGTTGAACGGACACACCTTGATTCCGCGAAGACCGCTCCCGCTGACGGGAGCGGTCTTTCTCCGCTTCATCTACCCCGAGGAAAAACTTCTGCTTGATGGCTTCCTCCAGCTCCTGCCGCCCGGCGTAGTACACCTTCCGCTGGCCATGCTCCGGGGTCTGATAGGGCTCCCCGAAGGTGATTCCCCAGTCCAGAAACAGCCGGAGCCGGGTTTTCATGGGATGCGACCCGGTTTTCATCACCACGAACTCCCCCTTGGGAATGGACTTCAGCTCGTCCGGGGTCATTAAGGGCCGCTCCCCCATCTGGAGCGTCCGGCTGTCCTCGCCCTTGCTCCGGCTGATGTAGCCGGACTGTACCGTGTAGCTGCCCAGGGCCTTGGACAGCACATCGGCGGTCTGGCTGTTGGGAGCAAACCCGCCGAAGATGGTGTCCTGCACGTTGTCCTGGATGATCTCCGAGCCCTCTTTGCCGTAATTTTTCTCCAACTGGGCCAGCGACTGTATGATAGGCACCAGGGTTAAGCGCCGGGAACGGCCCGCGCTAAACAGCGGGAGGATGTCGAAGGGCGGCATGGTGCCCAGCTCGTCGC
>CAJUEG010000036.1 GCA_910584835.1 uncultured Oscillospiraceae bacterium | reverse complement strand
GCCCCTGGCCCCCGCGGTGGTGGACGCCATGGTGAAGGCGTCCAGGGAGATGGGGGTGAAGGAGACCTTCCGGGGCTACTGTGAGGAGACCTGCTGCGCCTACGATTTTCTGCGCTTCGCCATCCGGGACGACTATAAGGCCCGGGGGGTGGACATTGCCGACGACGAGATTTTCGTGTCCGACGGGGCCAAGACCGACTGCGGCAGCATCGGAGACATCTTTTCTGCGGACAATGTGGTGGCGGTGTGCGACCCGGTGTACCCTGTCTACGTGGACACCAGCGCCATGGCCGGGCGGGCCGGGGACTTTGACGGGGAGAAGTGGACGAAGCTGGTCTACCTGCCCTGCACGGCGGACAATGGCTTCTTCCCCGATCTGCCCGCGGGGGATAAGGCGCCCGACCTCATCTACCTCTGCTCCCCCAACAATCCCACCGGGGCGGCGGCCACAAAAGAGCAGCTCAAGGTGTGGGTGGACTACGCCAACGCCCACGGCAGCGTAATTTTGTTTGACTCCGCCTACGAGGCGTTTATCACCGAGCCGGGCATCCCCCACAGCATCTTTGAGGTGGAGGGGGCCAAGACCTGCGCCATTGAGTTCCGCTCCTTCTCCAAGTCCGCCGGATTCACCGGCACCCGCTGCGCCTACACCGTCATCCCCAAGGCGCTGGAGCGGGAGGGGGTGTCCCTGCGCGAGCTGTGGAACCGCCGCCAGGGCAGCAAGTTCAACGGCGTGCCTTACGTCGTCCAGCGGGCGGCGGAGGCGGCTCTCTCCCCCGAGGGGAAGGCGCAGACCAGGGCGGCCATCGACTACTATTTGAACAACGCCAAGGTGGTCCGGGAGGGGCTGTCCGCCGCCGGGCTGACGGTTTACGGCGGGGTCAACGCCCCCTACCTCTGGGTCAAAACCCCCGGCGGCGCCCCGTCCTGGGACTTCTTCGACCTGCTGCTGAAAAAAGCCTGTGTGGTCACCACTCCGGGCGCAGGCTTCGGCCCCAGCGGGGAGGGCTATATCCGCATCACCGCCTTTGGGGACGCGGACGCCACAAAAGAGGCGGTCCAGCGCATCGTATCCGTGCTGAAATAACGCCTCCCCTGCCCGACAATCCTTCCGGGCGGCTGATCCGGCATCAGACCACGGTCAAGGCCGCAAAGAACGCTTGAAAAACTCCCGTGCCGGGCGGCACGGGAGTTCTTTTTCGGCTTCCTTCGGATTTCATCTGCCGCACCGGCAGCCTCAGCCCGCACCTCCCCCCGGAGGAAGCAATACGATACCGTCTTGCCGTGCGGCGGCGGGCACACCGTTTTCTGAGCGGCGTTCTCCGCCGCCGCTTTTAAAAAATATCCCCCCAGGGGGCTTATCACAAAAACAATCGTCTGTTATAATCGACACACTTGTCAGAAAGAGAGGTGCAGATATATGCACATGGCAGACGCATTGTTATCGCCCCCCGTCGCCGCGGCTATGTATGCCGCTTCCGCCGCGGCCGCGGTGGTCTCGGTCCGCGCGGTGAAAAAGGATGAGAACCCGGCCAAGCTGCCCACCATGGCGGTGACCTCCGCGCTGGTTTTCGCGGGCCAGATGATCAACTACACCATCCCCGGTACCGGCTCCTCCGGCCATCTGTGCGGCGGTATGCTGCTCTCCGCGCTGCTGGGCCCCCAGGCCGGCTTTTTGTCCATGGTTGTGATATTGACCATACAGTGCCTGTTCTTTGCCGACGGCGGTCTGCTGGCGCTGGGGGCAAACTGCTGGAACATGGCGTTCTACGGCTGCTTTGTGGGGTATTATCTGCTGTGGCGGCCCATTATGCGGGGGAAATTCCCCATGGCGGGGGCCACAAGGTCCGCCCAGCGGGTCAAAATCATCCTGGCCTCCCTTCTGGGCTGTGCCATAACCCTGCAGCTTGGCGCGTTCTCCGTTGTGCTGGAGACCTCTCTGTCCGGCGTCACGGAGCTTCCCTTTGCCGTTTTCGCCGGAATTATGCAGCCCATCCATCTGGCCATCGGCCTGATCGAGGGCGGCATCACCGCCGCCGTCCTGCTGTTTGTCCACCAGGCCCGCCCGGAGCTGCTCATGGATGCGGATGCCGGCGGCGGTTCCGCCGGAAACAGGCGCTCTCTCAAAACCGCCCTGGCCGTCCTGGCCGTGACGGCGGCGGTGGCAGGCGGCGGGTTGAGCCTGCTGGCCAGCCCCAACCCGGACGGGCTGGAGTGGTCTCTGTTCGGCAACGCGGAGGCCGGCTACAGCGAAAACCTGGGACTGGATGAGGAGGATTACGGTGTGTCCAGCGGCGCGGCGGATGCGGCGGCCTCCATCCAGGAAAAGACCGCCTTTCTGCCGGACTACTCCTTTGCGGACAGCGACAGCCCTGTGGGGACCTCCATTTCCGGCCTGGCCGGTTCTGCCCTAGTGGCAGCCGCGGCTGTGCTGGTCTGTATTGCCGGAGGCTTCTTCCGCAGGAAAAAGGCAGCTCATGGATAGACTGTCCCGGGCCCGGTCCGGCCTGCGGGAGATGGACGCATTGGCAGCCGGCGGGTCCCCAATCCACCGGCTGCACCCTTTGAGCAAGCTGCTGGTAACGGTCCTCTATATCGTCACTGTGACCTCGTTCCCAAAGTACGAGCTTTCCGGGCTGACGGTCATGGTGCTGTACCCTGTCCTGCTGCTTCAAATATCTCAGATCCCTGTTTCGCACTGCTTTTACCGGCTTCGGTTCGTTCTGCCGCTGGTGTGCGCGGTAGGGCTTGCCAATCCCTTTCTGGATCGGGCCGTGCTGCTGACGCTGGGCCGAATCCCCGTCACCGGCGGAGTGGTGTCCATGGTCACGCTGATGATGAAGGGGACCTTCTCCCTGCTGGCCTCATTCGTCCTGATTGCCGCCACCCCCATCGATCAGCTGTGCGCCGCCCTGCGGTCAATCCATGTACCCGGTATCCTCGCCACGCTCCTGCTCCTGACATACCGCTACATCGGGCTGATGCTGGGCGAGGCGGCGGCTATGGCTCAGGCGTATCAGCTGCGCGCGCCGAATCAGCGGGGCCTTCATATTTCCGCCTGGGGCTCCTTTTTGGGCCAGCTTCTGCTGCGAAGCATGGACCGGGCGGAGGAGCTGTACGGGAGTATGCTTCTGCGGGGCTTTCACGGCGAATTTTTCTACGTCGATGTGCCGCGTCTCAAAGCGGCGGATCTCGTCTATACGGCAGCCTGCGCCGCAGCCTTTTTCTGCGCCAGGCGCTTCAACATTCCAAGCCTTCTGGGAAGCCTGTTTGTGAGGTGACCGGCATGATCGAGTTTCAAAACGTCTCTTACGCTTATGAAGGGACCCGGCCCGTGGTGGACGGCCTGTCCTTTACCATACGGGAGGGCGAAGCCGTGGGCCTTATCGGAGCCAACGGGGCCGGAAAGTCCACCGTTCTAAAGCTGCTGGTGGGGCTGATCTCCGGCACAGGGCAGATTCAGGTGGATAACTTGCCTGTGAACCGGCAGAACCTTCCCTCCATCCGTCAAAAAACAGGCTTTGTCCTGCAGGATTCCGACAATCAAATGTTTATGCCCACCGTCTATGAGGATATGATGTTCGGCCCCCGGAACTACGGTTTGAGCATGGAAGAGGCCGAACAGCGGGTGGACGCGGTGTTGGACCGGCTCGGCCTGCGGGAATTGAAGCACCGCTATAACCACAAGATTTCCGGCGGCGAAAAAAGGATGGCCGCGATCGCGGCCATCCTCGCCATGGAACCGAAGGTGATCCTGATGGACGAACCCTCCACCGCTCTGGACCCGGTGAACCGCCGCACGGTCATCAACACCATCAACAGCCTGGGTCAGACAAAGCTGATCGCCTCCCACGATTTGGACATGATTCTGGATACCTGCCGGCGGGTGATCCTCCTGTCCCACGGGAAAATCGCGGCGGACGGCCAGACCGAGGACATTCTCCGGGACAAGGCGCTTTTGGAAGCCAACCGGCTGGAGCTGCCCCTCTGCCTGCAGGGCCCGCCCCGGCCTATATGAACTTGTCAATGGCCGTGCGGAACTCCTCCAGCGCCTTTTGGTCCCCCTCCTGGACGGCGTGGTAAACGCAGTGGTCGATATGCTCGTTGATGATCTCCTTACTGGCGTTGGTCAGCGCGGAGCGCACCGCGGCAAGCTGGATGAGAATCTCGGCGCAGTCCGCGTCCTCATCCACCATCTGTCTGATTTTCTCCAAATGCCCGGCAGCCCTCGCCAGCCGGTTGGCAATCCGCTTTTTGTGTTCCGGGGAATGCCTGTGTGCGTTCACTCCAAATCACCTCTCAAGGAATCGGCTTCCGGACTTTTTGACGCTTATCTCATCTCTGCTCAGGACGCAAACGCATCATTGTACAAATCGATGCAGTCGCTCAGCACCGCGTCCACATGAATCAGGCCGCCCAGGTACTCCCGGCCCGGATCATCAATGGGATTGCCGCTCTCCACCTGGCGGATCATCCAATCAATGGCCGACGCCATCCGGTCCATCTGGGTGCCGTAATGATATGCGTGGTCCGCGCTCATGGACTCCTCCATCAGCTGGTTGTTGTCCTCGGCGGCGGCCTTATACGCCTCAATGGTGTCCAGCAGCTCCTGATACAGCGGACGGATGGGCTCCAGGTTCAGCTCCTCAATGTTGTAGTCGGAAATCCCCTGGCTGTAGCACTCGGCGGTGATCTTCTTAACCACCGTAATGGCATGGCTGAAGCCGTAGATCAGCAGGCGTCCGTCCTCCTGCATCTGCTTTTCCTCCGCCTCCACCCGCTGGATGCTCAGCTCTTCCACCGCGTCCATGTACTTGAAGGCCAGATCCTCAAAAATGGCCGCGTTGGCCTGGATGGCCTTGTGGTACTCCTTGGGCCGCGCGTACTGGTCATCGGCATAGCTGTAGTCGGAATAGATATCGGAGAAGGTGTCCATCAGTGTGCGCAGCGGCTCGATGATCTCCAGCGTCAGGTCGTCCAGCGTCTCAAAGGCCGGCTCCAGCGTGGCCACATACTCGGCATCCTCCAGCAGATCGGTATTGTAGGGGGAGATGTCGTACTTGTAGGTGTACTCGCTGTCGGAGCGCAGGGCAAATTCGTCCGCATACTCCACCACCTTGTAATAGCTGTACAGGGTGTCCAGCACGTCCACAATCTTATTGTTCATCTCTACGTAGATGTTATACTTTATCTTATCCACCAGCTCCGGGTCCAGGGACTCCTCAGGCTCACTCTGGGTGGGTGTTGGCTCCTGGGTGGGGTCGGCGCTGGCGGCGGCCTCGCCTTTATCGGTGCTCTCCGCCCCTGGGTCGGAGGGGGCGCATCCGGCGGACGCCAGCAGCATCAGGGCCAGAAGCAGTGCCAGGAGCTTCTCTGTTTTCTTCATAAATCCGTTTCCTCCCAAATCGTTCATTTTCTCCGGCGGTCGGGTACGGAGTCCTCCGCCCTGTCCGCCGAAACGCCGGTTCATAATACCAATTCGGCTTTTTCCGCCGCAAATTAAGGGGCTGGGCCGCATTTTCCTCCGGTCCGCACCTCCCTTCCCCAGCTCCGCCTGTTGGCCTCAGGCAGCAGGCAGCCGGCCCTTTTCATACCTTATGCTGTATTGACCGGCGTTGGGGAAGAAGAAAAAAATTTAGGGGTTTACAGACAGAATAAATTGTGGTATAGTGTCGAAAGTTTGGGCATATCCAAAAAATATAACATAGGGGGAGTACACATGGAGAACCAGAAAAAGCGCCAGGCGCTCTCGCTGGCGGAAAAAATGGGAATCTCGCTCATCTGCGGCCTCGCCGCCGGGGCCCTGCTGTTGTTTTTGAGAGAGTTCCTGATGGGGGCGGGCAAGGAAGCGGTCTGGAAGACCGTCAATGACCTTTTTTTCCAGGACATCACCGCGCAGGGGGCGGAAAAGGCCCTCGGTATTTTCTATTTGATCGGCCAGCTGTTTATCCGTTCCCTCCAGCTCATCATCGTACCCATGGTATTTACCTCCATTACTTTGGCTATCGGACAGATTTCAGACACCAGAACGTTGGGGCGCATTTCCGCCAAAACCCTGATCTGGTTCCTGATCTGTTCTTTTTTTGCGCTGGTCCTGGCCTGCTGCACCGGCAGCGCGCTGTATAGCGCGGGGCTCTTTACCGCCCATGTGGAGGGGCTGACGGGCAATGCCGGCTCCACCGGCGCCAACCCCATGAACGTGATTTTGAATATGGTGCCCTCCAACATTGTCACGGCCTTCGGCAGCAACACGGCGGTGCTGGCCGTGGTGTTCCTGGCCGTGTGCCTGGGATTGTCCATGAACGCCCTGGGCGAGGAAAAGACCGCAACCCTGCGCAAGCTGGTTCAGGAGCTCAACGACGTGGTGGTGGTGTTCCTCAACTATGTGGTCAACAAGTTCGGCCCCTTCGCCATCTTTGTGCTGCTGGTGCGCACCTTCGCCACCTACGGCATCAACCATCTCAGGCCCGCCTTTGCCTACGTGGTGGCTGCGGTGGCGCTGCTGCTACTCTATCTGATTGTGGGCTATCCGCTGATTGTGGCCGCAGGGGCCCGGAAAAACCCGGTCACCTTCCTGAAAAAGATCAGCAAGGTCGCGGTGTTCGGCTTCTCTACCTCCTCCAGCGCCGCCGCCCTGCCCCTGAACTACAAAACCTGCACCGAGGATCTGGGCGTGGACGAGACCATCGCCTCCTTCGTCCTCCCCCTGGGCATGACCATCAACATGAACGGCACCGCCATCATGCAGGTCATCGCCACGGTGTTCATCGCCGGCTGCGCCGGTTATCCCCTGAGCCTCACCCAGCTCATTGTCATCGCCGTCCTGGCCCTCATCGCCTCCGCGGGCACCCCCGCGGCGCCGGGGGCGGGCGCCATCGTGCTCTTCACCATCCTGTCCGGAGTGGGGTTTGTCAACGAGGGTGCGCTTCTGGCCTACTCCCTCATTCTGGCCATCAACCGGCCCATTGAGATGCTGGTGACCGCCCTGAACGTGGTGGGCGACGCGGTGACCAGCATCTGCGTGGCCAAGAGCGAGGGCCTTCTGGACAGCGAAAAATACGATCGGACATAAAAATTATTAGGAGGTGCCCCCATGAGCAAGGACGTCATTATTGCGCTGGACCTGGACAGCCGGAGCAGGGCGCTGGCCTTTTTGGATAGCCTTTCCGGCGAAAAACCCTTTATCAAGATCGGCATGGAGCTCTACTTCGCCGAGGGCCCTGCCATCGTCCGGGAGATCAAGGCCCGGGGCCATAAGGTTTTCCTGGACCTGAAGCTCCACGATATCCCCAACACCGTAAAGCGGTCCATGTCCCGGCTGGCCGAGCTGGACGTAGATATGGTGAACCTCCACGCCGCCGGGGGCACGGCCATGATGGAGGCGGCCCTGGAGGGCCTCACCCGGCCCGACGGCACCCGGCCGCTGCTCATCGCCGTCACCCAGCTCACCTCCATCAGCCAGGAGCGGATGGAGCGGGAGCTGCTCATTGAAAAGCCCCTGGATCAGGTGGTGATGCACTACGCCAAGTGCGCCGCCGGGGCCGGGCTGGACGGCGTGGTGTGCTCCCCCCTGGAGGCAGGGAAGGTACACGGCGCCTGCGGCGGCGGCTTTCTCACCATCACCCCCGGGGTGCGCTTTGCCGACGGCGAGACGGGAGACCAGGCCAGGGTCACCACCCCGGCCCGGGCGCGGGAACTGGGCAGCGACTACATTGTGGTGGGCCGGCCTATCCTCCAGGCCGCCGATCCCGCGGCGGCCTACCGCCGGTGCGTGGCGGAATTTGTGGGCTGACGATGCCCGAACATGTGAAAGGAAAGGTGACAGGTATGACCACGCCAGACGCCATCGCCCAAAAAATTGCCCGGGACCTGCTGGACATACGCGCGGTATTTTTCCGCCCGGAAGAGCCCTTTCTCTGGGCCAGCGGCATCAAAAGCCCCGTGTACTGCGACAACCGCCTGACCCTCACCGCTCCCCAGGTGCGGGACGATGTGGAACAGGCGTTGGCTGAGACCATCCGCCGGGAGTACCCCGGGGCGGAGGCGCTGATGGGCACCGCCACCGCCGGGATCGCCCACGCCGCCATCACCGCCCACCTGCTGGGCCTGCCCATGGGCTACGTCCGCGCCGGGCAGAAGGACCACGGCCGCCAAAACCAGATTGAGGGCCGGCTGGAAAAGGGCTGGAAGGTGGTGGTGGTGGAGGACCTGATCTCCACCGGCGGCAGCGTCATTGAGGTGGTGGACACCCTGCGCGGCGCGGGGGCGGAGGTGCTGGGCATCGCCAGCATCTTCACCTATGGTATGCAAAAGGGGCTGGACCGGCTGGCTGCGGCCAATGTCCGCAACGTGAGCCTCACCGATTTTGACACCATCGCCCGGGCGGCGGCTGAGGCGGGCTACATCGCCCCCCAGGATATCGCCCGGCTCATCGCCTTCCGGGACAACCCCTCGGACGAGAGCTGGATTGCCGGGCCCGGCGCCCCGAAAGCATAGGCCCCAGCGGAGAGCGCCATGTTGGGAAGAGGAAAAAAGCGTCAGCCCCCACCTTACAATAAAGAGGGAAAGATTCCCGTCATCCGCTCCAGCATCTGCACCGGGGAGCAGGTGGCCGGTTTCAAGGACTCTGTCAGCGGCAGATTTGAGGAATTGATGCTGATCCGCGACAGCCGCGACCTGGGAGAGTTCATGCGGCTGTATCAGGTGGAGGAAAACGAGATCAGGCGGGAATGGTGAACCGGTCTCCGCCCGGGCCGCAAGGCAAAAGGAATCCCGGAGCCCTGGCAGGGGCTCCGGGATTTTTTACGCACCCATTCTCACGCCGTATCTTCCCCGTCCGCCATCTGGTCGATGCACAGGGCGAAGCAGTCCTGTTTCACGCTGAACAGCAGACTGTATTGGGGGGCGTGCTCGCTGAATTCCTGGTTATACTCCCAGGCCTCCAGAAAACGCCCTTCCTCCATCTCATACGCGCTGGAATCGTGCTCAAAGCAGGCCGACGCCCGCTGAATCAGATTCTGGGCCAGCTCCCGGATGGCGAAGCGGGCCGCCTCATTCATGTCGTGAAACTCCATGCCAAACATCATCCCGGCCGCGCGCAGCATGGGCTCCTCTCCGATGACCAGCACAAACCGCACTTTCCGGCCCGGCCGGGTGCGGCAGGTCATCTCATAGTATTGGGCGTCCTGGATTACGTCTTTGGTGGAAAACCTGCCTAAAAAACGAACCTCCTGCCCTAAAATTTCCTGGAGCGGCTCAATAATAACCGCCCGGATCAGGGACAGCTCGTCGTCCATCCGCACAGGCGCAGCTTCACCCGCGGCTTTGCCGGTAATGGCCCGGTCCTCAATCAAAATGTGCCCGGTGAGCCATCCAATGCACACGCCGATGAAGTGCTGCACCGCTTTGGTGGAAAAATCGGTGGCGTAGAGCTCCCGCTCCAGGGCTGGCAGCGTCTCCCGCCGCATTCTGTCGTGATGCCGCTTGTGGGCCAGGTAGCCGGGGTACCCGATCCGCCGCATATATGCTTCCTCCTCGGCAAAATGCTTCAGAGCATACGCTTTGAAATATTTGATTCCCTCCACGCAGGCGAACTTGCTCTCATGGCGCTCCACATAGAGCTCCATAATCTTATCCACAATGGCGAACAGCCTGCGGTGGGCCTGGTCCACAATGTCCACGCCAATGTTGAACCTTTCCTGCCATTGAAACTGCCGCATATCGATCCCTTTCCTTTTGCTGAACATAGGATTCAGGTGTGATAAGCGCGTTTTTGCCGAATTGACAAAAAACAGCCGTGATCCCCGGGCTGCCGGGCGGGGGCTTGTCTTGTGTATCCAACGCGTCCCGACGCCCGCCGATGCCCGTTGATCAGTACATCCTATGCCGGGCAGCGGCTCTGGTTCCGGAAAGCGGCCTGTCCGTCCCGACGCAAAAAAACGGTCGGAAACGTCAATTCCGATTGACAGGATGGCCTGGGCATATTACAATGTACTCCCACATAATTTCTCTATTTACATAACGTGGGAGCGATCAATAAGGAGTGGCAAACATGAAAGCAGCAAAGCGATTGATTTCCGGGGTGCTCAGCCTGATTATGGCCTGTTCCCTCTGCGCGGCCGGCCTTCCCGCCGCCGGCGCGGCGGACCCCCAGGCCCTCACCGGCTCCATCGGGCTCACCCTTCGGTTCGACCTGCCCCAGACGCCGGACAGCGCCGCCGGGCGGGACATCCGGCTGCGTGTGACCGGCGGCGGCACGGATATCACCGTCCCCCTGCCGGGCGGAACCCAGTCCGTCCCTGTCCAGGTGAAAAATGTGGACGGCGCTCCCCTCAACGGCGAGGGCCGGGTGGGCTATTATACGGTGGAGCTCACCGGCCTGCCCGCCGGGCAGAAATACCAGGTGGAGCTCACCGGGACGGGCTACAAGGCCTTTTCCCAAGCCGTCACCCTGGACGGCTACTCCAAGCATCTCATCGCCGGCACCGGGGACGGCACCTTCTCCCTGGGCGACGTGAATGGGGACGGCAGAGTTGACGGCGCCGATCTCACCGCCATGGACGCCGGCCTGGGCGGCGCCGACCTCTCCTTCGACCTGAATGGGGACGGTAAGGTGGACGTCACCGATCTGGCCTACATCAGCCACAACGCGGGACGCGCCGGCGAGGCCCAGGTGCGGGACACCGCCGCCGTCGTCTCCCCTGCCGTGGACAGCGCCAACATCACCTCCGGCAGTGCCGCCGATCTGTTCCGAGAGAATGGGACGGTGACCCTGGCGGCGGATGCCGGCGCGATCTCCCTCCCCATTGACTTTGGCGAAAAGGCCGTGGAGATGAGCGAGATCCAGATTACCTGCCCCGACGGCAGCGGCGCCGTCCAGAAGGGCGAGGCCGAGGTGGTGCTGGCCGACAACACCTCCCTCACCGTCCCCTTCGACACCACCCTCCCCGAGGGGGTCCACGCCATCGGCCCCGCCGCGGAGGAGCGGGTGGTCACCATCGACCTGGGCAGTAAGGTGGCGGTAAAGAAGGTCACCATCACCGTCACCGCCACCCAGGACAACACCGGGTTTGCCGTGGTGCGCAAGATTGAGTTCCTGAAGGACATTGTGCCCGACAGCCCTAAAAACGACCAGGTGCAGGGGCTCACCGCCACCCCCGGCAGCGGCCAGGTCACCCTGGAGTGGTCCGCCGTGCGCAACATCACCGGCTATGTCATCGATTACGGCACCGACGGCAGGCTGGACCGGCAGATGCCCGCCAACTCCACCCGGGCCACGGTCACAGGGCTGGAGAACCTGAAAACCTATCAGTTCCGGGTCACCGCCGTCAACGGCGACTGGAAGGGCGCTCCCTCCGAGGTGGTGTCCGCCACGCCGGAGCCGGGCGGCGTCCCCGGCGCACCCTCCAACATCTCGGTGACCGCCGCCGACCAGTCCCTGCGGCTGAGCTGGGGCAAGACCAAGGACGCCGTGTACTATCAGGTGTTCTACCGCGCTCCGGGCCAAAGCGATTTCACCCAGTTCGGCGGCAATCTGTCCGGCACCTCCGCCTATATCACCGGCCTGACCAACGGCGTCACTTATCAGGTGGCGGTGAAGGCGGGCAACAACAAGGGCACGGGTCCCTACTCCGCCACCGCCTCCGGCACCCCCCAGCGGGAGGAGCTGGCCATGCCTGAGCTGCCCCAGGAGGACCGCATCGACAGCGGGCTGATCGAATCGGTGGTCATGTCCAATCCCAGCAACGTGGATCGGAAGCTCTGCCCCGGCTTTGACGTGGGCCACGTGGTGGACGGGGACGCGGCCACCTACTGGGTGGCCCAGAGCTGGGGCCTGGACAGCCACTTCACCTATACCTTCCGCCAGCCCCAGGACATGAATTACGTCATTCTGGTGCCCTATCTGGCCGGGAACTATAAATACGCCCTGCGCTCCTACACCGTGACCGCCAAAGACAGCAATGGGGAGGTTCTGCTCAGCGAGACGCTGTACTACGCCTCCTCTATGGACGCCCAAAAGGATTACCTTGTGCTGCCCTTCGCCCCGGTAAAGGGAGTCAAGTCCCTGTCCGTCTCCCTCAACGAGCGGGAGGGCAACGGCTGCCGGGTGAGCATCTCTGAGATGGCCTTCTACAAGAGCGACAGCCTGGCCGACGATATCGCCGCCCTCTTTGCCGACGGCTCCTTTACCTCCCTCAATTCCGCCGCAACCCAGGGACAGATCGACGCCCTCTCCGCCCGGCTGGAGGCCAAGTCCGACTTCTATCTGGACCTGGCCCGGCTGCGGGACGAGCTGGCCCTGGCCCGGGCGCTGCTGGCGGGCGACGCTTCCGCCCTGGGTGTGGTAAAGGGCGATTTCCAGAGCCGCGCCTCCTCCAAGGACACGTCCGGCCAGAGCGCCAGCGACCTCCAGCCCCTGGGGGTGACCGCCCGGGCGGGGGCCACCGTGGCCGTCTACGCCCAGCTGCCCGGCGATTCGCCGGTGTATGTGGTGCCCACCCAGTACTTCGGCGAGTCCGGAATCTGGAAGGGTGCAGCCATCCGTCTGGTAAACGGCCGCAACTACATCACCGTACCCAAGATCGGCTCCCTGGACGACGAGCGGGGCGGCCCGCTGTACCTGGCCTACGCCGGCAGCGACCCCGGGGCCGTCAAGCTCCAGGTACGGGTGGACTCCAACGCCTTCGCCATGCCCGTGCTGGAGCTGTCCAATTGGTACTCCATGGATGAGGCCGGGCGCAAGAACGTGATCCGCGCCTATGTCTCCCAGCTGGAGGCCTATGTGGGGGCGCTCAGCTCCGCCGCGCCCCAGACCGACATACGCAACGCCACCGAGATCTCCACCCCCAGCGTGCTGCTGTCCATCCCCGCCTCCCAGGCGCTGGCCGGGCTGAAGGGCGCCAACCGGGATATCGAAGAGATGGTCAGCGCCATGTATCAAAACGTGCTGGCCTGGGAGGACGTGCTGTTCGTGGCCAACAAGGTCCAGGGCATCACCCCCTCCGCCACAGCCATGGCGGACTACCGCTACCCCATGACCACCCGCCAGAATATCCGCTACATGCGCATGTTCGCCGGGGCCTTCATGTACGCCGCCGGCAGCCACGTGGGGATTGGCTGGGGTTCCACCACCGGGATGGTGTGCGGCAGGCCCGTGTCCGCCACCGGCCGGAACAACCCCAACGGCCTGTTTGGCTGGGGCATCGCCCATGAAATCGGCCACAACATGGACAAGCTGGGCAGGGCGGAGATCACCAACAACATCTACGCCCTGGCCGTCCAGGCCTACGACGGCGATGCCATGACCCTGCCCACCCGCCTGACCAAGAGCAATATCTGGCCCGCCGTCTACGACAAGACCGCCGCCGGGCGGCCCGGCTCCGCCGGAAGCGTCTTTGTCCAGCTGGCAATGTACTGGCAGCTCCACCTGGCTTACGACGAGGCAGACCAGCCGCTGAAGTTCTTCAACCAGTTCTTCACCGCTTGGAAGGCCGGGGAATATAAGAACGGTTACACCTATGACGAGCGGGTGGCCCTCATCGCCTCCAAGACCGCCGGCCGGGACCTGACCGAGTTCTTTACCCGCTGGGGCATGACGCTCAGCGACAGCGTGAAGCAGACCCTGAGCGGCTACCCCGATGAGCCCCGGGCCATCTGGTACCTCAACGACGGCTCCTACGCCGCCCGGCTGGCCGGCGAGAGCGGCTTTGAGGGCGCCGTCACCGTGTCCGCCGGGACCAGCGAAAACAACGCCGTGCTCACCATCACCGGCGGCGGGCCGTCCGTCCTGGGCTATGAGATTCTTCGGAACGGCAAGCCCATCGCCTTCACCACGGAGAACACCTACACCGACGATCTGGGCCCGGCCAACAACCTGACCTATACCTACAGCGTCATCCCCGTGGACAAGCTGGGCAATAAGGGGCAGGAGGCTGAGGCGGGCGAGGTGCGCGTCGCCTGGGACACCGCCATTGACTCCGGCCTCTACACCACCGCCTGGGATGGCAACGCCGTCACCGCCGCCCTGACCAAGGCCACCCCCGTCACCGGCGTGAAGATCGCCGGCGCAGACCTGACCGGGCGCTACACGGTGGAGGTCAGGACCGCCGCCGACTGGATCAAGGTCAGGGAGGGCGAGCTGTCCGGCGGCGAGACCGTCGCCTACTTCACCAAGCCGGGGGCGGACCCCGCCGCGGACGCCCGCATCTGGACCTATGATGTGACGGCGGTGCGGGTCACGGGACTTCCCGAGACGGCTCAGGTCACCCTGCTGGACTACCCCGGCGACCGGGTGGACTTCTACTCCGGCGCCACGGTGGGCAGGCTCCAGAGCGAATTCCGTTACGGCAGCGGGCCGGACGACGTCATTCCCGCCGGTACGCTGGTGGTGCTGGGCACCTATCGGGGCGATCCGGCCTACAACACAGTGGAGGTGGAGGTCTGCTACAGCACCGCCGCCGAGGCGGAGGAGGAGGACCGGGCGGACGGCCTGGTGGAGCGGCCCATGAACGGCTACTCCCTCCTCTTCGCCGAGGTCCCCGAGGGCGGCAGGGTGAGCGACACCAGCGACGGCTTCTGGCTCTTTGTGCCCGATCTGGAGGCGGAAAGGGCCCTGAACGCCCAGGCCGGCGTCTCCCAGGACCTCAATGTGGAGACCGGCGCCCTTGAGGAGAGCAATAATCCCACCCAGATCCGGGCGGTGTTCTACCGCACCGACACCCCCGACAGCACAGATACTAAGCGGTTGACCAGCCAGACGCTTTGGATCAGCTTCCCCGACTATGACACCCTGCCCGAGATCGTCCTGACGGGCACGGGCATCCAATGAGGAGGACCATTTCCATGAAACGCATCCTTTCCGCGCTCCTTTCCCTGGCCTTGGCTGCCGCCCTGCTGGTCTGCCCCGCGGCGGCCGCCTCCTCCGCGCCCTGGCTTCAGATGAACGGCCAGTCGGTCAGCCTCCAGGGCCTGTCCGGGCGCTATACCGCGGTCCAGGTCACCCTGAATCTGAATCGGGAGGCCGCGGGCAGCTTTCAGTTCGCCCCCTCCCTGTCCAGCTCGGGCACCCACACCACTTATACGATAAGCGGGAACAGCCTCACCCTCTATGTCTCCTCCAGCTCCGCGCTGGGCCGGGGCGGAGCCCTGGCCCTGGGTTCCCTCGCGGGCCAGGGGCTCACGGTGGAATCCGCCTCCGGCCTGAAGCTGGTCAATGTGGACTCCAATGACACAGATCAGTTCGTCATCGACAGCGTGGAAATCAAGGCGGGCTCCTCTCAGGGCGGCTTTGACCCAGGCCCCGGCTGGGACGGCTGGGGTGGCGGCGTCACCCGCTACCCGGTGCAGGCGGCTCCCGGCACTTCCGGCGGCGCTTTGCAGTTCAGCACCACCCATGCCGCCCCGGGAGAGACCGTCAGCTTCACCACCACCCCCAATCCCGGCTATATTCTCAACTCCCTGGCCGTCACCGACAGCACAGGCCGCGGGGTGGCCGTCTCCGGCCTGGGGGGCGGCAAATGGTCCTTCGTCATGCCCGCCTCCGCCGTCACCGTCTCCGTCACCTTCACCCCCGCCCAGCCCGCCGCCCTCCCCTTCCGGGACGTGGCCCAGGGCGAGTGGTTCCGGGAGGCCGTGTCCTATGTCTACGCCGCCCATCTGATGAACGGCACCAGCCCCGACCTGTTCTCCCCGTGGGAGACCACCACCCGGGGCATGATCGTCACCATCCTTTACCGCTATGAGGGCTCGCCGGCAGCGGGAGGGGCCAGCTTCCCGGATGTACCGCCGGGCGAGTACTATGCCGTCCCGGTAGCCTGGGCCGCCGCCAGCGGGGTGGTCAAGGGCTATGAGACCGGCCTGTTCGAGCCGCAGAGCCCCATCACCAGGGAGCAGATGGCGGCCATCCTATACCGCTACGCCCAGCGCAGGGGGCTGGACGTCAGCGGCAGGGCCAACCTGTCCCTCTACGCGGACGCGGGCCAGATCAGCCCCTATGCCGTGGACGCCATGGCCTGGGCCGTCCACACCGGCCTCATCACCGGGGTGGACAGCAGCATCCTCCAGCCCGGCGGCTCCGCCGTCCGGGCCCAGGTGGCCACCATTTTGATGCGGTTCTGCCAATATGTGGAGGCACACTGATCCCTTCCGCCAAAAAGAGCCCGGATACTCGAAACGAGTATCCGGGCTCTTCTTTGCCGCGTTTTTGATTGGGGATATTGGGGTCAGATGACCCGGACCCTGCCGTCGGGCAGCACGTTGATGGTCATGCCGTCCCGGACATGGTTAAAAAACTCCTCCCCCAGGCTGTCCACCACCGGCATGGCGGTGTGCTCCCCCTCCAGCCACACATCGGCCAGCACCGCCCCGGCGGCGGCCAGGGAGTCGATGGGTGTGGTCGAACACGAAGTTCTGCAAAAAGGAGCTGGGCACGTTTTTGTCCACCGGCCGGGGGTCGGCGGAGAACTTCTGCCGGGAGGCCGTCCCCTGGGCGATGAGCTTGTCCATCAGGTCGTACACCGGGCCCAGGCCTTGAGTCCGAAGGAGGTGACCAGATGGTTATACTGGCTGGTCACCGGGACCATGGAGTCCGCCCCGAACAGCTCGCCGTAGCGCACCAGGGTCTCTATCACCTTGCCAGGGTCTCCCTCTTTTTGCCGTCCAGGATGGCCTGCTGCTCCTGGGTCAGCTTCATCTTCTCGCTCATGCGCTCCCTCCTCAGATTTTCATGGCCGCCTCATAGGCGCTCCAGACCACGGTTTTCACGTTGCCCACCTGCCTGCAGTCACCCACCAGCCGGATATTTCCGCCCTTGCCCGCCAAGGGGCTGGGCACATAGCCCACCGAGCTGATGACGCTGTCGCAGGGGATCTCCACCGTCTCGCCGTCCTTATTCCGGCACACCACCTTGTCCTCGTCCACCGCGGTGAGGGTGGTCTCCAGGTGGACGGGCACCTTGTGCAGGTCAAACCACTCCCGGAGGTAGGAGCTGTTGGCCAGGCACACGCCCTTCTGGGCCACCAGGTCGTTTTTCATCTCAATGACGACAGGCTCCTTGCCCTGGAGAGCCAGCTCGTAGGCGATTTCGCACCCGGTCAAGCCGCCGCCGATGACGGCCACCCGGTGGCCCACCTCCTTTTCGCCGCTGAGGAATTCCATGGCCTCCACCATCCGCTCATGGCCCGGCACCCCTCCCAGCGCAATGGGCAGGGCCCCGGTGGCGATGATCACCTGGTCGGTGCCGAAGCGGGTCACGTCGGCAACCTCCTCGTTGAGGCGGACCTCGACGCCCAGCAGCTCCATCTGCCGCCTGTACCACACCAGCAGGTCCCGCAGCCTGCCCTTGTAGGACTCAGCCCCGGCGGCGATGAAGGCCCCGCCCAGCCTGTCCGTTTTTTCGTAGATAATGGGCTCGTGCCCCCGGAGCTTGAGCACCCGGGCGGCCTCCATCCCCCCCAGGCCCCCGCCGATGATGTGCACCCGCTTGGGGGAGACAGCCTTCTCAATGTGGTGCTTGTCCCACTGCATCATCTCCGCATTGACGGCGCACCGGGCCATGTGGAGGCTGTCGTACAGGTCCTGGTCGTTGGGCACCCCCTCGTAGTGGCTCATGTTGAAGCAGCCGTTGTGGCACAGGATGCAGGGGCGGATATCCTCCTCCCGGCCCTCCATCAGCTTGGTGATCCAGGCCGGGTCGGCCAGGAACTGCCGGGCAAAGCCCGCGCCGTCCAGCCTGCCCGCCTCAATGGACTCCGCCGCTGTCCGGGGGTCCAGCCGCCCGGCGCACACCACGGGTATGTCCACAAACTTCTTGATGTGCTCCACGTCGGCCAGGTTGCAGTTTTCCGGCATGTAGATGGGAGGATGGGCCCAGTACCAGGCGTCGTAGGTGCCGTTGTCACAGTTGAGCATGTCGTACCCCGCGTCCTGGAGGTACTTGGCCGCCCGCTCCGATTCTTCCATATCCCGGCCCGCCTCCACAAAGTCCTCGCCGGGGAGGGCGCCTTTTCGGAAGTCCTTGGTCTTGGACACCACGCTGTAGCGCAGGGAGACGGGAAAATCCTTGCCGCAGGCCGCCTTGATGGCCTGGACGATCTCCGCCGGGAAGCGGTAGCGGTTCTCGAAGGAGCCGCCGTACTGGTCGGTGCGCTTGTTGACGTATTTCAGGGTGAACTGATCCAGCAGATAGCCCTCGTGGACGGCGTGGACCTCCACCCCGTCCACCCCGGCGTCCTGGAGGAGCTTGGCGGTCTGAGCAAAGGCGTCCACATACTCCTGAATCTCCTCCACCCGCAGTTCCCGGGAGGGCACCTTGTCCGACCAGCGGTTGGGGGAGGGGCTGGCGGTAGCGGTGATCTTGTCCAGGTCCATAAAGGGCTTGGACAGCGCCCGCAAGGCAGGATTTGTGTACAGCGTCTCCATCATGGAACTGATGGTGAAGGAGCGGCCGAACCCCGCCGTGAGCTGGACAAACAGCTTGGCCCCGGTCTTGTGGAACTGGGGCAGCCACGCCTTCAGGTCCTGGTACATCCTCTTGTTTTTGTGCAGCCACTGGCCGAACATGGGGTTATACACCGGCTGGCAGCCGGGGAGCACCAGCCCCACGTTGTTCTGGGCGATCTCCAGGATGAACCGGGCGCCCATTTTGTCGAAGTGGTTCTTCTCCATCCAGCCGAACAGGTCGGTGCCCCCCATGGAGGTGAGCACCACGCGGTTTTTGATCTCGCAGTTTCCGATCTTCCACGGGGTAAATAACGGTTCCAGCTTCTGATCCATGATAATACTCCCTTCTTCCCCAAAATTGACAATAAGGCATGGGAAAAGTATAGCGAATTTTGTGAAAAAAAGCAACCGTTTCCTCTTCTCTCGGTACAAAGTGCCGAAACTGTCCCCCTTTTGCTGTTTAAAGCCCGCCGGCCCCCCACGCCCATGCTTTTCCTGCCCCTGGCGGGATCAAATCCTGTCCCCGGAACGGACGGCCTTCCTCTTGTCCGCAGCCTGTCCCGCCCGAAAAACCTGTGCCCTTTTCGGCGGTTTGAAAAAAGCCTGCCGGAGGCAGGCTTTTTTCATCAGGCCCAGGACCGGCACGGCCGCGCCGGCCTCTTTTCAGACCCCTTCGTTATTTTAGATGCTGTCCCGGATGACCTGCCCCATTTTTTGGGTGCCGATCACCGTTTCCCCCGGCCGGGCGATGTCGGCGGTACGCCAGCCCTCCGCCAGCGCCCTGTCCACGGCGGCCTCGATGGCGTCCGCCTCGGCGGGCAGCTTGAAGGAATAGCGGAACATCATGGCGGCGGACAGGATGGTTGCGATGGGGTTGGCCTTGTCCTGGCCCGCGATGTCCGGTGCGGAGCCGTGGATGGGCTCGTACAGCGCCGGGTCGGTGTCCCCCATGGACGCGGAGGGCAGCAGGCCGATGGACCCTGTGATCATGGACGCCTCGTCGGACAGGATATCCCCGAACATGTTCTCCGTCACCACCACGTCGAACTGCCCCGGGTCCCGCACCAGCTGCATGGCGCAGTTGTCCACCAGCACGTCCTCGTATTCCACGTCGGCGTATTCCTCTGCCAGCCTGTGCATGACGGACCGCCACAGCCGGGAGGTCTCCAGCACGTTGGCCTTGTCCACGCTGGACACTTTTTTCCGGCGGAGCCGCGCCATCTCGAAGGCCCGGCGGCCGATGCGCTCAATCTCCTTTTCGGAGTAGGCCATCAAGTCGGTGCACTCCACCCCCCGGTCCTCCGTCTGATAGCGCTCCCGCCTGCCAAAGTAGACGCCCCCGGTGAGCTCCCGCACCATCAGCAGGTCGATGCCGCGCTCCGCCGTCTCTTTTTTCAGCGGGCAGGCCTCCGCCAAAGCGGGGCGCAGGGCGGCCGGGCGCAGGTTGGCGTACAGCCCCAAGTCCTTCCGAATGGCCAGCAGGGCGGTCTCCGGCCGCTGTTCGGCAGGCCTGTCGCTGCCCCATTTGGGGCCGCCCACCGCCCCCAGCAGCACCGCGTCGCAGCTCTTGCACAGCTCCGCCGTGCCCTCTGGGTAGCTCACCCCCGCCGCGTCGGTGGCGCAGCCCCCCAGCAGCACGTCCACGTACTCAAAGGTGTGGCCGAACTTCTCCCCCACCTTGCCGATGACCTTCACCGTCTCGTTCACAATCTCCGGGCCGATGCCGTCCCCCCGGATGAGGGCAATTTTATAATTCATAGGTTTCCGACCTTTCCGTTTTGATTTGCGGCCTTAGGACAGCGCCCGCACCGCCGCCGAGATTACCGAGATGACATACCTGTGGGTGGGATAGTAAATATAGAAGAACCATTTGGGCCCCCTCCCCCGCTGTCCGCTGTACAGCAGCATAAAGGGCAGGGCCAGCGCCATCCAGCACTGGAAGGGGTCAAAAAATGTCATCGTGAAGGAGGAAAAATCCTGGATGGGATAATAGAACCGGCCCGCCGCAGCTCCGGCGGCGCACACCAGGCAGAACGCGGCAAACACCCCGCACTGCCGCCGCTTCGTTTCGGCAAAGTAGAGCACCACGCCGAGGAAAACCATCCCCCCGCCATAATCCACGCTTGTCAGCGTGGGCAGAAAGCTGTCGATGAGGTTGTGCGCCAGGAGCACCACCGCCAGGCCGTCCTCCATGCGGGGCAGCTCCCACAGCGCCAAGCGCAGGGGCTGGGCCAAAAACGGCAGCGCGCAGCACACAGCCGCCGGCAGCGCCCCCCGCCAGTTCCCTTCCCGGACGGCCTTTACCAGGCCCTCGATGGCCCAGGCGTACAGCGCCACATAGAAAAAGGTGAACATGATGTTCCCCGGGGTGATATAGCCCACGATCTCCCCAAACAGCAGATCGGTGACGGCCACAAACAGCCCCGCCCCCATCCCCGCCAGATACAGCCGGAGGAGAAATTTCGGCCTGCTCCTGGTGTGGCGCAGCCCCTGCACCAGCGTGAAGAGGAACAGGGGCGCGGCGATCCGGCCTGCCAGCCTCAAGGGGCTGTAATACCGCCCCACGATGGGAATTTCAAAGCCGAAGGCGGCGATATGGTCCAGCGTCATGAAAAACAGGGCGATCCACTTGATGGCGCTGGCGGACAGGCCACGGCGCAGGGTCTGCCCCTCCCGCCCGCCCTGGGCCGGAGCCGCCTGCGCGCCGCTCATTTTGCCACGCCCCGGGCCTTCAGCGACTTGAGCAGCCCGCCGTTCTCAATGATGCCGTTGATGAACGCCGGAAAGGGCGCGGCCTGGAATTTGGCCCCGGTGGTCTCGTTGACGATGACGCCGGCGGCAAAGTCCACGCTGACGCTGTCCCCGGCGCTGATGCCGTCCACCGCCTCCGGGCACTCCAGGATGGGGAAGCCGATGTTGATGGCGTTGCGGTAGAAGATGCGGGCGAAGCTCTTTGCGATGACGCATCTCACCCCGCAGGCCTTGATGGCCAGGGGGGCGTGCTCCCGGGAGGAGCCGCAGCCAAAATTGCCGCCGCCCACCACGATGTCGCCCGGTTCCACCGTGGAGGCAAAGCCGGCGTCGATGTCCTCCATGCAGTGGGCGGCCAGGGATTTCTCGTCCGGGGCGTTGAGATACCGGGCGGGGATGATGACGTCGGTGTCCACGTTGTCGCCGTATTTGTAGATTTTCATATCGTTTTCCCTCCCTTAAAGCGTCGCCGGGTCAGTGACCGCGCCGGTGACGGCGCTTGCCGCCGCCACGGCGGGGCTGGCCAGGATAATCATGGAGCTGGTGGGGCCCATGCGGCCCACAAAGTTCCGGTTGGTGGTGGAGATGGCCCACTCGTTGTCGCTGAGCACCCCCATGTGCCCCCCCAGGCAGGGCCCGCAGGTGGGGGTGGACACCACCGCGCCCGCATTGATAAAGTCGGCCACCAGGCCCTCCGCCATGGCATCCAGGTAAATCTGCTGGGTGGCGGGTATGACAATGCAGCGCACCCCGGGCGCCACCTTGCGGCCCCGGAGCACCGCGGCGGCCTCCCGCAGGTCCTTCAGCCGCCCGTTGGTGCACGAGCCGATGACCACCTGCTGGATGGGCCTGCCCGCCGCCTCGTCCACCGTCCTGGTGTTGGAGGGCAGATGGGGGAAGGCCACTGTGGGCCGCAGGGCGGACAGGTCGATGGTGATCTCTCTTGTATATTCCGCGTCCGGGTCGGCCTCAAAGGCGGTGAAGTCCCGGCCTACCCGGCCCTTTAAGTAGTCCAGCGTCCTGCCGTCCACCGGGAAGACGCCGTTCTTGGCCCCGGCCTCGATGGCCATGTTGCAGATGGTGAAGCGGTCGTCCATCTCCAGCGAGGCCACCCCCTCCCCCGTAAACTCCAGGGACTGGTACAGCGCCCCGTCCACCCCGATCATGCCGATGAGGTGGAGGATCAAGTCCTTGCCGCTGACGTACCGCCCCAGCTTGCCGGTGAGATTCACCTTAATGGCGGAGGGCACCTTGAACCAGGCAAGGCCCGTGGCCATCCCCGCTGCCATGTCGGTGGAACCCACGCCGGTGGAGAAGGCCCCCAGCGCCCCGTAGGTGCAGGTGTGGGAGTCCGCGCCGATGATGACCTCGCCGGGGGCGGCAAGGCCCTTCTCCGGCAGCAGGGCGTGCTCAATGCCCATCTGGCCCACGTCGTAGAAGTGGGTGATGGCGTGCTCCCTGGCAAATTCCCGGCAGGCGGCACACAGCTGGGCGGACTTGATGTCCTTGCAGGGGGTGGAGTGGTCCAGCACAATGGCGATCCTGTCCTTGTCAAACACCGTGGACAGCCCCGCCTTTTTAAACTCCGTGATGGCCACCGGGGTGGTGATGTCGTTGCCCAGCACAAGGTCCAGCTTTCCCTCGACGAGCTGGCCGGCTTCCACCCGGTCCAGCCCCGCCGCGCGGGCCAAAATCTTCTGGGTCATGGTCATGCCCATAAAATTTTCTCCTTTCGCATGCTTTCCCCGCCCCGGAAGGGCGGGCGGGAAAAATATTGTGCACTCATTATGCCAAACCCGGCCGGGAAACAATGTAAACTGTGATACAATATCACGGTTTAATCCCGCTTCTTCCTCCCGCCGCGCAGAGAAGCCGGATTTCACAGCCGGATTACCGCCCGCCGGGGCACAATTCAGAAAAAGTGAGGAGGCATGGACATGGCAGACTGGAACCTTCTGGCCGAGGGCCGCCCCCCCCGGCGCTACCGGGCGGGGCAGATGATCTACCTTCAGGGCGCCCGCCCCGACCGCTTTTACTACCTGGTCTCCGGCTCGGTGCGCAGCTTCATCAGCACCGGCGGCGGGGAGGAACGGGTGCTGGCCGTTCACCGCGCCGGCGACCTGATGGGGGAGGCGTCCTTTTTTGACGGCTGCCCCCGGGTGACCTCCGCCATGGCGCTGGAGGACTGTCAGATCCTGGCCATTGGCCGGACTGAGCTGGACGCCGCCTTTCAGCGCCACCCGGAGCTGGCCCTGCCCATGCTCCAGCACCTGGCCAGGACGGTGCGGACGCTGTCCGGCCACGTGGAGTCGTTCTCCCTGCCCGCCCGCCAGCGGGTGGCCCGGTGGCTGCTGGCCCAGCCCCCGGGGGAGGACGGCTCCCTCCGGGCCACCCACGAGGGCATCGGTCAGGCGGTGGGCCTGTCCAGGGTGACGGTGAGCCGGGTGCTGGGGGAGCTGTCCGGCCAGGGCCTGCTGGCCCTGGGCTACCGCGCCGTCACAGTGCTGAACCGGACGGGGCTGGAGGCGCTGGCCTTTGAGGCGTAAAAGAGCGTCCGGCAAAACTGCCGGACGCTCTTGCTCACAAAATGATGCAGATCAGCCCGCCGGACCCCTCGTTGATGATCCGCTGGAGGGTTTCCCGCAGCTTCTCCCTGGCCTCCTCCGGCATCCGCTTCAGCTTGCCGTTCAGGTCCTCCCCCACCAGCTCGTGGAAGGAGCGGCCAAAGATGTTGGAGTCCCAGATCTTCCCGGTGTCCCCCTCGAACTGCCGCAGCAGGTAGTCCACCATCTCCTCAGACTGCTTCTCGGTGCCCATGATGGGGGACACCTCCGCCCGAATATCCGCCCGCATCATATGTATTGTCTGGTACATACAGAAGTTTTATTTCGTGCCCGACTTATAGTAAAATCGACTGTTTCATTCACCGCTTTCAAGTATACTTGAACCTCCACCCTGTTCTTATCCTCAGTCCCCTTCACCTCGATGTGGTCCAGCAGGGCGTCCATCACACCCACGGAAAAACCATTAGAAAAATCCAGCTCCTCAGTGATGGCTTGGCGAAGCGTTTCTATGGACTGCATCATGTCCTGGTTTTTGAGCTTTTCGGCCTCCAGCTCCTGGAGCCTGCCTTGGAGCGTGGCGATTTCCTCATTGAACCTGTCGTTTCTCAGGCTGAATTCATCATCGGTAATCCGGCCACCTATGCTGAGGTCCAGGAGCTTGTCCTTCCTGCGAAGAATGTCCTCAATTTTAACCTTGCAATGGGCAATATCTTCCTCGGTCTTGGCTCCGCTGCCCAGGGTGGTATAGAGCTGCACCAGCTCATGGATAATCTCGGCTTTATGGATGGACAGCTCGTTTAGAACCTGCCTCATGATATCGTCCAGTTCTGTGGTGTAGAGAACGGGAGAGGTACAGCCCCCCTTCCCTTTCCTGCTGTACTCCTGGCATTGCCAAATTTCCTTATTACCGCTTTTATAGCGGTATAAAGAGCGGTAGTAGGGCAGCTTATGGATACCACAGATGATTTTACCGCTATAGGGGTAACGGTTCTGATATCCGGTCTTGTCCTCGGCGCTCTGCTTGGCAGACCGTTTGCTCAAAATCAGGTT
The DNA here is from genome assembly GCA_910584835.1 of uncultured Oscillospiraceae bacterium. Taxonomy (GTDB): domain Bacteria; phylum Bacillota; class Clostridia; order Oscillospirales; family Oscillospiraceae; genus Enterenecus. Next base: position 1,376 of record CAJUEG010000036.1, on the reverse strand, counting down.
AGCTTTGTCCCAAAGCTCCTCAGACACGATAGGGGGTACATTCTCCTCATCCTTATACATGACCCATTCTTCCTGGGAAAAATACTTTCTGTCGCTGAGCTTGTAGTCGTACTTGCAGCTCTTTCCCCCGCAGTAATAACCCTTGTACTTGGGATTGCTCAGGATACCCCGGATGGTGCTGAAAGAGAAGGGGTTTCCCTTAGAGTTCTCATATCCCATGCTGGTAAGCTGGGCAGCGATAGTGCGGATGCCCATGTGCTGGTTGGCATAGAGGTCGAAGATTATGCGGACAATCTTGGCTTCGTCCTCTTTGATGACAAGTTTTCCATTCTGCTTTTCATAGCCCCAGATTCTGTTGTTGCCCAGCACTACGCCATGTTCAATGGCCCTTTTGAAGCCAAATTTTACACGTTCGGAAATCTTTCTCACTTCATCCTGGGCAATACTGGACATGATGGTTAAGCGAAGCTCAGCGTCCGGCATCAGGGTGTTGATGTTATCGGACTGGAACAGTACTCCTACTCCGCACCTCAAAAGTTCTTGGGTATATTGGATACTGTCTAGCGTGTTCCTGGAAAACCGGGAAATCTCCTTGGTCACGATGAAGTCAAAGCGCCCGCTCCTGGCATCGTCAATCATCCGAAGGAAGTTTTCACGCTTGCCAACGCTTGTCCCGCTGATTCCTTCGTCTATGTAACCTTCCACGAAAGTCCAATCCGGGCACTTCTGGATGAACTCGGTGTAATATCGCACCTGGGCAGAGAGAGAATGAAGCTGCTCGTCTTTGTCCGTGGATACCCGGGCGTAATAGGTTACTCGGAGAGGCAAATCGTAGATTGTCCTACCGGAATTAAGTGCATTTCTAATATCATAGATATCCATGGAACAGTCCCCATTTACTTCTTTTTGTTCCATTTTATCACATTGCACTATTTAAGTCAAGCAATTCATTTCCCCTTGTTGCCGCTGTCCATCCACGGGGACAGCCTCAAACTCCACACCGGCAAAGCACTCCGGGCCAAGGGCAAACTCCCCCTTTCTCCAATCGGCAGATACGACCTGCTCGGCCTTTTCCTTGCTGTCGGCTTCTATCGCAATGGTGAGTTGGAATATCTCTGTAACCGTCACATGGAATTTCTGTGGAGTCTCCACGCCTCGGGTCTTAAAATCCCGCAGGGCCTCCTCACGGTCTTGTATGTAGTGCCCCCAGTAGGCCGACACCGACCCATCCTCCCTCAGATGAAATTCCCAGGTGACGTACATATCTCTGGAATTTTTACCCAAGAGGACGCCGTAATGGTCACTGTCAGCAAATGGCCCGTTCTTGATTTTTGCGGCTTCAATATGATAGCCTTGAATAGAACTGCCAACGATTT
>CAJUEG010000035.1 GCA_910584835.1 uncultured Oscillospiraceae bacterium | reverse complement strand
AACCCTCACAAACAGAGTCAGAGTCTGGTGTGCTACCATTACACTAATCCGCTATGCTGCGCTGGCCTTGACGACCGTAAGCTATTATACCAGACCAGCGATATTTGTCAACCCTTTTTCCGCAAGTTTTTTAGCAAAACCCGGCGAGCCATCCGGCCCGCCGGGAATGCGCTTATATCACCTGATTTTTCAGCACACCGATCCCCTCAATATCCACCTCCACCCTGTCGCCGGGGATCATCGGGCCTATGCCGGAAGGCGTACCGGTGGCCACCACATCGCCGGGCTCCAGCGTCATGGCTGCGGTGATAAATTCCAGCAGCCGGGGAATTGGCGTAATCAAATCCGCCGTATGTCCCTGCTGCACCGCTTTTCCGTTGAGGCGGGTCGTGAGCGCCAGCGCCGCCGGGTCCACCTCGTCCGTCACCAGCGGTCCCACCGGGCAAAATCCGTCCATGGACTTTCCCCTTGTCCACTGGCCGTCCTGCTGCTGTACATCCCGGGCCGTCACATCGTTCAGGCAGGTGTAACCCAGCACATAATCCGCAAAATCTTTTTCCTTCACATTCCTGGCCCGCCGCCGGATTACAACTGCCAGCTCTCCCTCATAATCCAGACGGCCCACAAATTCAGGCGCCTGGACAGCTCCGTCTGGCCGGTTGAGTGCATTCGGTCCTTTCAGAAACAGGATCGGGCGGCCCGGCGGTTCACTGCCCATCTCTCTGGCATGTTCTGCATAATTTTTCCCCACGCAGACAATCTTGGTGGGCTCACAGGGCGCCAGCAGCCTGCACTGACGCAGGGCAAGCCTGCCGCCATCATACTCCAGCTCCTCATAGGGCGGTTTTGACAGGGTGAGCACATCCTCCCCCTTGACCACACCCCAGCGGGGGCCACCCGGATGGTCAATCCGAACATATCTCATTTATGCCTCCAAATGGTGTATGATTTCTCCCAACAGCGCCTCTTTCCCCTCCCCTTTCTCCGCAGAGAACAGGATAAGGGGTATGCCGTCCGGCAGGGCCAGGGTCTCGCGGATCAATTGCCCGTTTCCGGCAATCTCGCTTTTCTTCAGCTTGTCCAGCTTGTTGGCCGCCACCAGGAACGGTTTGCCCGAGTTCAAAAAAAACTGGGCCATTGTGCAGTCGTCCGCCGTGGGTTTGTGGCGGGCATCCACCACCAGGATGCCCAGCGCCATGCGCTCCGCACCGGCAAACCACGATTCAATCAGCCTCCCCCAGCGGTCCCGCTCCTGCTTGGACACTTTGGCGTAGCCATAGCCGGGCAGGTCCACCAGATAGAGCTTCTGATCCACACAAAAATAATTGATGTGAGTGGTTTTACCCGGCGCCGACCCCACCCGCGCAAAATTTTTGCGGTTGAGCAGCCGGTTAATGACCGAAGATTTTCCCACGTTTGAGCGTCCCGCAAATACCACCTGGGGCAGCCCGTCCCGGGGGAAGTCTGCGGGCTTTGCCGCGGAGCGGACAAACTGCGCCAAATTCCAATTCACCGCCATACCGTTTCCCTCATTGACGCAGATTTACGGCGTGGCCTACGGTTCTCGGGGCCTCCGGGGTCTTTCGGGACGTGCTGGACGCTGTAACGGGCAGCGCACCGGTCAGCGCCTGGACCAGCACCTCGTCTGCCTGGCGCACCGGCACAAAGTTGAGCATGCCGCGCACAGTCTGATCAATTTCTTCCAGATCCTTTACATTGTCGGCCGGGATGATGACGGTCCCCACACTGCTGCGCAGCGCGGCCATGCTCTTTTCCCGCAGCCCGCCAATGGCCAGCACCCGGCCCCGGAGCGTGACCTCGCCGGTCATGGCCACGTCCCTGCGCACCGGTATGCCGGTAAGGGCGGACACTATGGCCGTGGTGATGGCAATCCCAGCGGACGGGCCGTCTTTTGGAACTGCGCCCTCTGGAAAGTGGACATAGATATCCTTCGCGCTATAAAAATCCGGCTCCACCCCCAGCTGGGATGCCCTGCTGCGCACATAGGACAGTGCCGCCTTGGCGGACTCCTTCATCACATCCCCCAAGTTGCCGGTGAGGGACAGCTTCCCTGTTCCGGGCACCACGTTGACCTCCACCTCCAAAAGCTCGCCTCCCACAGAGGTCCACGCCAGCCCATTCACCACGCCTATCAAAGCCTCGCGGCCGCGCGTATCATCTAAATACTTTCTTTGACCGAGAAACTCATGCAGATTGCTTTCTGTAATTTGAATTTGCTTTACATTCTTATCCACAATCTGCATGGCGCATTTCCGGCACAGACAGGCCAGCTTCTGCTCCAGCAGACGTACGCCGGACTCCTTTGTGTATCCGGCGATCAGTTCTTCCAGGCCGCGGTCATTAATTTTCAGCTGTTTCTTGGACAGGCCATGGCGCTTGAGCTGCCGGGGCAGCAGATGGCGCTTTGCGATCTGCAGCTTTTCCTTATCCGTGTAGCTGGGCAGCTCAATGACCTCCATACGGTCCAGCAGGGGCCTCGGGATGGTATCGGTGGTATTGGCGGTGGTGATAAACATCACGTCGGACAGATCAAAGGGCACCTCCAAATAGTGGTCCCGGAAAGCGCTGTTTTGTTCGCTGTCCAGCACCTCCAGCAGCGCCGCCGCCGGGTCTCCCCGCTGATCGCTGCCCACCTTGTCTATCTCGTCCAGCAGCAGCATGGGGTTGGAGCTCCCCGCCTGCCTGATCCCGGCTATGATTCTGCCGGGCATGGCTCCCACGTAGGTCTTTCGGTGGCCCCGTATATCCGCCTCGTCCCGAATGCCGCCCAGGGATATGCGCGCCAGCTTTCGGTTCATCGCCTTGGCCACGCTCATGGCGATAGACGTCTTTCCCACCCCCGGCGGGCCCACCAGGCAGATAATCTGTCCCTTCAGATCGGGGGCCAGCTGCTTTACCGCGACAAATTCCAGGATGCGCTCTTTCACCTTTTCCAGGCCATAGTGGTCCGCCTCCAGCACCTTGGACACGGCGGCAACATTCACCCGCTCCCTGGTTTTGGTCCGCCATGGAAGCTCCAGGCAGGTGTCCAGATAGGTGCGGATCACTGCCGCCTCGGAAGAACCATAGGGCTGCTTCTCCAGGTGCTTTACCTCCTTGAGCAGCTTTTCCTCCACCGCGTCAGGCAGCTTTGCCCGTTCGATGCGGCGGCAATAGTCGGCAATCTCGCCATCTTCCTCCCCTTCGCCCAGCTCCCGCTGGATGACCCGGAGCTGCTCCCGCAGAAAGTAATCCCGCTGGCTGGATGCCACCTGCTCGTGGATTTTCGCCGCCAGTTCGCTCTCTACTTCCAGTATTTCCACTTCCCTGCCCAAAATACGGCACAGCCGGTCCAGCCGGCGGGAGGGCCTCAGTTCTTCCAGCACAGCCTGTTTATCCTCAAACCGCAAGGGCAGATTCTGCGCCGCGTAGTCGGCGATATATCCCGGGTCATCGCTGGCAAGAAGGCGCAGATAGATCTCCGGCGCAACCCGGTCGGACAACTCGGTATACCGCTCCATCTGATTGTATACCTGCCGGATGGCGGCCTCTATCCGAGGTGAATTCCCCTTGGGCGCAGATTGCTCGGGCAGATACTCCACCTCTGCCGTCAGGTAGGGCTCAACCCCGGCCAGCCGCAGCAGACGGCCGCGGCGGCGTCCCTCCACCATCACCCGGACGCCGTTTTCCGGCAGACGCAGGATCTGCTTTACGTCGGCCACGGTACCGATGACGTACAGGTCATTTTGGGTAGGATTTTCGACCGTGAGCTCTTTTTGAGTAACCAGGAATATTTCCCGGTTTTCTCCCATGGCCTCTTCCAGGGCCTGGATGGAAGCCGCGCGGCCCACGTCAAAGTGAAGCGTGAGCTGCGGAAATACCGTAAGCCCCCGAAGGGCCAACACTGGGATAGTCACCGACACAGATTTGATCGCCGTCATTTCGGATCACTCCTTCCTGCACAAATACCCGTATTCAGGCAAATCTGTTACTTCTAGGAAATCACAGCAAAGAGGGCGGACTACCGCCCGCCCCCCACAACACTGTTTATATTTGGGCACGGCTCTGCCGCTGTCCCCGTTTTAAGACGCATTTCCCCTGGGAGACGCCTGTCCGCCCTTTTCCGCCCGCAGCGCCGCCGCGCCCAGCCGCGGCCGCGCGGGCCGGCCCTCCTGCCGCAAAATCTCCGCCTCACTCTCGCCCCGGATGGCCTGCGCCGTGACGGTCACCTTGGCAATGCTCTGGTCTGAGGGCGCGTCATACATCACCGGGGTCATAACCTCTTCCAGCACCGCCCGAAGCCCGCGGGCGCCAATTTTCCGCTCAAGCGCCTTGTCGGCGGCGGCGTCCAGCGCCTCGGGGGTGAATTCCAGCTCCACATTGTCGTAATCCATCAGGCACTTGTACTGCTTTACCAGCGCGTTTTTGGGCTCGGTGAGGATGCGCACCAGCTGCTCCCGGTCCAGCGCCTTCAAAGTGGTGATGATGGGAAGGCGGCCCACCAGCTCGGGAATGATGCCGAACTTCAGCAGATCGTGGGGCTGAACCGACTTGAGCACATCCGCCTTTTCCCGCTCAGCGGCGGTCTTGACATCGGAACCAAAGCCAATGGTTTTCTGGTCCAGCCGGCGCTCAATGATCTTCTCCAGCCCGTCAAAAGCTCCGCCGCAGATGAATAGAATGTTTTTGGTATCAATCTGCAAGAATTCCTGATGGGGATGCTTGCGCCCGCCCTGAGGCGGCACATTGGCCACAGTGCCCTCCAGGATTTTCAGCAAAGCCTGCTGCACACCCTCGCCGGACACGTCCCGGGTGATGGAAGTATTCTCGCTCTTGCGGGCGATCTTGTCGATCTCATCCACGTAGATGATGCCCCGCTGGGCCAGCTCAATATCGTAATCGGCAGCCTGCACCAGGCGCAGCAGAATATTTTCCACGTCATCGCCCACATAGCCCGCCTCAGTGAGGGTGGTGGCGTCTGCAATGGCGAAGGGCACCTTCAGAATTCTGGCCAAGGTCTGGGCAAACAGGGTTTTGCCGCAGCCGGTGGGGCCCACCATCAGGATGTTGGACTTTTGCAGCTCCACGTTGTCCCCGCCGCCAAAATAAATGCGCTTATAGTGGTTGTACACCGCCACCGACAGGGCCACCTTTGCGCTGTCCTGTCCGATGATATATTCATCCAGCACCGCCACCATCTCTTTGGGCGTGGGGATTACATCGGGGATATCCGGCGCGGCGGGGGTGTCGTCCTGTTCATCTCCCAAAATGCTCATGCACAGGTGGACACATTCGTTGCAGATATAGGCGCCGGGGCCGGCGATGATCCGCTCTACCTGCTCCTGATGCTTGCCGCAAAAGGAGCAGCGCACCGATTTGTAGTCGTCTCTTGCCATATTCTGGTCTTCCTTTCAGGAAAGCGCCAAAAGAGCGGAGAAGCTGCCCTCCGCTCTTTGGCTTTACTCAGCGATTTGTGATGATCTTGTCGATAAGGCCGTACTCCAAAGCCTCCTCGGCGGTCATAAAGTTGTCCCGCTCACAGTCGGCGGTGACCTGCTCCACGCTCTTGCCGCAGTTGGCGGCCAGCAGGGTGTTCATCCGCTTTTTGATGATCTCCAGCCGCTTCAGGTGCAGGGCCATGTCGGTGATTTGGCCCTGGGTCCCGGCAGAGGGCTGGTGGATCATAATCTCCGCGTTGGGCAGGGCGATACGCTTGCCCTTGGCGCCTGCGGACAGCAGAAACGCCCCCATAGAGGCAGCCATACCCACACAGATGGTGGACACATCACACTTGATGTACTGCATGGTGTCATAGATGGCCATGCCGTCGGTGATGGACCCGCCGGGGCTGTTGATATAGAGCTGGATGTCCTTGTCCGGGTCCTGCCCCTCCAGGTGGAGCAGCTGGGCCACCACCAGGGACGCGGTGGTCGCGTTGACCTCTTCACCCAAAAACACAATGCGGTCATTGAGCAGCCTGGAGAAAATATCATAGGACCGCTCACCACGGCTGGTCTGCTCTACAACATAAGGAACTAAACTCATCGGTATTCTCCTTTCCGAGGGGGAATATGCGCTTCCCGCCAGCGCTGGCTATTATGCCCATACTCCGGCGTAGGTTATTCCCTCCTGCGCGCAAAAGGTTTACAGTATGTTACTCTTCCGCCTTCTTGGCCCTGGACGAAGCCTTCTTCTTGGGGGCGGCCTTTTCCTCCCCGTCATCCTCCGCCTTTTTTGCAGCCTTCTTGGCGGTCTTTTTCACAGAGGACTTCACCAGATCCAGCGCGGCGCGCATGCTCAAATCCCGGCGGATATCGTCCGTATTGACGATGGAGCGGACCTTGTCCTCCTCCATCTTATACTGCTCGGCCAGCCTGGCGATCTCCTCATCCACCGCGGCGTCGGAAATCTCAATGCCCTCGGCGGCGGCCACGGCCTCCAGGGCCAGATCGCTGCGCACGGTCCGGGCGGCGGCGGTCTTGGACTGGGCGCGCATATCGTCCACGGTCATGCCCATCATCCGCAGGTAGTCCTCAAACTTGATCCCCTGGCTTTGGATGCGGTTTGCATAGTCGTCCAGCATTTTGTCCGCCTGGTAGTCGATCATGGCCTGGGGCACGTCGCACTCCAGCTTTTCGATCAGCGCGTCAATGACAGCGGTCTCAAACTCCCGGTCAGCCTGCTCCTGGCGGCGGGCCTTCAGCTTTTCGCCCAGGTCCTTCTTGAACTCGTCCAAAGTGTCGAACTCGGACACGTCCTTGGCGAACTCGTCGTCCAGCTCAGGCTCCTGCTTCTCCTTTACCTCGTGGACCTTGACCTTAAACACCACCTGGGCGCCGGCCAGCTCGGGTGCGTAGTCCTCGGGGAATGTGATGTCCAGATCCTTTTCATCTCCGGCCTTCATTCCGATGACCTGATCCTCAAAGCCGGGGACAAAGGAGCCGGAGCCCAGCTCCAGGCTGTAGTTTTCCCCTTTGCCGCCCTGGAACGGAACGCCGTCCTTGAAGCCCTCGAAGTCGATGACCGCAGTGTCGCCCTTTTTGGCCTTGCGCTCCACGCTCACCAGGCGGGAAGCCCGGTCGATGTACGGCTTCAGCTCCGCCTTAACGTCTGCGGCGGACACCTTCACATCCGTCTTGGCCACGCTCAGGCCCTTGTAATCCTTAACGGACGCCTCGGGCTTGACGGTGACGGTCGCCTTAAAGGTAAAGCCGTCGGCGCTGACGTCCAGCACCTCCAGCTGGGGATAGGCTACGGGGCTGATCCCCGCCTCCTTCAGCGCGGTCTCATAGGCGTCGGGATAGGCCAGGGAAATGGCGTCCTCAAAAAAAATCTCCGCGCCATACATCTTCTCCACCATCTTCCGGGGGGCCTTGCCCTTGCGGAAGCCCGGAACATTGATGTTCTTTTTCTGACGGTTGTAAACCTTGTCGACAGCAGCCTGGAACTCGGCGGCGCCGACCTCGATCACCAGCTCATAGGTGCTGTTCTCTTTTTTTTCGTTGCTCTTGATGTTCATGGTGTGTTCCTCCAAGCTCGGCCCGGGCGCAGCCCCTGGGCCTTCTTTCTAAATAATCCAACCTATTCTATCAGATAGGCGCGGAGATTTCCACTGTTTTTTTGTCTAATCCAAAATTTTTTTTGGACGGAATCCTATAAAGTCCGCAGACACCAGGCGGTAGTCCACCGCCCCCTGCGCCCCTTCAATGGCCAGCCGGTGGCTCGGGCCGTGGAGATGGCCGTAATAACAGGCCTTTACCCGGTATCGCTCCAGCAGATCGATGATTTCCTGACAGCGGTAGCCCCGGTACAGGGGCGGGTAGTGGAGAAAGCACAGCTTGTCCCTCTCTCCCGCCGCCTTCAGCGACGCCTCCAGCCGGATCAGTTCCCGGTTGAATACCTTTTCCCACTGGGGCGCGCCGTTCTCCTCAAAAAACCAACCCCGGGTGCCGCACAGGGCGGTCTCGCCGTACAGAGCGCAGTTGTTGTGAAGGATGTGCAGCCGGGTAAAGCCGTTGGCCTGGAAAAAGGCGTTCATCTTGGATGCGGTGGTCCACCAGTAGTCGTGATTGCCCTTGAGCAGCCACTTCTCCCCCGGCAGCTCGTGATCGAGGAAGGCAAAGTCGTCCTTTGCCTCCTCCAGGCTCATGCCCCAGGACAGATCGCCGCACAGCACCACCGTGTCGCCGTCCCCCACCGGGGCAAATCCCTCCCGCAGCTTGTCCACATAGCCCTCCCAGCCCCCGCCGAACACATCCATGGGCTTGTTTGCGCTTAGGGACAGGTGCGTGTCGCCAATGGCATAGAGGGCCATCCCATCACCTCTTTACTTCAGGAAGTCCAGCACGCAGCCCTTCATGGCGTCTTTTTTGACCACGCCGTCAAAACGGCGCCGGCGGCTCTTCAGCCGGGCCAGGGGCATGGGGACGGGTTCGCCGGTGACCTCGGCCAGCTGATCCAGAATGTCCAGCCCGGCCTGGTGCTCTTTTACGCCCAGCGCGTCCAGCACGCTGCTGCAGAACTTGAAGGGGCTGGCGGTGGATACCACCACGGTGGGGGTGTCGTCCCCCGTCTCCGCCCGGTACTCGTCCAGCACGTGGAAGGCCACTGCGGTGTGGGGATCGATGAGATAACTGCGCTCACTCCACATTTTGGCGATCATGGCCTTGGTCTGCCCGTCGCTGCAATAGCCGGCGCTGAACTCTTTTTTCAGCTTGGTACGGATGGAACTGTCCACCCGGTAGCTGCCGTACTGGGTCAGCTGGGACATATACTCCCGCACCAGCCGGTCATCCCGGCCGGACAGCTCAAACACCATCCGCTCCAGATTGCTGGACACCAGAATGTCCATCGATGGAGACAGGGTGTTATAGAAGGTGCGGTTGCGGTCATAGGAGCCGGTGTGGATGAAGTCAGTGAGCACATTGTTCTGGTTGGAGGCGCAGATCAGCCGGCTGATGGGGATACCCATAGCCTTGGCGTAATATGCCGCCAGAATGTTGCCGAAGTTGCCGGTAGGCACGCACACGTTGATCTGCTGTCCCTTGGCGATGGCCCCTTCCTTCAGCAGATCACAGTAGGCGGAGGCGTAGTACACAATCTGAGGAAGCACCCGGCCCCAGTTGATGGAGTTGGCGGAGGAGAGGAAATAGCCCCGCTCCGCAAGCTCAGCCGACAGCTTCTCGTCGGAAAACAGCTGTTTTACTCCGGTTTGGGCATCGTCAAAATTGCCCACCACGGAGCTCACGCCCACATTTCCGCCCTCCTGGGTGACCATCTGCAGCTCCTGGATTTCGGAGACGCCGTCTTTGGGATAGAACACCAGAATCTTTGTGTTCTCCACATTGCGGAAGCCCTCCAGCGCAGCCTTCCCGGTGTCGCCGGAGGTGGCCACCAGAATGCACACCGTCTTTTTCTCGTCATTTTTATCCAAGGACGCGGTGAGCAGATGGGGCAGCATCTGCAGCGCCATATCCTTAAAGGCGCAGGTAGGCCCATGCCACAGCTCCAGGCAGTAGGTGTTCTCATCCAGCCTGCGCACCGGGGCCACATCCTCGTGGGAGAACTTTCCCCCGCCGTAGGCCTCCGAGGCATAGCTGTTCAGCTCGGAGGCGGCGAACCCCTCCAAAAAGCTGTTCATGATGTAGACCACCCGCTGCTGGTAGGACATGTCCCGCATGGTCTCCACCGCAGAGGAGGGCAGCCTGGGCAGCACCGCCGGGGTCAGCAGCCCGCCGTCGGGGGCCAGTCCTTTGGCGATGGCCTGGGACGCACTCATGCGCAAATCTTTATTTCTCGTGCTCAGATAGTTCATGGTCATCTCACTACTCTCATTAAATTGTTGTAAAACAGGTCTTGGACAACCGTTTCTTTATAGCCATGGCGCAAAAGGTGCTCATACAGCCGGGACAGGCTGTCGATGGCGGGCAGGTCTGCGATGGTGTCGCAGCCGTCCCAGTCGCCCCCCAGGGCCACGTTCCCGGCCCCGCCCAGCTCCAAAATGCAGTCCAGATGGGCCCGGACCATATCCAGGTCCCTGCCGCCTCCCACAAACTCGGTATAGAAATTCAACCCTATTACTCCTTGATTTTTTATTATCGCATTTATTTGTCCATCCGTCAAGTTCCTTGTGTGATTCCACACAGATTTTGCGTTGGAGTGGCTGGCAATGAAGGGACGGCGGGCCATTTCGGCCACGTCCCAGAATCCGGCCTCCGACAGATGGGACACATCCACCAGGATATGCAGCTCCTCCATTTTTTCCACAAACAGCCGGCCGATTGCGGACAGTCCCCGTTCCGGCTGGTCCGCGTGGGCGCCGGACAAGGCGTTGGCGTGGTTCCATGTGAGGTTAATGGCGGTCACGCCGTCCGCCGCCGCTTGGGGAAGCCGGGCGGGGTCGCAGCCCAGCAGTTCGCCCCCCTCCACCGACAGAAAAGCGGCGGCCCTTCCCTGGGCGTTGGCCAGCTCCGCCTCATCCGCGGTGCGGCATTGGACAATTCTGTCCCCATTGCGGGCCATTTGGTCCTTGAAGCAGCGCAGAAGAGCCCGGTAGGCCCGCTCTACCGAATCCCCGCCTGACGGGTAACCGGTATAGCCATCCGCGGTCCACAGGGCAAAAAACTGGCAGTACCCTCCAAAGCCCGCCGTCCGATTCAACGAGATCATCCCGGAATTGGAATCCAATCCCTCATACTCCCGCCAGCAGCGGGAAACGGTGTCGCAATGGGCGTCAAAAACAGAGACCGGCTCCATAATCATCCCCCTAAAAAGCATTTTCAATGTAACTTATGCCCGGCCGTACCGTTTCAGTCCCCTGGGGCGCGTACACCTCCGCCACATCGAATCGGGGCTGGAGCCCGGTGGGATGACACATCAGATAATATTGGGCCGCAGCCCGGAGCTTCCTCTGCTTGGAAGGGGTCACCGCCTCACATGCCGCCCCAAAGCGATTGTTTTTCCGCAGCTTAACTTCCACAAAGGCCAAATACTTCCCGTTTTTCACGATGATATCTATCTCGCCCATGCGGCAGCGAAAATTGGTGGCTGCAATCGTCCAGCCCCTTCGCCGCAGATCCTCCGCCACCAGGGCCTCCCCCCACTGCCCCAGCCGCCGGGCATTCTCCCCCCCGCTCACAGCTTTTTTAAAAAACTGCGCCGGTGGATCGGACACGGCCCGAACTCCCGCAGCAGCTCATAGTGCCGCCTGGTGGGATAGCCCTTGTGGCGCTCAAACTCATATTGGGGATACAGCGCGGCCATTTCCGCCATGTAACGGTCCCGGCTGACCTTGGCCAAAATAGAGGCGGCGGCGATGGAGCATGACAGGCTGTCCCCCTTTACAATGAGCTGGTGTTCCGTAGTAATGGCATATTTGCTGCCGTGGTCCCGGCTGCCGTCAACCAAGGCGAAATCCGCCTTTTTCTCCAGCGCGTCGATGGCCAGTTGCATAGCTTTGATCCGGCTGTTGAGTATGTCGATTCGGTCGATCTCCTCCGGCTCCACCCAGGCCACAGCCCAGCTCACGGCCTGTTCCCGGATCTGGTCAAACAAGATCTCCCGCCGTTTTTCCGTCACCTGCTTGGAGTCATTGAGCCATGGCAGGTCCAGCCCGTCGGGGAGGATGGCCGCCGCCGCATACACCCGGCCCGCCAGGGGCCCCGCCCCCGCCTCGTCACAGCCGCACACCGCGAGGCGCCCCCGGTCCGCCGCCGCCCGCTCATAATCCCAGCCCGGCATAATCTTCCCTCCCCTCTTACAGCTTAATCTCTTCCGGCGTTTCCAGTGTAAAGCGTCCTAGCTTTCCTCCCCGGAACTCATCCAGCAGAACGTTGGCCATCCGTTCTCCATTCACCTCTCCGCCGGAGACCAGCATCCCCCGCTTACGTGCGCACTGTTCCAGCAGCTCCCAGCCCTGGAGCTCATCAATGTCCGTTATCTTATACCGCTCTTTCAGTGCCTGAGGGTAGCGGTCCCGCAGCAGCTCCAGCAGCGCGCAGGCCAGCCCCTCCACATCTGTGATCTCGTCCTTTACCGCGCCGGTAAAAGCCAGATGCAGGCCGGTGGTCTGGTCCTCAAATTTTGGCCAGAGGATACCCGGCGTATCCAGCAGCTCCAGCCCGGCGTCCACACTCACCCACTGTTTGCCCCGGGTGACGCCCGGGCGGTCGCCCGCCTTTGCCGATTTGCGCTTGGCCACTTTATTGATGAAGGTGGACTTACCCACGTTTGGCACCCCCACCACCATGGCCCGGATTGGGCGTCCCACCTGCCCCTTGGCCCTCCAGGCTTCCAGCTTGTCCTTCAATACGCGCTTCGCGGTCGCGGAGAACTCTCCCACTCCCCTGCCGCTTTTGGCGTCGGTCTCCAGTACACCGCAGCCTCTTTCCTTAAACCAGGCCAGCCAGCGCCCGGTCGCGGCCGGGTCGGCCTGATCCGCCCGGTTGAAAATGATCAGCCTTGGCCTGTCTCCCACTATGGCGTCGATATCCGGGTTCCGGCTGGAAATTGGGATGCGGGCATCCACCACTTCCGCCACCAGGTCCACCAGCTTCACGTCATTTTCCATCTGGCGGCGGGTTTTGGTCATATGCCCGGGGTACCACTGTATGTTCATCAGCCCGGCCTCCTTTTATCAGTCAGCGGCAAGTTGAATAAAAAAGGAGCGGTTCCCCGCTCCTTTCTTATGACGCAGCTTACAGGTCCTCTTTGACCTTGGCGGCCTTGCCCACGCGGTCACGCAGGTAGTACAGCTTGGCGCGGCGCACCTTGCCCCGGCGGATGGTCTCCACCTTTTCAATGGTGGGGGCGTGCAGGGGGAATACCTTTTCCACGCCCACGCCGTAAGAAATACGGCGGACGGTGAAGCTCTCCTCCACGCCGCCATGCTTCTTGGCGATGACGGTGCCCTCAAACACCTGGATACGCTCACGGCTGCCTTCCTTGACCCGGATGTGCACCCGGACGGTATCGCCCACGTTGACGGAAGGAGCCTCGTCCTTCATGTACTTCTCGCTGAATTGCTTCAACAGTTCCATTTGTACTTTCCTCCTAGATTCAGGCGTTCATGCGTCTAAGCCGATTGGCCGCGCAGAGGACCACCCTATTTCAGACTAAGGTAGTTTATCACAGTTCATCAGGATTTGCAAGGATTTTTTTCGCTTTGTGCGCAAAAGTTTATACCTCTCCGCTCCCCCGCCGCAGCACTCCCGCCAGCAGCCACAAGGCCGTGAGCAGCAAGGTCGCGTTGCCATAGTGGACGGCGGCCATAGCACCCACCCCGGCCAGCACACCCACCAGGCAGCCGGACAGGGCCGTCATCAGCCGCTCCGCCCAGTCCGTGTCCAGCCGGACCGCCAGCAGACCATACACGACCCTCCCCCCGTCCAAGGGCGGTATGGGCAGCAGGTTGAACGCGCCAATGGTCAGACTCACCGCCGCGGCCAGCTTCCAGTCAAGGCTCAGCGCCAGCATGCCAAACATCAGGTTGGCTCCGGGACCCGCCAGCGCCACCAGGCTGTCCTGCCCATAGGACAGCGGCGCGTCGTAGTCGATGCGCAGCTCCGCCCCCACCACCGTCAGCGACAGCCCCCTCACATGTCCTCCCCAGACTGCGGAAGCCACAATGTGCCCCACCTCATGGATGGCGCAGGCCAGCAGTCCCCAGGGCAGCAGCCCCACCCCCTCGTCCAGCCAGAACAGGGCGCCCAGCAAAAGCAAAAAACCGGGGCTTACCTCCACCCGGGGCATTTCACGGCAACTCCACATAGTATGCGGGATTCAGGCGGATGTTGTCTTTTTCTATGGTTAAATGAAGGTGCGAGCCGGTGGCGTTTCCGGTGTGCCCCACCAGCGCCACGGTCTGGCCGCAGGCCACCTCGTCTCCTTTGTGCACCAGCAGCTCACTGCAATGGGCGTAAAAGCTGCTGACGTTATTTTCGTGGCGGATCTTCAGGTATTTGCCGAACTCATCGCTTTCACCAATGTATTCCACCACGCCGGAGGAAAACGCGCCGATCTCCGTCCCCTCCTCGGCCCCGATATCCAGGGCCAGATGAAACTCGTTCTCGCCGTCAATCGGGCTGTCCCGGTAGCCGAAGCCGGACGTGGCGCTCCCCATCACCGGCACAGCTGTTTCACTCAGCCCCAGCTCATAAAACGCCATACTCACGTTTCTTGGCAGCTTGACCCCATCCTCCGTATACTCCTGGGCCACTGCCGTCACCAGAACCGGCTGGGCAGGCTCCGGCTGGCCGGATGGCGGCTGGCTTTCCTCAGGCTCGTCCCCCTTTTCCTCCGGCCTGGTTCCCGCCAGGATGCCGTGGCTGTTGAGATAGCTCAGCCCGCCTCCCGGCGCATTGCTCAGCAGGCCGGAAGGATACTCCGGGCTGATGTCCATCGGCTGGGACGGCGGGGGCAGTTCCTCTTCCACCTCTCCGCCCAGCAGCATGTAACACAGGGTCTCCAGCGCGCCCCGCACCGGCTCACCCTGCGTGAGGGCGGACCCAAAGCGCTGAAAGGCGGCCCTGAAGTCCACGTTTGCCGCGGCCGCCGCCCGCCACGCCTCCAGCTGGGCGGGAAATACCCCCCGGCCGATATACACCAGCAGAAACAGCGCAAGGCTCACCGCCAGCTGGATCAGCCTGAGCCGGTCCCGGTCCGCGCCGCCGCTCTGCGCCTGCCTTCTCGCCCGCTGGGCGGGCCGCCGTCCGCCCCCTGCCGCCCTCGGCCTGGATGTTCTGCCGCCCATACCGTACCCCCTCCTTGTCCACACAGCCTGCACTACTGTATGTCCTGAGCAGGGATTTTATGCAAACCGCCCCGGGGTTTTGGGCAGAGGAATGGCGGCGGGTTCTGGCGCTAAAGCGGCAGAATAAATGCGCTTGCAGCGTTATTTTGTTGTCCCCCGGCAGTCCGAAAAGAAGAAGGGATTTTTGACCGCACACCTGCCAAAGGTCTTGACCGCCATTCGGTACATGGCTTTGGCGTGAATTCGGTCGTGCCACAAAAACCGCCGCAGCACCTTTCCGACCGACCACAATTCATCATAGCTGCCCACAGCGGCTGGAGCGTCTAAAAACCCGCCGCGGCGCTCCAAAAGCTCAAAACCCCTCCGGCGGCACTGAAAAATTGTCCCCTCGTTATCCGCGTCCACGCCGATCTCTCCAAAATAATAGGAGTTTACATTTTTGGTGTGCTCATACATCTCCCGGGCCGTCCGGGGCACAGGGCCGTAGAATGTGCGCCGCTCCGGCAGGCAGCTCATGTCCTTATCCGGCACGGAGCAGTACAGCGCGTGGAAATCCTCCGCGGACTTCAGCGCCAGACACTTCAGCCGCCGGTACTCCTCCTCCGCCAGCGGCATCCGCTCCCCGTCAAAGATAATGTCCGAATCGGCGTCGGCAATCTGAAGTGCGCTGGCCTTTTCCTGGACGACCTCAATTTCAAAGGTCTCAGGGCACGCCTCGCCGCTCCACCACCAATATGACCTGAGTTCTTCCGGCAGCTTCTCCACCGCCTGCTCCCTGCTTGCCCCCCGCGCGTATGCTCCCGGGCAGTTCACCGCGTACAGCAGCGTGTCGTCTCCATTGTGCTCCCAGGCGCACCGAATTTTCATGCTCCGCCCTTCTTTCATGGCTGGCCTTGGTCTAGGCGCCGTTTGAAAAATACCCTAATTCTCTCCCACAAAAAGCAGATGGTTTGTCATACCCAGAAACTCCGGCTTTTCGCAGATGTAGAAATGATACCTCAGATACTGTTGGTAGCTCTCCTCATCCATGGCGTTAATTTGACCTTCCATCAGTTCGCTTATACCGTCGGAGGCGACCTCATGGAGCACGCGCACGCCGCCCTCCCGAAGAATTCTGCGGCACTCGTCCACCGTGTGAAACACAAAGGGGAAGTCGTCCAGCTTGAACGTCTCCTTATTATACTCGCCGACCATGAAATAGTCCGGCCTGTAGGAAAACTCCGTCAAAATCACAAAATCATTGGAGATAAAGGCAAAGAAAATCTTTCCGCCGGCTTTGCAAACCCGCTTCGCCTCCGCGATGCACCGCTGCTTATCCTCTTCTTCATGTAAATGGTACAGCGGGCCGAACAGCAGAACCGCATCGAAGCTGTTGTCTGCGTAGCGGCTCAGGTCCATGGCGTTCCCCTGGGCAACGTCAATGTGATCCTCCGGCGTCAGCTTCGCACGAAACGCCTTGATATTGTTCTCCGCCAGCTCTAAGGCGCAGACGTCATACCCTTTTCGTGCAAAATAGAGGCTGTACTCCCCTGCTCCGGCTCCCACATCCAAAATTCTGTCCCCAGGCTTCAAGTAGCGTTCAATATACCAGGTCGTAGTCAAAAATTCTACCCGCGCAGCCTTGGAACGGTTTAAGCGCCTGTTTTCATCAAACACCTCATAGATTCTTTGAACCTGTTCCACTTCGTTCTCAATCTTCTGAATGTCGCGAAGTTCCATCCAAGTCCCCTCCAATCCCCCGTAAATATAAATAGGGCTGGGCATTTATGATACCTTAGTATCAAAAATGCCCAGTCCACTGGAGCGGGTGAGGGGAATCGAACCCCCGTGTTCAGCTTGGGAAGCTGACATTCTGCCATTGAACTACACCCGCATCTGTTTTTGCATTATAGCAGACGCCGGGCAAAAATGCAAGCATTTTTTTAGGGGAACTTACAGTATATGGTATTTCAAGTTTTTCACAAAAACCCCTTTACAAACTGAATTTTTATTGCTATAATACACAACAAGAAAACCAAGGAGGTGATGACAATGAAGGTCCTCTTTCAGAACGTGCCTGTTGATATTGACGAGTTGATCTTCGCCGGAGAGACTACCGTTCCCAGCGACCGCTGAATGTACGGAATTTCAAAGGTACTAAGGTTTGACTCGTCCTTATAAGGGGCGATTTTTATTTTGTCCGAAAAGGGGCGCCGCTTAAAAAAGCGGAGCCCCTTTTCATTATGGCACGTGCCGGATTATCGGCTGCTTCTGTTCCGCCCCAAAAAGCGCAGCAGATAGAGAAACAGGTTGATGAAGTCCAGGTACAGCTGCAGTGCGGAGTAGATGGCCGCCTTTTGCAGCATCACCGTGTCGCCGCAGAAATACTCATAATTTGCCTTGATCTTCTGCACATCATAGGCGGTGAAGCAGAGGAATACCGCAATGCCCACCATGCAGATGATCCGCTCCATAGAACTGAGATTGAGGAACATGGTCAGCAGTCCCGCAATGAGCAGAAAGATCAGCCCACCGATGAGCAGGGGACGAAGTTTGGACAAATCGGTCCTGGTGAACCGCCCATAGAGGGCAAACGCACCAAAAAACAGAGCGGTCAGCCCAAAAATCACCACCAGGTTGGCCACATCATAGATCACGAAGTACGCGGAAAATACCACGCCGTTAAGGACAGAGTAAACCGCGAACAGCATCCGGGTGACGCCCACCGACCGCTTCAAAATGCCGGCGGACAGAATGAGCACCACCGCCACCTCGGCGATGAGCAGCACCACAGGGATATAGGGATTTACAAAGAGGTAGATCACCGCTCCTGTCATGGCCAACGCCGCAGCCAGCAAAAAGGTAATCATCAATCCCACAAACATCCATCCGAAGGTGCGCGCCACATACTGGTTCAGCGTCAGCCCCTCCTGCGTATAGCTGCTGTCAAAATCGTACCGGTTCATGTTGCGCTCTTCCATCATCAACTCTCCTTATCCACCTGTTTCATCTTCTTCAGGTTTCCGATTTTCTGCGCCCGGCGGTCCAGCTCCGCCAGCACATCGTTCACAGGGATGCCCTTTTCCGCCAGCATCACCAGCAGGTGGTAAATGAGGTCGGACACCTCTCCCACTGTATCGGCGGGCACATCGTTTTTGGCCGCAATAATGGTCTCGGCGCACTCCTCCCCCACTTTTTTCAGAATCTTGTCCAGCCCCTTGTCAAACAGGTAGCAGGTATACGATCCCTCCTGCGGGTGGGTCCTGCGGTCCAAAACCACCTGGTACAGTGCCTCCAACGTGCTGTCCATAGCATATCCCTCCTGAACGCTTTTCATTATAGCGCGATTTGATTAAAAAAGCAACTCCTTGCCCCCGTGTGGCAGGCCGGGCCATCCGGCACGCACAGATACAGCAGCGTGTCGGTGTCGCAGTCGGTGAAAATCTCCTTGACGTGGAGAAAATTTCCGCTGGTCTCCCCCTTGTTCCACAGCGCCCGGCGGCTTCGGCTCCAGAACCAGGCGGTTTTTGTTTTCAAGGTCAGCTCCACCGCATCCCGGTTGGTAAAGCCCAGCATGAGCACCTCCCGGCTGTCCGCGTCCTGGACGATCACCGGGATCAGCTCTGATTTTTGAAACAGCAGGTTCAGGTCAAACATACGCTACCCCCCAGTCAATCGTAAACCGCGGCCCTTTTACCTCACCGGGATATCCCTGCCCCGCAGGAAGTCTTTTACCTGGGGCACCGTCAGCTCACCGAAGTGGAACAGGGACGCCGCCAGCGCCGCATCGCAGTTTGTCTCCTCAAATACCCGGGCGAAATGCTCCAGGCTGCCGCAGCCGCCGGAGGCAATCACCGGGATGGAGACGGCCTGCGTCACCGCCTTTGTCATCTCCAGGTCAAAACCCGACTTGGTTCCGTCCGCGTCCATGGAGGTGAGCAGAATTTCCCCCGCCCCCAGCGCCTGGCCCCGGCGGGCCCACTCCACCGCGTCCATTCCGGTGGGAGTACGCCCCCCGGCCACCACCACCTCATACCAGCCCTCCGGGCGGCGGCGCGCATCAATGGCCAGCACCACGCACTGGGAACCAAACCGCCGGGCTGCGCGGGCAATCAAGGTTTCATCCTTTACAGCCGCAGAGTTTACTGAGATTTTGTCCGCCCCCGCCCGCAGCAGCCGCTGAAAGTCGTCCAGGGTGCGGATGCCGCCCCCCACGGTGAGGGGGACGAACACCTGGGCGGCTGTCCGCTCCACCACGTCGGCCACGGTGTCCCGGGCGTCGCTGGTGGCGGTAATGTCCAGGAATACGATCTCGTCCGCTCCCTGGTCCGAGTAGAACTTGGCCAGCTCCACCGGGTCGCCCGCGTCCCGGATATTCACAAAATTGACTCCCTTCACCACCCGGCCGTCCCGCACGTCCAGGCAGGGGATGATGCGTTTGGCTAGCATGAGACCCCCTCCAAATATCGGTCTATATCTCTCTGGCTGCGCAAGACAACAGTTTTTGCGGGGTATCTCTCTGCCGCTTCTTGAAATGCCCTCCGCTTTTGGCGGGTGCGCCCTTTCCATAGAATCCACCACATGAATTCCCGGTCCATTCTCTCCGGGCACCCCTCGCCCATATCTGCGCGGGTCTGTCCACAATAGCGGAAAAAGCGCCGCCATGCCCGGCAAAAACAGGTCAGCCGCGGCAATTCCAGGAGCAGAATCCTGTCCGCCTCTGCCAGCCTGCGTTCATACTCAAACTTGGTATAATTGCCATCAATGACCCAGGCCGGGTTTTCCATAAAGTCATGGACCATCCGGCGGACCTCCTCCCTGTCCCGCTCTTGCCAGCCCGGCGCCCAGTGAATCCGGTCCAAATGCAGCACCGGGATGTCATACCGCTCTCCCAGCGCCCGGGCCAGGGTGGACTTGCCCGACCCGCTGTAGCCCATCACCGCGATCTTCATCGCTGGGGCCCCGCTTCCCGGACCGCTTCCGCCAGATCGATGGTACCGGCGTAGTACGCCTTGCCGATGACAGCCCCGTACAGGCCCATGTCCCGGAGCCGCCTGATGTCATCCAGGGTAGTCACCCCGCCGGAGGCCACGATGCCGCATCCCACCGCCTTTTGCAGCGCGGCAAGCTGTCCAAAGCTGGGACCAGACAGCATCCCATCTGCGGCAATATCTGTAAAGATTATTATCTTTACGTCCTTTTCCTCCATCCGGCGGGCCAGCTCCAGGCCGCTGAGCGCGGAATCCCGCTCCCAGCCCGCAATGCGCACCCGCCCGTTCAGGCAGTCGATCCCCACGGCCACCCGGCCGGGGCCATACTGTTTCAAGGCGTAGTCCACCACCTCGGGATGGGTAACGGCGGCGGAGCCGATCACCAGCCGGGACACCCCCGTCCCTGCCACCGTGTCCACATCCTCACAGCTCTTTATGCCGCCGCCCAGCTCCACCCGCAGGCCGGATTGTTGAATTACCTCATAGATGGCAGAAAAATTCTGCCGCACCCCGTCCCGGGCGCCATCCAGATCCACCATGTGCACCCATTTAGCCCCAGCGGAGGCAAAGGCCCGGGCGGTTTCCAGCGCATGGTCCGCCACCCGGCTGACTGTGGAAAACGCCCCTCTTTGCAGCCGGACGCACTGTCCGTCCTTCATATCAATGGCAGGTAAAATAATCATCCCATCAATTCTCCAAAATTCTTCAAAATTTGCAGCCCCGCCTCTCCGCTCTTTTCCGGGTGAAACTGGCAGCCGTATACCCCGTTATGGGACACCGCCGCCACCACGGGCGGGCCATAAATCGTGCGGGCAATCACGTCCTCCCTGCTGGCGGCATGGCCGCAGTACGAGTGGACAAAGTACACGTATGTCCCGCTGTCCAGGCCGTGAAACAGCGGGGAGCCGCTTGAAAACTCCAGGCTGTTCCAGCCGATATGGGGCAGCTTGAATTCTGTTTCCATCAGCTTGACGCAGCCGCCCACAAGTCCAAGGCCCTTACACCGCTTTCCTTCCTCTCCCCAGTCGAACAGCAGCTGCATGCCCAGGCAGATGCCCAAAACAGGCTTGCGCCCCGCCTGCGCCAGCACCGCCCTGTCCAGCCCTGTCTGCCGCAGCTTGTCCGCCGCGTCCGGGAAAGCCCCTACCCCGGGGAGGATTACGGCGTCCGCCCGCTCCAGCTCTGCCGGATCGCCGGTCACCAGGGTTTTCTGTCCGATATAAGCCATGGCGTTGGACACGCTTTTCAGATTGCCCACGCCGTAGTCCACAATGGCGGTATATCCCATTACAGCGCCCCCTTGGTGGATGTGATGCCGTCCCCCGCAATCTCCACGGCCTCCCGCAGGGCCAGTCCCAGGGATTTAAACAGCGCCTCGGTGATGTGGTGGGCATTGCCGCCATATTCACATTTCTGATGTAATGTCATCCCGCTGTTTATCGCGAACGCCCGCATGAATTCCACCGTCAGGCAGCTGTCATAGCCGCCGACCACGGGCTGGGGCATGGGCGCGTCAAACACCAGATAGGGCCGGTTGGAAATGTCCAGAACCGTGCGGCACAGCGCCTCATCCATGGGCACAAGGGCTGCTCCGTAGCGGCAAATACCCTGCTTGCCGCCCAGCGCCTCCCGGAGCGCCTGTCCCAGCACGATGCCCACATCCTCCACCGTATGGTGGCCGTCCACGTGGAGGTCGCCGAGCGCGGACAGCTCCAGCCCAAACCCGGCGTAAAAGGCCAGGGCGGTGAGCATATGGTCGAAAAAGCCAATGCCGGTGGATATATTTACCTCTCCCCCGTCCAGGCAGAGGGTGACGCTTACGTCCGTTTCCTTGGTCGTGCGCTGTATAGATGCCTGCCGCATAGATAGTCCCCCTAATTTACTGTTGCCGCTGCGGGCCCTTAGAACCTATCAATCAGAAATGCCTGCCCGATGGAAGAGCTGAATTTTTGCCCATGCTCCGGCCCATCAGTCCGTCTCCTTGGAAAACAGCTCCTCCACCAAATCCCTGGCGTCCGCCAGGCAGGACCCGGGCACAAAGAAGCGGATGCGCTCCGAGAGACCGCCCGTCTTGATGGCCAGCCCGGCCCCCAATGAGCTCCCTTTGAAAAAGGGTATGCCGTGCTGCTGCAAAACATCCGCCAGCATCCCCGCCCAGATGGGGCTCTGCTCTGTGAGAAAGCACATCTCCTCCGGCTGCGCGGCGGGGCGCGCCGCCTGACGTCCCTCCGTCAGCGCCTCATATACCTCCGCACTCATGATGACCAGGTCGCTGTACCCGTTTTTGGTGATAAAAACGGGTTCATTTTTCCCGTGGCAGAGTTCCGAAATTTTTGTGGTATTCCGCAGGTCCGTAATTGGTATGATGATCGGCATAAAAATCCCTCCTTTTTTCGTACACAATTATAACATAATTGTGTACGTTTTGCAAGGCATTTTTACGTCTATCCTTCATCTCTCGAATCGCACCTGAATGGAATTTGCGTGGGCGGTGAGCTTTTCCGCCCGGGCCAGCGAAATGATTTCCTGGGAAATGGGTTCCAGCGCCTCCCGGCCAAACTCCAGCACGCTCATGGATTTCAGGAAGCT
Organism: uncultured Oscillospiraceae bacterium; assembly: GCA_910584835.1. Taxonomy (GTDB): domain Bacteria; phylum Bacillota; class Clostridia; order Oscillospirales; family Oscillospiraceae; genus Enterenecus. Next base: position 4,141 of record CAJUEG010000035.1, on the reverse strand, counting down.
GTCCACGCTCAGGGGGGAGAAGAACCGGGCGGTCCCGCTGGTGGGCAGCACATGGTCCGGCCCCGCCAGATAATCCCCCAGCGGCTCCGGCGTATATGCCCCCAGGAATACCGCTCCCGCGTTTTTTACCGCGGGCAGCAGCTCTCTTGGCGATTGGGTGACAATTTCCAAATGTTCCGGCGCAATTTCATTGGCCAGCTCCACGCACTGGTCGAGGCCTCTACACACGATGGCACAGCCGAAGTCTCTCAGGGAAGCCTCCATAATATCGGAGCGGCATAGATAACCCGTCTGGCGGATGACTTCCCTGTCCACCGCCCGGGCCAGCTCCATGGAATCGGTGAGCAGCACCGCCGAGGCCAGCTTGTCGTGCTCCGCCTGGCTGAGCAGGTCGGCGGCAACGAATTTCGGGTCGGCGGTTTCATCGGCGATGACCAGCACCTCCGACGGCCCGGCCACCATGTCGATGTCCAGCGCCCCGTAGGCCATTCTCTTGGCCGCGGCCACGTAGGCGTTCCCCGGCCCCACCAGCTTATCCACTTTGGGGATAAAGCCGGCGCCGTAGGTGACGGCGGCCACCGCCTGGGCGCCGCCCACAGCGATGACCCGGTCCACCCCGGCAATTTTCGCCGCCGCCAGAACAGCGCCGCTGAGATTTTCCGTGGGCGGCGTGAGCATAACAATCTCCCCCACCCCCGCCACCTTGGCTGGGACGGCGTTCATCAGCACCGAGCTGGGATAGGCCGCGGTACCGCCGGGAACGTAGATGCCGACCCGGCCCAGTCCCCGGACAATGCGCCCCACCCTTCCCCCGTCCGGCGAGGTCCACTCCATAGAACGCGTCAGCAGTTTTTCGTTGTAATCCCGGATGTTTTGTGCCGCGTGCTCCAGCGCGGCGGTCAGCTCCGGCGGACAGGCGGAATATGCCTCGTCCAGCTGCTCCCCTGACAGCTCATAGGGAGCCCTGCGGTCAAATTGGAGGCTGTACCGCTCCACTGCCGGCATACCCTCCGCCCGCACACGCTCCATAATGGCTTTGACCGCTGTTTCAATATCGGCGTTTTTCTCCGCCGCCCTCGCCCGCATCGCGTCTAGCTGGCGGCGCTCGGCGGTTCCGTCCGCCCTGATGATGGAAATCATGCGTTTCCCCCCAATTCCCGCTCCGCGCGGGACAAAAAATCGGTGATCTCATTCTTATACAGCTTCATGGACGCGGTATTGACAATGAGCCGCGCCGACACCTGGGCCACGTCCTCGATGGGCTCCAAACCATTTTCCTTTAAGGTCGCGCCCGTCTCCACGATATCCACGATGCCGTCGGCCAGGTCCAGAATGGGGGCCAGCTCCACGCTGCCCTCAATCTTGATGATGTCCACGTCCATCCCCTTTTTCTCAAAGAAAGCCCGGGTGACGTTTGGGTATTTGGAGGCAATGCGCCGGGTCTTATAGGTGCCGTAAAAGTCGCTGCCCTTTTTCACCGCCAGGGCAAACCGGCAGCGGCCGAATCCCAGGTCCAGCACCTCGTAAAAGGCCCCGCCCTTCTCCAAAATGGTGTCCTTCCCCACCACGCCCAGGTCGCACACTCCGTGCTCCACATAGGTAATCACATCGGGGGCCTTGGCCAGCACCACATCCAGGGGATAGTTGGGCAGGGCGTGAATCAGCCGACGCCCCGGATTGCGCACCGGGGCGCAGTCAAGCCCCATGGCCTCGAACAGCTTCACCGATTTTTCCTGCAGCCGCCCCTTGGTCAGGGCAATTCTCAGCCGCTCGCTCATACCTCCATCCACCTCTCTCCCCCGCTGTCCAGCAGCAGCACCTGGGCCGCCCCCTTCTCCCGGGCCAGGTTCATGGTGCTGTCCAAGGTGCGGCAGGGGGACAGCTCGCAGCTCCCGGCGGGGCGGCTGTCCACCACCGCCAGCGCCCGGGCCAGCAGCCCGGGGCCGTAGTGGATCACGGTCTCCAGCCTGGGCGCTTCCACTGTGAGGCAGGCTCCCACCGCGTCCACGTCCACGGCAAAGCCGATGGCCTCCGCCCTGCGGCCAAACTGCTCCATCAGCCCGTCATACCGCCCCCCGGACAGCACCGGCGCCCCCGCGCCCTCGGCATAGCCCCGGAACACCAGGCCGGTGTAGTAGTCCAGTTGATGGACCAATCCCAGGTCAAAACGGACGCAGTCCCCATACCCCGCGGCGGACAGTTCCGCGTACAGCCGCCGCAGATGGTCCAGACTGCCGCAGGGCCCCGCCAGAGCCTGCGCCTCATCCAGCACCTCCACCCCGCCGAACAGATAGGGCAGGCGGCGCAGGGCGGCGCAGACATCCTCTCCCCGGTAGGGTTCCAGCAAGTCGTTGAGCAGGGCAAAATTTTTACCCTCAATGGCGGAGCGCAGCCGCTCCTGTTCTTCCTGGGGCATATTCATCCGCCCGGCCAGCGCCCGATAGAACCCGGCATGGCCCAGTTCAATATGGAACGGAACGGGAATGCAGGTCCGCAGCGCATCCACCGCCATGGCCACCATCTCCAGGTCGGCCTTGTCGCCCACCGCGCCGATCATCTCCACCCCGCACTGGGCAATCTCCCGGCTGCCGCCCTGGTGGGCCAGCCGGTCACGGAACACGGTCTGGTCGTAATACAGCCGCTGGGGCAGGGCCAGCTGCCTCAGCTTTGTGGCCGCCACCCTCGCGATAGGGGCGGTGCAGTCAGGCCGCATCACCATGATCTTCCCCGAGCGGTCGATAATCTTCATCATAGACTCCTGGGGGATGGGATTGCCGGACTGGATAAACAGGTCATAAAACTCCACCTCGGGGGTGATGACCTCGGTATAACCCCTGCGGCGGAACAGCTCCACCAGTGCGGACTGCACCTGGCGGCGCTCCAGGCACTCGGCAAACAGCCGGTCCCGGGTCCCCTCGGGAGTGTTGATATGGATGTTCATTGGATTTCCTCCGCTTTCTTTAGTCCGCTAATGTAGTAAATCATAGCATAACGGCGGCACCCTGTCAACCCCAAATCGTTTTCCTTGCCAAAACCAGCTCTTTGTTATATAGTATTCTCATTCCACAGGATTTGGAGGACATAATCATGCTGATTGCAATTTTTGGAGAGAGCTGCACCGGAAAAACCACATTGGCGGAGCGCATCAACGCCGCCGCTCAGGGCAAAATCTACAGCGGCAAGGATTATTTGCGGCTGGCAAAAAACGAGGGTGAGGCCGCCCAGTTATTTCAGACGCTGCTGGCCGAGGCCGTTCACGGGAAGCATGTGATCTACGTCACCACCGAGCGGGAGCATCTGGCGCTGCTTCCAGACGGCGCCGTCCGCATCCTGGTCACGGCGGACCTGGGCACGATCAAGGAGCGGTTTGCCGCCCGGATGCACGGGAATCTCCCCGCCCCGGTGGCCGCCATGCTGGAGAAAAAACACGGCTGTTTTGATGACGCGCCCCATGATTTCCATGTCCATAACGGCTGTCCGGGCGCTGAGGAAATCTGCCGGAATATTCTAAACTGAAAGAGGCCGCTCAACCGTGAGCGGCCTCTCTTTTGTAAGCCCCCTTAAAACAGCGAGAACTGGCTGCTGTCCGGCAGGTCGCCGAAGGCCCCCGCCTCCTTGAGCTGTTCCAGGTGGGTAGAGGACACCTTGGTACACGCCAACGCAAATTCCTCAATGGATAAAAAGTCCCTGCCCTGCCGTTTTTCCATGATGTCCCATCCCACCGTCTCTCCCAGCCCGGCCACTGAGGTGAAGGGAGGGATCAGCGCCCCCTTCTCCTCGTCCACCAAAAAGTTGACAGCGTGGGAGCGGGAAATGTCCATCCGGGCAAAGCTCAGCCCCCGAAGGTAGAACTCATAGCACACCTCCAGCGTGGTGAGCATATCCTCCTCCACTGCCGATGGGCGGTCTTTCTTTTCCTTGGCGTTCTTTTTGGCGTTGATCTCCGCCATTTTCTGCTTGACCACATCCATCCCCCGGCACATGTACTTCTCGTCGAAGGCTTTGGCCCGGATGGAAAAATAGGCGGCGTAAAACGCCAGCGGCCGGTGGACCTTGAACCACGCGATGCGGAAGGCCATCATCACATAGGCCACCGCGTGGGCCTTGGGGAACAGGTAGGCAATTTTTTTGCAGGATTCGA
>CAJUEG010000034.1 GCA_910584835.1 uncultured Oscillospiraceae bacterium | reverse complement strand
CGGCCCCCTTCTCCATAAAGGGCTCGTCACAGCCGAAGATCTGGACGGCGGCGGGATGCTCGCCCTCCCCCAGGCGCAGCAGGGAGGGGGTCTTTTTGTCCCCGTAGCACAGGGCCTTGGCGCTGACCATCTCGGACACCGTGTAGCATCCGGACAGCTCCCGGCACACCGCCCGGAAGGCCAGGTCGGTGACCCCTGCCATAGGGGCCAGGGCCAGCCGGGTATTCAGCTCCACACTGCCGATTTTCATGGAATCCGCTCCCGCTTCATAAATTTACCCCATATCGTCAAACAAGTTCAAGCGCGGCACGCGCTTTTTCAACTTTGTCTACTATATCATACCAAATTCCGCCCCAAAAGGCAAGACAGGTTGCGACTGCCTTTTTGGGACGGGCATCTTATAATAAATTAGGTTTCCATAATATGGAGTTTTATACCGATGATATGACCACGGAGGGATGCGCCATGACGGCAAACGAGGGGACCAGACGGGAAAAACGGGGGCGGCAGCTGTCCGTCCCCACGGTGATGAAGCTGTCCGAGTGGGGGATGCGCTTTCTGCTGACGGCGGTGCTGGCGGGGGCGGAGCTGATGGGAGGGCACTCCCTGTTCGCCCTGTCCCTGGTGGCGGTGTGCAGGCCGGGGGCGGAGGGGCTGGCGGCGCTGCTGGGGGCGGCGCTGGGCTACCTGTCCTTCCGGGGGGTGGTGGAGGGGCTGCGCTACATAGCGGCCTCCATGATGGTGTACGCGGTGGCCCTGGCCATGGGGGAGTTCGAGCTGTACCGCCGGCCCTGGTTCATGCCGGCGGTGGCCGCCGCCCTCAACGGCATGGTGGGCTTTGTCTACCAGTCCGCCGCCGGGTGGGGGCGGGGCTCGGTGGTGGGCTTTCTCACCGAGGTGGCGCTCACCGCCGGGACGGTGTGCCTGTACCGCCAGGCCTTCGACCTGTGGGAGAAATACCGCCCCGGCGGGGAGGTGAGCCTGCCCCAGCTGGCGGGGGCGGCCACCCTGGCGGCCACGCTGATGATGACCCTCACCCGGGTGTCGGTGGCGGGGGAGTACTCCCTGGGGCGGGTGCTGTGCGTGCCCATTGTGCTCATCGCCGCCTGGAAGGGGGGCGTGGGGCTGGGGGCGGCGGCGGGGGTGGTGTCCGGGCTGGCCATGGGGTTCTCCGCCGGCCTGCCCACCTATTACACCCTGACCTACGCCCTGCCCGGCCTGGTGACGGGGGTGTTTGCCAGGCAGAGCCGCCTGATGTGCGCCGCGGCCTATGCCCTGAGCGGGGCGGCGGCCATCCTGTGGACCTGGGAGCTGGGGCCGGGGGACGCCATGGGCTGGGAGCTGGCGGCGGGGACGGCGGTGTTCCTGCTGCTGCCGGACAAGCTTCTGCGGCGGCTGTCCGCCCTGGTGCGCCAGGAGGCCCCGGAGGAGGAGAGCGTCCACGCCCGGCAGTTTGCCGCCGACCGCCTGAAGCAGACCGCCGAGGCGTTCCGGGCGGTGTCCGGGGGGCTGCGCACCGCCTTCCAGGCCCCGGCGGCCCCCAACGACGGGGACGCCGCCCGCATTTTCGACCGGGCGGCGGACCGGGTGTGCGTCAAGTGCAAACAGAAGGAGCGGTGCTGGCAGCGGGAGTACCAGGTGACCAAAACCGCCCTGGCCGACGCCCTCACCCCCATGCTGGACCGGGGGGCGGGGGCGCTGGAGGACTTCCCGCCCCATTTCTCCAGCCGGTGCATCCGGTTTGAGACCTTTTTGGTGGCGGCCAACGGGGAGCTGTCCGCCCTGCTCAGCCGGAGGCGCTACGACAGCCGGGTGCGGGAGAGCCGGGCGGCGGTGTGCGCCCAGTACGGCCACATGGCGTCCGTGCTGGACCGTGCGGCGGCGGAGCTGGCCCAGGAGCCCGCCGTGGACGTGCGCCGCCAGCGGCTGGTGAAGCAGCGGCTGGCCGCCCTGGGCCTGGAGGGCCGGGTGGCGGTGTATTCCGACCAGTACGGCCACCTGCAGCTGGAGGTGGAGGGCCAGGGGGCGGAGCAGCTCAGCCGGGAGGGGGAGATCGGGCGGCTGTCCGCCATCCTGGGCTGCCCCCTCCGGGACGCGGACAGCCAGCGGGGCCGCGCCCGGCTGTGCCAGAAGGAGCCGCTGATGGCCATTGCCGGGGTGGCCGGGGCGGACCGGGCGGGCCAGAGCGTCAGCGGCGACGCCGGGGTGTGGTTCAAGGACGGCGCGGGCAGGCTGAACTTCCTGCTGTGCGACGGCATGGGCAGCGGCGCGGAGGCCCGGGAGGACAGCGAGAACGCCCTGCGCCTGCTGGAGAAGTTTCTGCGGGCGGGGCTGGCGCCGGAGGAGGCGCTGACCACCGTGGGGGAGGCCCTGGCCCTCCGGGGGGAGGAGGAGGGGGGGTTCACCACGGTGGACCTGCTGCAAATCGACCTGTTCAGCGGCAAGAGCGCGGTTTACAAGCTGGGGGCGGCCCCCACCTATCTCCGCCGGGGGGGCGGGGTGGAGCGGCTGTGCGGCCAGTCACTGCCGGCGGGGGTGGCGCCGGGGGAGCTGTCCGTGCCGGACGCCTTTTCCCTGGCCCTGGACGCGGGGGACTGCGTGCTGCTGGTGAGCGACGGGGTGACCACGGGGAAGGACGACCGCTGGCTGCGCAAGCTGCTGGGCGAGTTCGACGGCCTGTCCCCCCAGGCGCTGGCGGCCCAGGTTCTGAAGGAGAGCGGCGTGCGCTCCGGCAGCGGGGACGACCGCACCGTCATCGCCATCAAGCTGGACGTGAGGAAATGAAAACCTGCATTCACAGCCAAACCCCCGCCCGGACGGCGGCTTGAGGCTGCGAATACAGGCTTTAAGGGGGTTGGGAGAGTTATCCTCCCAGCCCCCTTACCAGCTCCTCCCACCACTCGATGAGCTTGAATTTGAGGACGTAGCCCCCGTCCCGGCCGGTGATAAGGGCCACCTGCTCCTCGCTGAGCACGCCGCCGGCGGCCGTCTCCACCGACTCCTCCGCCACCGAGGCCAGGCACAGGGGCGGGAACACCACGCACCACCAGTTCCGGCCCTCCCCGGCCCCAATGGTCACCCGCAGGGCCCGGTAGCGCCCGGCGGGGAGGGAAAAGCCGTCGTACTCCTTGGTGGGGAACCACTGGTCGGCCAGGGCGACGGACACCGGGTCGTGGTTCCCTGTCCGGGCCAGGGCGTCCGCCCCCGCCTGGGCCAGCTCGTCCAGGTGGGGGGCCAGGGCGGCCTCGGCGTTCTGGCGGTCCCCCGCGCCGTCCAGCAGCCGGGAGGCCCTGGCCAGCACCGCGTCCCGCACCAGCAGCTTTCGGGCCTGGTCGGCCTCCGAGTCGGAGTTGGCGACCACGTGGAGGCGCAGCACCTGGCCGGCCAGGGCGGCCTCGCTGGCGCCGGCCCACACGCCCGCCGTGAGGGTGAGACCAAAGGCGAACAGCAGCGCCGCCTCCCAGAGGCGGAGCCGGGAAGAGGAGAGAGGGGAAGTTTTCATCAAAAACACCGTCCTTATGTACCGTATGGGCACAGTATGGACGGCGTTTTTCCGTTTTATACCTGGGGCGGAAGTTTTTAAAGCGGGCTTTATAACCGGCGATGCCGCAGGGCAGAGACCGGGGCGGACCGCCCCTTGGGGCCGTGGGCGCGGGCGCTTACTGCGGCGTGCACAGGAACACGTCCCGGTAGCTCTCCCGCAGGCGTCCGCAGGCGTCCTGGGCGCCCGCCTCGTCCTCAAACAGCCCGAACACCGACGGCCCGCTGCCCGACATGGACGCCCCCAGCGCCCCGCAGTCGATGAGCACCGACTTGATCTCGCCGATCTCCGCCAGCCGCCGGGGCTCCAAAACATCCTCAAAGACGTTGTACATGCGCCGGGCCACCCCGGCCAGGTCGCCGGCGTCTAGGGCGGCGGCCACCCCGGCGGTGTCCGGGCGGCGGACGATTTTCCGCACGTTTACCCGGGAGAACAGCTGGGGGGTGGAGATGGAGAAGGGGGGCTTGCAGATGACGATATGGCAGGGGGGCAGGGGGGGCAGCGGGGTGAGGAGTTCCCCCCGGCCCTCCGCCAGGGCGGTGCCGCCCAGCACGCAGAAGGGCACGTCGGAGCCCACGGACTCCCCGATTTTGGCCAGCTCGGCGGGAGACAGCCCCGCCCCGGTCATTCGGTTCATGGCGTGGAGGACGGCGGCGGCGTCGGCACTGCCCCCGGCCAGCCCGGCGCACACGGGGATGTGCTTGCGGATGGTCACGTCTATCTGCCCCCCCAGCCCAGCGGCCCGGCGGAAGGCGGCGGCCGCCGCCTGGGCCAGGTTTTTTCCCCCGGTGGGCAGAAAGTGGAGGCTGCTCACCGCCGTCCCCTCCTCTCCCTGGGCGGGGGCGACGGTGAGATGGTCGGCCAGGGAGACGGACTGCATCACCATCTGTAAATCGTGGTAGCCGTCCTCCCGTTTGCGGAGTATGTCCAGGGTGAGGTTGATTTTGGCGTTGGCGGTCAGTTCCATGTCGCGCTCCTTATCCGTTCAAAAAGTTGTTGATCTCAGCCGCGAGGCGCTGGGGCTCGCAGTCGTGGACGTAGTGGCCGCAGTCCAGGTACAGGATATCCGCGCTGGGGGCGCTGTTTGCGAAGGCGGACTGGACGGCCCGCCAGTCCTCCTTGGAGAAGCCGGTGCCGCCGCTGCCGTCGGAGCAGAACATCAGGATGGGGACGTCCGGCGCGCCGCCCCGCGCCACCCGCCCGGCGTTTTCTTTGGCGCACAGGGCCTCGTTCACCATATCCCCGGTCATGGTGCGGCGGTAGAATACGGCGCGGCAGACGGCCTCCTCCTCCCGGGACAGCGCTCCGCTTTGGATAGCGGCGCTGTCCGAAAGGCCGGGGATAAACCGAGTCAGCCCAACAGCCCCGCCAAATTGCAGCAGCCGCAGAAGAGGGGCGCTGATGGCCATCCCATCGTAGGCGGCGGGGACGGACATATCCAGGCCGATGATGGCCCGCACCTCCTCCGGGTATTGCTGCGCCCAGTACAGCGCCTCCAGCCCGGACATGGAGTGGGGGCACAGGACATAGGGCGGGGCCAGCCCCGCCTTTTCCAGGGCGGCGCGGGTCTGCTCCAATACGGTATCAAGGTCTCGCGGAAGGCCGGCCACGTCGCTGAAGCCATAGCCAAACCGCTCCGGCACCGCGATGGTGTAATCGCCGCTGAGCAGGGAGTAGAGTGCCTTGAAGTCCAGGATGGGGGAGCTGGTGCCGCTGCCGGACAGGAACACCAGGGCCTGCGCCCCCGCCCCCTGGGTGTAGACGCTCATCTGATGGCCGTCCACCTCCACCATCGTCCCCAGGGGGGTGAACAGCCCATCCTCCTGCGCGAGCCGGATTTGGTGGTTGACAAAGCAGAGGAGCAGAAGGAGTACCGGTGCGCCGACGGCGGCAAGGGCGATTTTGGCCGCTTTCCTCATAGCGCCGCCTCTCCCAGCGCCCCCGCGGCCACCGCCGCCATGGCCTTGCGGTCCAGGGGCCGGTTGAGGAAATGCTCCAGGGCCAGCACCGCCTGGCTGACCAGCATGGGCAGGCCGTTCAGCGTCCGCAGCCCCCGGCCCTCCGCCTGGGCCAGCAGCTGGGTCCGGGCGGGGTGGTAGATGACGTCGAACACCGCCGCCCCGTCGGGCAGGGCGTCCAGGAACGAGAAGTCCTCAAACTGGTGGGGGCACCCGGCCATCCCCAGGTTGGTGCAGTTCACCAGGAGCTGAGAGCGCTCCGCCATACGGCGCAGCGTGCCGGGGTCAAAACCGGCGGGGGACAGCCGCCCCAGCGGGTCCTGGGCGCACAGGGCCTCTGCCCGGCCCAGGGTGCGGTTGCACACAAACACCCGCTCCGCCCCCGCCTGGGACAGCGCCGGCGCCGCCGCCTTGGCCGCGCCCCCCGCCCCCAGCAGGGTGACGGTGAGGCCCGCCGGGTCAAGCCCCAGGCCGTCCTTCAAAGCCGCCACCGCCCCGGCCCCGTCGGTGTTGAAGCCCACCCACTTTCCGTCCCGGAGGCAGACGGTGTTCACCGCCCCCATGGCCCGGGCGGCGGGGTCTGTCTCGTCCAGCAGGGGAATCAGGTCCTCCTTGTGGGGCATGGTGGCGTTGAAGCCGGTGATGCCGTTTTCCCTGGCCCAGGTCAGATATTGAGGCAGCTCCCCCCGGCGCACCACATGGGGGGTGTATTCCACGTCCAGGCCCAGCGCCGCCAGCATGGCCCCCTGGATGACGGGGGATTTGGAGTGGAGCACCGGGTCGCCGATAATCTGCAGTCTCATTTGCCGCCCTCCAGAAAGTAGTCCATGGCCATCAGGTAGCCGTCGAAGCCGTGGCCGTAGAGCTGGCCCACGCAGGCGGGGGCGGTGACGGAGACGGCCCGGAAGGGCTCCCGCCGGTCGATGTGGCTGATGTGCACCTCGTAGGCGGGCACGTCCACCGCCTTCAGCGCGTCCAGGATGGCGTAGCTGTAGTGGGTATAGGCCCCTGGGTTGATAATGATGGCGTCGTACACCCCGTCGGCGGCGTGGATTTTGTCGATGATGGCCCCCTCGTGGTTGGACTGGAAGCAGTCCGCCGTGGAGCCGTGGGCGGCGGCGTGGCCCCGGATGAGCCCGCACAGCGCCTCATAGGTCTGATCGCCGTAAATGCCCGGCTCCCGCCTGCCCAGCAGGTTCAGGTTGGGACCGTTGATGATGAGAAAATTCATGGCTGGAATACCTCCCCGTAGATGGTGGAAATGAGGTCGGCGGCGGCCTGGGGGCCGTCCGCGCAGGGAATGACATGATCCGCCCACCGGCGGTAGACGGGGGCCCGGTCCCGGTAGCGCCGGAGGAAGCCGGCCCGGCCCGACTGGGCCAGGGGGCGGCCGGACACGTCCAGGGCGTCATAGGTCTCCCCCGGGTCCCGGTCCAGCCAGAACACCGGGCCGCTCCCCTTCAAGGGGGCGATGGCCCCGTCCTGAAGGGGCAGTCCTCCGCCGCAGGCGACGATAAGGCCCTCCTGCCCGCCCAGCTCCCGGCACAGCTCCAGCTCCAGGGCGCGGAACGCCGCTTCGCCGTCCCGGGCAAAAATATCGGGGATGGAGCGGCCCTGCCGCTGCTCGATGAGGGCGTCGGTGTCCGCCAGCGGGCGGTTCAGCCGCCGGGCCAGCAGCCTGCCCACGGTGGTTTTCCCGCAGCCCATCATGCCGATGAGAATGATATTTTGGGCCATGGGATGGGCCTCCTTTCCGCCTCACTCCAGGTTGGATGGGAACCACCCCAGCACCCGGAATTCTCCCGTGGTCTGGGCCAGCTCGTGGAGGGCGTCGCCCACGGCGGGGTCGCCGGGGGAGCCGGTAAACTCCAGGAAAAACATGTACTGCCAGCTCTGCCCCGGCAGGGGCCGGGACTCCAGCTTCACCATGTTCAGCCCGTGGACGGCGAACACCGTCAGCACCTCGTGGAGGGACCCCGCCTGGTGGGGCAGGACAAACAGGGTGCTGATCTTGTCCGCGCCGGGGCGCAGCTCCAGGCGGGGGGACACCACCACAAACCGGGTGGTGTTGTGCGTGTTGTGGTTGATCCCCCGGGCCAGTATGTCCAGCCCGTAGATGTCCGCCGCCCGGGCGGAGCAGATGGCGGCCTTTGTGAGGTCGCCGCTGTCCGCCACCATTTTGGCCGACCCGGCGGTGTCCGCCTGGGGCACCTGCTTCCAGTTCGGATGGGCGTTGAGGTACCGCTCGCACTGGAACAGCCCCTGTTCGTGGGAGTAGACGTGGGTGATGGCGTCCAGCGTGGCCCCGGGCAGGGCCATCAGGCAGTGCTCCACCCGCACCGTGGTCTCCCCAACCATGTAGCACTCGTACTGGGTGAGCAGGTCGTAGATCTGCCGGATGGCGCCGGTGGAGCTGTTCTCGATGGGTAGCACGGCGTAGTCCGCCCGTCCCTCCCGCAGGGCCAGAAAGCAGTCCTCAAACTGCTCCAGCCCGGCGGCGTCCGCCTGGGGACCGAAGAAATCCAGCGCCGCCTGTTCGCTGTACGCCCCCGGCACCCCCTGGTACACCACCCGGGGGGCGGGGATGGGGCGGCGGGCGCTGTCCTGGGCCTGCTGCCAGCGGCGGACGCCGGGGTTGTCCGCCCCCTGGCCCATCATGTCCCGTTGCTGCCGCCGGGACAGGGCCATGACGGTCTGAAACAGGGTGATGACCGCCGGGCGAAGCGCCTCCCCGGCCAGCTCCCCCTTGTTTTGGAGCACCTGCCGCTCCCGCTCCTGGTCCAGCACGGGGATTCCGTTGGCCCGTTTGTACTCCCCCACCCGGGCCGTCACGTCCATCCGGCGGCGGAACAGCTCCACCAGCTCCCGGTCTATGGCGTCGATATCCCGGCGCAGATTTTGCAGCTCGTCCATCAGCGGTACATCTCCTTTAACTGGGCATAGTGCTCCGCGTTTTTCCGCAGCCCGGCGATCTCCTCTTCCGTGAGGGGGCGGACCACCTTGGCCGGGCTGCCCAGCACCAGGGAGCCGTCGGGGGCGTCCATTTTGCCCGTCACCACCGACCCGGCCCCCACCATGCAGTTTTTGCCGATTTTGGCGAAGTCCAGCAGGGTGGCCCCCATGCCGATGATGGTGTTGTCCCCCACCACGGCGCCGTGCACCACAGCCCCGTGGCCCACGGACACCCAGTCCCCCAGCACGGTGGCGTGCTTTTCCGAGTGGAGCACGCAGCAGTCCTGGACATTGCACCCCCGGCCCAGGGTGATGGCCATGCCGTCCCCCCGGAGCACGGCGTTGAACCACACCGAGCAGTCCGGGCCGAGGGTGACGTCCCCCATCACCGCCGCCCCGGGGAGGATGACCACGTGATCGTCGGTTTGACGCAGAGTTTTCAAATCCATAACAGATACCTCTCAGTATTTAAATTCCCATCAGCTCACAAGCTGCTAGGGCTGCCGCCGCCTCAATCACCGGCACCGCCCGGTGGACCACGCAGGGGTCGTGCCGCCCCTGGAGCTCCAGCACGGCGTTTTCCCGCTTGGCCAGGTCCACGGTAAACTGCTGCCGGGCGATGGAGGGGGTGGGGCGCAGGGTGGCCTCAAACACCAGGGGCATGCCGTTGGTGATGCCGCCGTTGATGCCGCCGGCGCAGTTCTGCTCCGCCTTCACCGAGCCATCGTCATCCACATACAGCGGGTCGTTGGCCTCGGACCCCCGCATGAGGGCGAAGGCCGCCCCCGCCCCGAAGGCCACCGCCTTCACCGCCGGGACGGCGAACAGGTATTGGGAGAAAATGCCCTCGGCGTTTTGGCCGAAGTCGGGGGCCCCCAGCCCGGCGGGCAGGCCGAACACCCCGCACTCAATGGAGCCGCCTACGGAATCCTGGTCGTTTTTCGCCTCTAAAATTGCGGCCTGCATCTCCTCCCCGGCCCCGTCGTTGAGGACGGGGAAGTCCTTGGCGGCGCAGGCGCGCAGGGATTCCCAGTCCTCCAGGGCATCGTCGCTGACGCCGTAGATGGTGGAGATGTGGGCCCCCACATAGACGCCCTTTTGGGCCAAAACCTGCTTTGCCACCCCGCCGGCGAACACCAGGGGGGCGGTGAGCCGCCCGGAGAAGTGCCCGCCCCCCCGGTAGTCGTTGAACCCGCCGTAGCGCACGTGGGCGGCGTAGTCGGCGTGGCCGGGGCGGGCCAGGTCCTTGGTGCGCTCATAATCCCCCGAGCGGGTGTCCGTGTTTTCGATGACGGCGCACAGGGGCGCGCCGGTGGTGCACCCCCCGAAGAGGCCGGAGAGGATGCGGGGCTCGTCCGCCTCCCTCCGGGGGGTGGACAGGGCGCTTCTGCCGGGGGCCCGGCGGGCCAGGTCGAACCGGATGGCGTCCAGGTCCAGCTCCAGCCCGGCGGGCACGTCCTCCAGCACCACGCCGATGGCGGGGCCGTGGGATTCGCCGAAAATGGTGTACTTCATCTGTCTATCCCTCCTGAGATGGGGCGGGGCGGACATAGACCGCCTCGGTGCAGTCAAATTCCCCGGTGGGCCGGAAGCCAAACCGTTCGTAGAGCCGGACGGCCCGGGTGTTCTCCGGCTCCACCGTGAGATAAATCTCCCCGCGCCCGTACAGGGCGTACATCTCGTCCAGCACCAGGGGGAGGGCCTGGGACCCCAGCCCCCGGCCCTGGCAGTCCACATCGATCATATAGCGGCACAGCAGGGGGGCGTTCCCCCGCTTCTCCCAAAGCCCGAAGAAGGCGAAGCCCACGGGCTTGCCGTTGGAGAGAATCAGGCGGCAGGTCCAGGCGGGGTCGTAGACCGCCTGGAGCAGGGAGAAGGCGTTGCTGGTCACCCACTGCTGGTCCAGGGGATTCAAACGTTCCGCGTCGGTGGTGAGGAATGCCGCTTTTTTCCAGTTGTCCGGGCCGATGGGGGCCAGGGACAGGGCATAGAGCCGCTCTATCTTTCCGCCCAGCCGCTCATACTCCTCCCAGAAATCGGGGTAGGACTTGGCCACGCATTCCGCCCCGTTGATTGTCACCGGATTTATACAGCGGGTAGCGGCGATGGCGGCCATCATGGCGATGCGGTGGTCGTTGAAGCTGTCCACCGTGACGCCCCCGGCCAGCGCGTCCTTTCCCGTGATTTTCAGGAAATCCGGGCCCTCCTCCACCTCCGCCCCCAGGGCGGACAGCACCGCCGTGACGGAGGCAAGCCGGTCGCTCTCCTTCATGCGCAGCCGGGCGGCGTTGGTCAGGGGGGTGACCCGCCCCCCCTCCAGAGCCGCCGCCGCGGCCAGGGGCGGCACAAGGTCGGGGTTCTGGGACACATCAATGTCCGCCGAGGGGGCGGCGCACATCCGCTCATGCAGGTCCAGCCAGTGCCAGTCGCCCTGGATTGAGGGGGCCCTCATCCCGCGGACCTCCAGCGGGCTTCCCAGCGAAACGGCGGCGAACCAGAACCCGGCCTGGGACCAGTCGGCCTCCACCGCCAGGGAGCGGGGCCGGTAGATCTGCCCGCCGGGGATAAACCAGCCGTTTTCCTGCGGCTCCACCCGCACCCCGAACTGCGCCAGCGCATCCACGGTCATGCCGATATAGCCCGCGCTCTCCGGCGGGGTGGTGAGGACAATTTGGCTGTCCCCCTCCAGCAGGGGCAGGGCGTACAGCAGCCCGGTGACAAACTGGGAGGAGACATTGCCCGGCAGGCGGTACTCCCCGGGGGTGAGCATCCCGGCCACGGTGAGCGCGCCGTCCTTGAACGCATGGGAAATCCCCTTCTCGTCAAACATATCGAAATAGGGGGCCAGAGGCCGCTCCATCAGCCGCCCCTTCCCGGTGAACACGCCGCCCCCCCGCACCGCCAAGGCCACGGGGATCAGGAAGCGTAAAGTGGAACCGCTTTCCCCGCAGAAGAGCCGTGGATAGGCCATGCGCCGCAGGGGGGACATGGGGCTGGCCCCCATCCCCCGGACGGCGACGGCGTCCCCCGAGGGGGTGACCCCCGCGCCCAGCTCCTCCAGGCACGCAATCGTGGCCGCAATGTCCTGGGAGCGGGCCGCGTTGGAGATGACGCTCTCCCCGCCGGCCAGGGCGGCGGCAATGAGCAGGCGGTGGGCCTGGGACTTGGACGGCGGCGGGGTGACGGCCCCGGACAGTTTGCCGGGGGTGATGGTGACGTTCATAGCGTATCCTCCAACAGGTCCAACAGCTGTTTCCGGGGCATTTTATGGGGGACGGCGCGGCCTATGCTGTCCAGCAGGATGAGAGTGATGTCCGCCCCGGCGCCCTTTTTGTCCAGGCCGATGGCGGCGGCGTAGTCCTCCATGGAACAGGGGATGGCGGTGGGCAGGCCCAGGGCGGCGCAGGCGTCCTCAATCCGCCCCGGCACGTCCGCCGGGGTGACGCCCAGCCTCACCCCCAGCCTGGCCGCGGCGCACATGCCCGCCGCCACCGCCTCGCCGTGGCTCCACTCCACGTAGCGCCCCGCCAGCTCGTAGGCGTGGCCCAGGGTGTGGCCGAAGTTCAAAATCATGCGAAGGCCGGTGTCCAGCTCGTCCTTCATGACCACTTGCCGTTTAATCTCGCAGCAGGTATACAGAATGTGTTCAATTTCACCCATCAGCGCTCCCCGGTCGGGGCGGGCCGCCAGGAAATCGAAAAACTCTCCGTTCCAGATGCAGCCGTATTTGACCACCTCCGCCATCCCCGCCATGAACACGGGCAGGGGGAGTGTGTCCAGGGTGTCCGGGTCCATGAGCACCAGGCGGGGCTGGTAGAAGGCCCCGGCCAGGTTTTTGCCGTGGGCCAGGTCCACCGCCACCTTGCCGCCCACGCTGCTGTCCACCTGGGAGAGCAGGGTGGTGGGAATCTGGACGAGGGCCACCCCCCGGAGGATGGTGGCGGCGGCGAAGCCTGCCAGGTCCCCCACCACGCCGCCCCCCAGGGCGATCACCCCGTCGGTGCGGGTGAGGCCGAAGTCCATGAAGCCCTCCCAGAGCCGGGTAAGCTGTGAAGGGTTTTTACTTTCCTCCCCGGCGGGGACAACGAAGAGGCGGCAGTCGAAACCCGCGGCGGCCAGGCTTGCCAGCACCGCGGCGCTGTAAAGGGGGGACACATTACTGTCGGTGACCACGGCCAGCTTGCGGGCCCTGGGCAGGACGGCCTTTACCCGTTCCCCTGCCTGGGGCAGCAGGCCGCGGCCAATCAGGATATCGTATTCCCGGCCCGGAAGGTTGACGGTAAGCTGTTTCATAAGCCATCACCTTGCGTTGATTGGGGTGTGTCTGACAGGCCCAGCAGGTAGTCGGCGGTCACGTTCAGATAAACGGCCAGGGCAGCCAGGGCTTCAAAGCTGGGTCTGCGGACGCCGCCTTCATACTGCTGGTAGGAGCGGGTAGTGATCTGCAAATATTCGGCGGCTTCCCGCTGTTTGAACCCCTTTGCAATGCGTGCTGCTTTCAGTCTTTCCGGAAATGGAACCATAATTAAAAACACCTCTTGACACGTTCATTTCGAACGTGTATAATGGAGATGCGTTCAAATTGAACGTACTCTGAAAGGGGAAGGTTTCATGAACGAGCTAATGGAAGTTCTGTTTGGCTACGCGCAGGCACACCTGTTTCCAGGGTATCTGTGCCGGGATGAAGCATACGTCGCCAGTGCCTGCTGTGCGGAACGACAGGAGGAGCTGGTACGCGCCGCGCTGGGGGAGAGCGGGCAGGTTCATTTTGAAGCATTGCTGGATGAGCTGAAAATTACGCAATTTGCCCGAGATAGGGCGGCGTTCCTGTGTGGGTTCCATCTGGCTCGGGAGCTGCTGGGAGTGTAGCCTTACACCAGGGTTTTTCCCATCAGCCCGATGAGCGGATTCAGCCTGCCCATCAGCTGCCGGAACTTCTCCGGCGTCAGGGACTGGGCCCCGTCGCACTTGGCGCAGGGGGGATCGTTGTGCACCTCCACCATGAGGCCGTCCGCCCCCACCGCCACCGCGGCCATGGCCAGGGGCTCCACCATCCAGTACATCCCGGCGGCGTGGGAGGGGTCCACCACGATGGGCAGATGGCTCATTTTGCGGATGGCCGGGATGGCGGACAGGTCCAGGGTGTTGCGGGTGTAGGTCTCGAAGGTGCGCACCCCCCGCTCGCACAGAATCACGTTCTCATTGCCCGCGGCCATGATGTATTCCGCCGACATGATCCACTCCTCGTAGGTGTTGGACAGCCCCCGCTTGAGCAGGACGGGCTTGGAAAGTCTGCCCACCTCCTTGAGCAGGTCGAAGTTCTGCATGTTCCGGGCGCCGATCTGCACCAGGTCCACCTTTTCCTCAAACAGCTGACAGTACCGGGGGGCCATGATCTCGGACACGATGGGCAGGCCGGTGGCGGCCTTGGCCTCCAGCAGCAGCTCCAGCCCGTCGGTGCCCATGCCCTGGAAGGAGTAGGGGGAGGTGCGGGGCTTGAAGGCGCCTCCCCGGAGCAGGGCGGCCCCCGCCTCCTTCACGTCCCGGGCCACCCCCACGATCTGGCTTTCGCTCTCCACCGAGCAGGGGCCGGCGATGACGGTGAATTTGTCCCCGCCGCCGATGGGCACGCCGGCCACGTCCACCACCGTGTCCTCGGGATGGAACTTGCGGTTGGCCTTCTTGTAGGGCTCCTGCACCCGCATGACCCGCTCCACGTCGTCGTTCATGGTGAGCTTGCCCATGTCGATGTGGGAGGTATCCCCCACCAGACCCAAAATGGAGCAGCCCACTCCGTTGGTAATGCCCACGGACACGCCGTGCTCCCGCTCCAGCTGGGCGACGAGGGCCTGGATGTTTTCCTGGCTGACGCCGGGTTTCATCACAATTACCATAGTAAAAACTCCTTTTTATCAAAAGATAAAAGCCCATGATCCGCCGGTACGCGGTCCATGAGCTTCCCAAAGATGCGAAATTCAGGCGGGGCCTGCCGCCCCTCGCTCACACAACCCGCCGCTCCACGCCAAAACAGCCGGACACGTTAAATCGAGTCCAGCCAAAGGTAAAAGTGAAGCTGTGGGCGTTGGAAGGGGCCATCGGGAGTACCTCGCTGTCTTAAGCTGGGGACATTATATACTTTAACCAGATAGAATGCAAGTGTTTTTTCTTAGAAGCGCGCAGCCGCCGCGAGCAGGCGCAGCGTGACACCAAAGCGCGCAGCCGCCGCGGGCAGCGGGCCAAGTCCGGAGCGCGCCGCCCTGCGCCGTTTTCCTTGACAGGAAGCCGGCGGGGGAATAAAATAGGCGGAGAACCTTCAAGGAGGCGGATCATGAGCCATACCGTTGAAATTTTGTCCGTGGGCACCGAGCTGCTGCTGGGCTCCATCGTCAACTCCGACGCCCAGGCCCTCAGCAGGGAGCTGTCGTCCCTGGGGCTGAACGTGCTGTACCACTCCGTCGTGGGGGACAATCCGGGGCGGTTGAAGGCCGCCGTGGAGCTGGCCCGGAGCCGGGCGGACGTGATCGTCACCACCGGGGGGCTGGGGCCCACCTGCGACGACCTGACCAAGCAGACCCTGGCGGAGTGTTTTGGCAGAAAGCTGGTGTTCCACCCCGAGTGCGCCCGGGAGATCAAGTGCTTTTTCGCCCGCATGGGCAAGGAAATGACGGAGAACAACCTCCAGCAGGCATACCTTCCCGAGGGCTGCCACATCCTGGACAACGCCTGGGGCACCGCCCCCGGCTGCGCCTTTGAAGCGGAGGGGACCTATGTGGTCATGCTCCCCGGCCCGCCCCGGGAGTGCCTGCCCATGTTCCGGGAGCGGGCCCTGCCCTGGCTGGCGCGGCTGAGTGAGGGGGTCATCCGCTCCCGCACCCTGCGGGTGTTCGGCATGGGGGAGTCGGCGGTGGAGTCCCTGCTGCGGGAGCGGATGAACGAGCTCACAAACCCCACCCTAGCCCCCTACGCCAAGGAGGGGGAGATGGAGCTGCGTATCACCGCCAAGGCGGGCACTACGGAGGAGGCGGACGCCCTCATCGCCCCGGTGGAGGCGGAGGTGCGCGCCCTGCTGGGGGAGCTGGTGTACGGCGCGGACGTGTCGGGGCTGCCCCAGGTGGTGCTGGAGGCGGCCCGGGAGCGGGGCCTCACCCTGGGGACGGCGGAGAGCTGCACCGGGGGGCTCATCGCCAAGCTCATCACCGACGTGCCCGGCGCGGCGTCGGTGTTCAAGGGGGGCGTGGTGAGCTACCACTGCGAGGTGAAAGCGGGGGTGCTGGGGGTGTCCCAGGCCCTGCTGGACGAAAAGGGCGCGGTGTGCGCCCAGGTGGCCGGGGAGATGGCCCAGGGAGCCCGGCGGGCGCTGGGGTGCGACCTGGCGGTGTCCGTCACCGGGGTGGCGGGACCCGACCCGGACGAATGGGGCAACCCGGTGGGGCTGGTCTATACGGCGCTGGCGGCCCCCGGCGGCTGCTGGGTGAAGGAGCTGCACCTGGCGGGGACCGGCGGGCGGCGGGACCGCATCCGCACCCTGGCGGCCAACCATGCCCTGGACATGGCCAGGAGATGGCTGTCGGGACTGGACCCGGCGGCGGAGAAGCGCTGAGCGCCCGGGAGCAGGGGGGTAAGCCCGGAGCGGAGGGAAAAGCCCAGGGATGGGCCGGAGGCCCGAGCGGGTTTTCCCGAAGTCGGAGGGCTTAGACCCCGTCGCGGAGGGCGCGAAGCGTGACAGCGGAGAAGCGCTGAGCGCCCGGGAGCAGGGGGGTAAGCCCGGAGCGTCCGGGAGCAGGCGAATCATTAGAAGCAGGGGGATGGGAATGAAACGCTGGGAAAAGATCACATTGACGGCGCTGGCCCTGTGCGCTCTGGTACTGGCGGGAATTTTGACCCTCTCCGCCTCCGCCTCCGCGGGCAACGTGAATCTGATGGCGGTAAACGAGCGGGTGCTGCTGGACCTCACGGCGGACAATATGCCCCGCTCGGTGGGAGGGGTGCTGTACGTGCCCTACACCATGCTGTCCTACCAGGCCACCGGCATCGACCTGGGGGTAAACGCCATGTACAGCACCACCAAGCGCACGGTTCTGGTGACGGACGGTCAGATAGGGGTGGTGTTCGACACCCGGGCCAACACGGCCCAGGACCTGTCCGGCGGCGCGCTGTCCGTCCAGGCCATGGTGCGCAACGGCACGGTCTTTGTGCCCATCGACTGGCTGTGCGAGTATTTCGGCACCATCTCCTGTACCCGCACCAGCACCCGGTACGGGACCCTGGTGCGGCTGACCAACGCTTCCGCCATCCTCAGCGACCGGAGCTTTATAAGCGCGGCGGACAGCCTGCTGGCGGACAGCCTGAGGCGCTACCTGGAATCCGGCGGCGTGGGGGAGGGGGACAACCCCGTTCCATCCGGCAGCGGGTCGGCGTCCGAGCCGCCCAGCGGGGGGGAGCTGTACCTGACCCTGAGCTGGGGGGATGAAGGAGAGGAGTGCGCCCGGCTGGCGGAGGGCCGCGGGCTGCGGGTGCTGTTCCTGTTTACCCCGGAGCAGCTGCGGGAGCAGGACGACCTGGTCCGCCGCCTGGCGGGCGCGGGCCACACCATCGGGCTGGTCCTGGAGGGGGAGAAGCCGGAGGACTGCCTGGTCCAGGCGGAGGAGGGCCGCGGGCTGCTGGCGGCCGTCGCCCGCTGCCCCGCCCTGGTGGCCGGGGCGCCCGGCCTGAACGGCGAGGGCCGGGAGGCGCTGGCCCAGGCTGGCTTCGCGGTGTGGCGCCCCACCCTGCGGGGGGAGGATTACCCCACCGGCGGGGCCATGGCCCGGGAGCTGGACCCCCAGCGGGTGAACTATGTGGAGATCGGGTGCGGAAGCGGGGGCGCCAGATTTCTGCGCGGGGCGCTGGACGCCATGGAGGAGGAGAACTGCCGGATCTATCAGCCCACCGCGCCGGAGCTGGCGTGATGGGAAAAAGCCCATCCCGGAAGGGATGGGCTTTTGTCATAGGGTCAGGGTATGCCGGCAATTTTCAAACGAGCCCTAGCCTCTCGCTGCTATCATGCTGTTCAAAACACGGTACTCCTCGTCGGACAGGTTGTTGACAATCCGATATTCCGCCGCGTCATCGCCTGTCCCCACTGCGTAAATCACGCTGGCCTGATCCAGCCATATGGAAAACGGGTATCCAATATTTTCTCCTTTGGGCCGTATCAACATAACCGCGTCCGGCGGCATATTCGGTACGGCGGAGCCAGCTAGGGCTTTTCCAGTCAGCAGGGCAAACAGAATGCGGTTTACAGTCCGCCTGTCCGAAATGGCCTTGGAGTTGGTATAATCAACCGCCCCTGCTTCCACGGGAAAACCAATGGTGATGCTGACATCTGCTTCATTCCATTTTATGAACAGCACAATGAGCACTGCGGCTGCGGCCAGCAGGGCGAGGAATATGCAGCATTTCTTGAACTTAGGTTTCATAGTTTATGCTTTAACCCAACGGTGACCTAACGAGTACTCAGGAAAGTGAAGGGTATAGGAATGCTTGTACTCGCCGTATTGATAGACATCAACTATTTTTGATGTAATTACGTAGTATTTTATGAACTGAAATCTGTAGTTTCCTGTGCCAGCTGGAATTGGAGCGCCATATCCGGAACCGGTGGTGACGGCTTTACCCGTCTCAGCTGTAAATGTCGCAAGTTTATAATTAATGGTTACTGTAAATTTAACAGAACTGCCTCCAGTGCTAAAGAAAAACGCAGAACCACCGCTACCACCTTTATAGCCAAGCGACGGCTGTTCAATTGGAGTTACATATACATCTTTGTTTGTTGTAAGTACTTCTCTCACAACAGGAATCTCATTATAATCATCTAACGGCATAATGCCACTTGGATTCGTGCTGCCAATCAATGCAGGATCAATAAAATAGTCGCTTACGATAACGGGGTCTCTAAATATTTGCTTGCCATTCTCATTGGTGCTATCCAACTCATCATTCATGGCCTGACCAGCAAACTTGTAAATTTTGCCGGACGGCTCTGCCGCAAAGGCCGGAACAGACAGGGACATGGCCAGGAGCATACTGATGGCGAGAAGCATGCTAAAGAATTTCTTAGATTTCTTCATTATTAATGACCTCCTTTTCGTTGTAGCGTTGCTTTTCTGTTTTTGGAGAGTCCTGTATGATAATCTGTAGCTCCAGAAACCGCAAATTACCAACTAAAACAGCCCATTGGTTTCACATCATCCCTTTATCCAAGTATATGCATATTATACCATAAATTAGAAATTCCGTCAATCAATTTTGGCTGATTTTACAAGTCCAGAATCACCCGCTCGATGTTGTCCACGGCCTCGTTCACGAGACCGTCGATATCCAGCGCGGCCTCGGCGGCTTCCAGCTCCTCCAGCTTGGGCTTGGTCCGGGGGTGCTTGGGGGTGAACACGGTGCAGCAGTCCTCATAGGGCAGGATGGAGGTCTCGAAGGTGCCGATCCGCCGGGATATGCGGACGATCTCCTCCTTGTCCATCCCCACCAGGGGGCGGAGCACCGGCACGGCGCACACCGCGTCGGTGCACACCATGGCGTCCAGGGTCTGGCTGGCCACCTGGCCCACCGACTCCCCGGTGACCAGGGCCTGGACGCCGTTTTTTTCGGCCACCCGGCAGGCGATGCGCATCATGAAGCGGCGCATGAGGATGGTGAACAGCTCCTCGGGGCAGGAGCGGCGCAGCTCCTCCTGGATCTTGGTGAAGGGAACCACGTGGACGCACTGCTTGCCGGTGTAGGGCACCAGCAGCCGGGCCAGCTCCAGCACCTTCTCCTTGGCCTCGGGGGAGGTGTAGGGGTAGGAGTAGTAGTGGATCATGTCCACGATGACCCCCCGCTTGGCGATCATCCAGGAGGCCACGGGGGAGTCGATGCCGCCGGACAGCAGGGACAGCGCCCTGCCCCCCATGCCCACGGGCAGGCCCCCCGCCCCCGGCTCCGGGTCGGCGTGGAGGTAGGCATCGAAGTCCCGCACCTCCACGTGGACGGTGAGCTCCGGGTGGTGCATGTCCGCCTCCAGGTGGGGGTAGCGGTCGTGGAGCTCGCCCCCCACGTACTGGGACAGCTGGATGGAGGTCATGGGGAAGGTCTTGTCCGCCCGCTTGCTCTCCACCTTGAAGGACTTGGCGGCGGCCAGCTTGTCCCCCAGGTATTCCACGGCGCAGTCCACGATGGCGTCCTTGTCCTTGGGGCAGGCCCGGGCCCGGCACACGCCCACCGCCCCGAACAGCCTGCCCATGGCGGCCCAGGCGCCCTCGAAGTCGGCGGCGTCGTCCAGCGGCTCCACGTAGGTGGTGGACTGGCGGGTATAGACCTTAAAGGAGCCGTATTTTTTCAGCCGCCGCTTGGCGTTGCCCATCAGCTTTTCCTCAAAGCCCCGGCGGTTGAGGCCCTTGAGCACCATTTCCCCCTGCTTGAGCAGGATAATTTCCTTCATACGCGTCCCTTGCTTTCTACAAATCGGTTGTCCCTCTATTTTACAGGCAGGGCGGGGCGATGTCAAGGACGGCGTCGCCTCCGTCCGGCGGCGCACGGCCAACTTTCCCTTGCCCCCCGGCTCGAATTGTGTTAAAATCTGGGGAGAGAACGCAAAGAGAGGCGAGAGGGGGAAGGGGCCGCGCGCCGGAGCCGCGGCCCTGAAATTTTATGTCCAATCAGATCGGATTTGACAACCGGCGCTATGTGGAAACCCAGTCCGCCCGCATCCGGGAGCGCATCGCCCAGTTCGGCGGCAAGCTGTACCTGGAGTTCGGCGGCAAGCTGTTTGACGACTACCACGCCGCCCGGGTGCTGCCCGGCTTTGCCCCGGACAGCAAGATCCGCATGCTGCTGGAGCTGCGGGACAGCGTGGAGGTGGTGGTGGTCATCAACGCCGCCGCCATTGAACAGAACAAGGTCCGGGGGGACCTGGGCATCACCTATGACGAGGACGTGCTGCGCCTCATCGACACCTTCCGGGGAGAGGGGCTGTATGTGGGCGGCGTCACCATCACCCAGTATGCCGGGCAGCCGGCGGCGGACGCCTTTAAGCGCCGGCTGGAGGAGCTTGGGGTGCGGGTATACCTCCACTACCCCATCCCCGGCTACCCCCACGACGTGGGGCGCATCGTGTCGGAGGACGGCTTCGGCAAAAACGACTACATTGAGACCGCCCGCCCCCTGGTGGTGGTCACCGCCCCCGGCCCCGGGTCGGGGAAGATGGCCACCTGCCTGTCCCAGCTCTACCACCACCATGTCCGGGGCGTCCGGGCGGGGTACGCCAAGTTCGAGACCTTCCCCGTCTGGAACCTGCCGCTGAAGCACCCGGTAAACCTGGCCTACGAGGCGGCCACCGCCGACCTGAACGACGTGAACATGATCGACCCCTTCCACCTCCAGGCGTATGGGGAGACCACGGTGAACTACAACCGGGACGTGGAGGTGTTCCCGGTGCTCCAGGCCATGTTTGAGGAGATCATGGGGGAGAGCCCCTACAAGTCCCCCACCGACATGGGGGTGAACATGGCGGGCAGCTGCATTGTAGATGACGGTGCCGTCTGTGACGCGGCCAGGCAGGAGATCATCCGGCGCTACTACGCGGCGCTGTGCGACCGCCGCCGGGGCCAGGGCAGCGACGAGATCGTATATAAGCTGGAGCTGCTGATGAAGCAGGCCCAGGCTGGGCCGGAGCTGCGCCCCGTCATCCGCGCCGCCGAGGACAGGGCGGAGGAGCGGGGGGAGCCGGCCGCCGCCATCCAGCTGCCCGACGGGCGGGTGATTGTGGGCAAGACCTCGGAGCTGATGGGGGCCGCCGCCGCGGCGCTGCTCAACGCCCTCAAGGCGCTGGCGGGCATCCACCGGAAAACCCACCTGATCTCCCGGGAGGCCATCCAGCCCATCCAGGCGCTGAAGGTGGGCCACCTGGGCAGCCGCAACCCCCGGCTCCACAGCGATGAGGTGCTCATCGCCCTGGCCATTTCCACCGCCACCGTCCCCCTGGCCGCCCAGGCCCTGGACAGCCTGGACAGGCTGCGGGACTGCGATGCCCACTCCTCCGTCATCCTCACCGCCGCCGACAGCGGGACCTACTCCCGGCTGGGCCTGCGCCTCACCTGCACCCCCAGGTACCAGGGCAGCCAGCTCTATCACAAATAGAACCGTTTCACGTGAAACGTTTGTTTGATATTTCCGCAAAAGGTCCCTTTTTAACCTAAGTGTTGCTGAACCAAAACTCCGTCGATTTCACGAAATCAGCTCATATCAATTATGTTCTCTCCTTGAAATAGGCAGTAAAATATTGTATAATGTAAAAAATTTGAAAGGGGTAGGATCATAAATGAAAAAATATAAAATTCTTGAGGTAGATTGGGATAGAAAACATGAAAAAGCTGAGACATTGATGAATAAAATGTCTGAAGAAGGCTGGGAAGTTGTATGCACTACGTCGGATGATCCCCGTACCATGAATTTGCTGATTACTTTTTGCTGTGATGATTCAAATCAGTAAGCTCTTGCTCTGGTGGTTTGAGGAAAATTTTCCAAAATAAGCATTTAGCAACACCAAAGTTAAAAAGGGACCGCAAAAGAAAGGACTTGCAATTGGGCGCGGACTGTGGTATCATACTTGATACCTGTGCGGGACCTGCCCGCCTTTACGAAGCTACTACCGAAAGGATTTGAGTCAAATGACCACTGCTCAGCTCATCGTTTCCATCGTTTACTTCATCGTGTCCCTGGCCCTGGTGGCCATTGTCATGCTCCAGTCCGGCAAGAGCGCGGGGCTGTCCGGCGCCATCGCCGGCGGGGCGGACACCTTCCTGTCCAAGAACAAGGCCAAGTCCGCCGACGCCCGGCTGGCCAAGATGACCAAGTGGGTGGCCATCGTGTTCATGGTCCTCACCCTGGCGCTGTGCCTGCTGTCCCTGTCCTGAACCGCGATGTGAGAAGCTCCCCCTGCCTGGGCAGGGGGAGCTTTTTTGCCCTGAAAATCCCGCGGGATTTCAAATTGAAACCCGCCCGGCCCCCTGGTAAGATAGGACCATCAGGCGCGCTGAAATGAAAATCAGGAGGGCATATCAAATGGAAAAAAACTATAGCATTGAGGATCTGGCCGGCTTCACCGGGCTCACCGACCGCACCCTGCGCAGCTATCTCCAGGAGGGGCGGCTGGCCGGGGAAAAGGTGGACGGGGCGTGGCGGTTCTCCCCGGAGGACGTGGGGCGGCTGTTCCAGGACGGCGGCGCCCGCCGGGCCATGGAGGCCAACCGCAACGCCAGGGTGTACGACTTCATGCTGGGCGGGGCGGCGGAGGACCGCTGCTGCCTCATCCGGGACATCCCCGTGGACGGAGACGGGGAGGAGGCTCTTCGCCAGCGCCTGCTGGACCGGGTAAACCGGGAGGAGGGCGGGGTGTCCTTCTCCTACTCCTACGGCGAGGATCGCCGGGGGCAGGGCTCCGCCCGGGTGATCCTCACCGGGCCCACGGCGCTGGTGCAGTCCATTTTAGCGGATACCTGAAGGGAACAGCCCCCGGCGCCTGCCGGGGGCTGTTTTTTATATTCCGAGATGCCCCGGGGACCATCGTCGGAGCGACGCCAAAGGGCGGCTTTGCGGGGGACCCGTTATGTACGCAGATGTTCAGGAGGCCGGTACTGCAAAGCCTCCGCCAGATGGTGCGCCGCGATGTCCGCCGCCCCGTCCAGGTCGGCGATGGTCCGGGCCACCCGGAGGATGCGGTCATACCCCCGGGCGGTGAGGCCCAGCCGGTCATAGGCCCCCCGGATGAGCCGCCGGCAGTCCTCGTCCAGCTGGCAGTAAGTACGCAGCTCATGGGGGCCCATCTGGGCGTTGCAGGCGGGGCCGTCCGGGCCGTACCGCTCCGTCTGAATCCTCCGGGCGGCGTTCACCCGCGCCCGGATGGCCTCCGAGCTCTCCGCCGGGGCGGAGGCTCCGGACAGCTCGTCGTAGTCCAGGGGGGGCACGTCCACGCAGATGTCGATGCGGTCCAGCATGGGCCCCGACAGCCGGGACAGATACCGCCGCACCGACTGCTCGGTGCAGGTGCACCGGCCGGAGGGGTGGCCGTACCAGCCGCATTTGCAGGGGTTCATGGCGCACACCAGCATGAACCGGCTGGGGTAGGTCACCGAGCCGGACACACGGGAGATCCGGGCCTGCCCGTCCTCCAGGGGCTGCCGGAGCGCCTCCAGCACGTCGGCGCGGAACTCGGGTAGCTCGTCCAGGAACAGCACCCCGTTGTGGGCCAGGGAAATCTCGCCGGGCCGGGGGCTGGACCCGCCCCCGGTCATGCCCGCGGCGGAGATGGTGTGGTGGGGGGAGCGGAAGGGGCGGCGGCGGACCATGGGGCGCTCCCTGGTGGTAAACCCCATGACGGAGTAGATCTCCGTGCAGGCCAGGGCCTCCGCCCGGGTCATGTCGGGAAGGATGGAGGGCAGGCGCTTGGCCATCATGGACTTGCCCGACCCGGGAGAGCCCGACATGAGCACGTGGTGCCCCCCGGCGGCTGCCACCTCCAGGGCCCGCTTGGCCTGCTCCTGGCCCTTCACCTCGGAGAAATCCGGGCCCTGGACGGGGGGCAGCTCGTCCCGCCAGGGCGGGGCGGGGGAGATGGGCTCCTCCCCGGCCAGGTGCCGGGCCAGCTGCTCCACCGTGCGGACGGGCAGCACCTCCAGGCCGTCCGCCAGGGTTGCCTCGGGGGCGTTGTCGGCGGGGACGAACAGCCGGCGCACCCCCGCCCGCCGCGCCGCCAGCGCCATGGGCAGCACCCCGGACACCGGCCGCAGCCGCCCGTCCAGGGACAGCTCGCCGATAAAGGCGGAATTTTGCTCTTTTTTCAGGGAAAGCTGGCCGCCGGCGCACAGAATGCCCACCAGGATGGGCAGGTCGTACACCGTCCCCCCCTTCCGCCGGTCGGCGGGGGCCAGGTTGACCGTGATTCGGGAGACGGGGAAGTCGAAGCCGCCGGACTTGACGGCGGAGCGCACCCGCTCCCGGGCCTCCTTCACGGCGGCGTCGGGCAGGCCCACCACGTCGAAGGCGGGCAGGCCGCCGGACAGGGCGCATTCGGCGGTCACCGGATAGCCCGCCACCCCGTTCAGCCCCAGGGAGGTCACGTTGCACACCATGGGAGGCACCTCTTTTCCACAGCTTTTCCCCTGTTTCTCATAGTAAATACACAGACGCGCATCAGGCGCCGGCGGGCTGCCGGCCCGCCGGTTGGAAAAGCGCGGCGCGCGCTTTTTCAGCCTAATCCACTATACCACGATTTCCCCCGCCGCGCAAGGCCCGCCGGAGGCGGGCTGGAAGGGGATGGAAAGCCGGATTGTCCAGAAAGTTTACCGAAAAATTGAGGTTTTCCAATTGCAAAATCGGGACGGATGTGATAGACTATTCACCGCGAAACGGAACGAACCGAATAGGTGAACGTTCTCATATGAAAAGGAGGAAAACGCCTATGGCACGCAAGTTCAAAACTATGGACGGCAATACCGCCGCCGCCCACGTGTCCTACGCCTTCACCGAGGTGGCCGGCATCTATCCCATCACGCCGTCCAGCCCCATGGCCGACAACGTGGACCAGTGGGCCGCCGCCGGAAGGAAGAACATCTTCGGCCAGCCCGTGAAGGTCATTGAGATGCAGTCCGAGGCCGGCGCGGCCGGCACCGTCCACGGCTCCCTGGCCGCCGGCGCGCTGACCACCACCTACACCGCCTCCCAGGGCCTGCTGCTGATGATCCCCAATATGTACAAGATCGCCGGCGAGCTGCTGCCCTGCGTGTTCCACGTGTCCGCCCGTACCGTGTCCAGCCACGCGCTGAACATCTTCGGCGACCACTCCGACGTCATGGCCTGCCGCCAGACCGGCTTCGCCATGCTGGCCGAGGGCAACGTGCAGGAGGTCATGGACCTCGCCGCGGTGGCCCATCTGGCCGCCATCAAGGGCCGCGTGCCCTTCCTGAACTTCTTCGACGGCTTCCGCACCTCCCACGAGATCCAGAAGGTGGCCATCTGGGACTACAAGGATCTGGGCGAGATGGTGGACATGGACGCCGTGGCCGCTTTCCGGGCCCGGGCGCTGAACCCCGAGCACCCCACCATGCGCGGCTCCCATGAGAACGGCGACATCTTCTTCCAGCACCGCGAGGCCTGCAACAAGTACTACGACGCCATCCCCGAGATCGTCGAGGAGTACATGGGCAAGGTCAACGCCAAGCTGGGCACCAACTATCAGCTGTTCAACTACTACGGCGCGCCCGACGCCGACCGGGTGATCATCGCCATGGGCTCCATCTGCGACGTGGCCGAGGAGGTCATCGACTACCTCAACGCCCATGGCGAGAAGGTGGGCCTGATCAAGGTGCGCCTGTACCGCCCCTTCCGCGCGGACAAGCTGCTGGCGGCCATCCCCGCCACCTGCAAGAAGATCGCCGTGCTGGACCGGACCAAGGAGCCTGGCGCCCAGGGCGAGCCTCTGTACCTGGACGTGGTCACCGCCCTGGCCAACGCGGGCCGGAACGACATCTCCGTTATCGGCGGCCGCTACGGCCTGGGCTCCAAGGACACCCCGCCCGCCAGCGTGTTCGCGGTGTATGAGGAGCTGACCCGTGCCGAGCCCAAGCGCCAGTTCACCATCGGCATCGTGGACGACGTGACCAACATGTCCCTGGAGGAGAAGCCCTCCCCCAACACCGCGGCCGAGGGCACCATCGAGGTCAAGTTCTGGGGTCTGGGCGGCGACGGCACCGTGGGCGCCAACAAGAACTCCATCAAGATCATCGGCGACCACACCGACAAGTACGTCCAGGCGTACTTCCAGTACGATTCCAAGAAGACCGGCGGCGTGACCATCAGCCACCTGCGCTTCGGCGACCAGCCCATCCGCGCCCCCTACTATATCAACAAGGCCGATTTCGTGGCCTGCCACGTGCCCTCCTATATCGTCAAGGGCTTCCCCATGGTCCGGGACGTGAAGGACGGCGGCACCTTCCTCATCAACTGCCAGTGGTCCGACGAGGAGCTTGACAAGCACATGCCCGCCGTGGCCAAGCGCTACATCGCCGAGCACAACATCCAGGTCTACACCATCAACGCCATCGACCTGGCCATTGAGATCGGCATGGGCAAGCGCACCAACACCATCCTCCAGTCCGCCTTCTTCAAGCTGGCCAAGGTCATGCCCGAGGAGGAGGCCATCGGCTACATGAAGGACGCCGCCACCCACTCCTACCTGAAGAAGGGCCAGGACATCGTGGACA
>CAJUEG010000033.1 GCA_910584835.1 uncultured Oscillospiraceae bacterium | reverse complement strand
TTGAAGTCATATCGGAATACACCCCCAGCGGCGACCAGCCGGAGGCCATCGCCGCGCTGGCGGCGGGCATCGAAAACGGGCTGGACGAGCAGACCCTGCTGGGCGTCACCGGCTCGGGCAAGACCTATACCATGGCCAAGGTGATCGAGGCGGTCCAGCGGCCCACCCTGGTGCTGGCCCACAACAAGACGCTGGCCGCCCAGCTGTGCGCTGAGTTCAAGGAGTTCTTCCCCCGCAACGCGGTGGAGTATTTCGTCTCCTATTACGACTACTACCAGCCGGAGGCCTATATCCCCCACACCGACACCTTTATTGAAAAGGACTCCTCCGTCAACGAGGAGATCGACCGGCTGCGGCTGTCCGCCACCGCCTCCCTGCTGGAGCGGCGGGACGTGATCGTGGTATCCTCCGTGTCCTGCATCTACGGCCTGGGCGAGCCGGAGGACTTCGCCAAGATGATGGTGGCCCTGCGGGTGGGGACGGTCATCAAAATTGAGGAGCTGCTGAAAAAGCTGGTGGCCATCCGCTACGAGCGAAACGACATCGCCTTTGAGCGCAACATGTTCCGGGTGCGGGGGGACACGGTGGAGATCTGGCCCGCCTACTGGAAGGACACCGCCATCCGGGTGGAGTTCTTCGGGGACGAGATCGACCGCCTGTCCGAAATCAACGTGGTGACCGGGGCCCCCATCCGGCGGCTGAACAACATCCCCGTCTGGCCCGCCACCCACTACGTCACCCCCAAGGAGAAGATGGACGCCGCCATCCAGGACATCTACAAGGAGATGGAGGAGCGGGTGGCCTTCTTTGAATCGGAGAACAAGCTCATTGAGGCCCAGCGCATCAAGCAGCGCACCATGTACGACATTGAGATGATGCAGGAGCTGGGCTACTGCTCCGGCATCGAGAACTACTCCCGGGTGATCGAGGGGCGCCCGGTGGGCTCGCCCCCTCACACCCTGCTGGACTACTTCCCCAAGGACTTCGTGCTGTTCATCGACGAGAGCCACGCCACCCTGCCCCAGGTCCGGGCCATGTTCAACGGTGACCGGGCGAGAAAGACCACCCTGGTGGAGTACGGCTTCCGCCTGCCCTGCGCCTTCGACAACCGGCCGCTGAAATTTGACGAGTTCGAGAAGCGGCTCAACCAGGTGGTGTACGTGTCCGCCACCCCCGGCGAGTACGAGCGGGAGCGCTCGGGGCAGATTGTGGAGCAGGTCATCCGGCCCACGGGGCTTCTCGACCCCCGGGTGGAGGTGCGCCCGGTGGACGGCCAGATCGACGACCTCATCGGGGAGATCACCGCCCGGACGGCAAGGGACGAGCGGGTACTGGTCACCACCCTCACCAAGAAGATGGCGGAGAGCCTCACCGACTACCTGAAGGGCGCGGGCATCCGGGTGCGGTATATGCACCACGACATCGACACCATCGAGCGCATGGAGATCATCCGGGACCTGCGGCTGGGGGAGTTCGATGTGCTGGTGGGCATCAACCTGCTCCGGGAGGGGCTGGACCTGCCGGAGGTGTCCCTGGTGGCCATCCTGGACGCGGACAAGGAGGGCTTCCTCCGCTCGGAGACCTCCCTGATCCAGACCATCGGGCGGGCGGCCCGGAACGCCGACGGCGTGGTGATTTTGTACGCCGACACCGTCACCCCCTCCATGCAGCGGGCCATGGAGGAGACGGAGCGCCGCCGGGAGAAGCAGGATGCGTTTAATAAAGCCCACGGCATCGTGCCCAGGACGGTGAAGAAGGCGGTGCGGGAGCTGATGGCGCTGTCCGCGGAGGACAAGCCGGACTACAACGACAAGGAGCTGTCCCAGATGACCAAGCTCCAGCGCATGGAGGCCATCGCCGGCCTGGAGAAGCAGATGAAGGAGGCGGCCAAGATGCTGGAGTTCGAGGTGGCCGCGGCCCTGCGGGACCAGATCATCAAGCTGCGGGGAAGCGGGAAATAATCCCCATGGCTCACTCTTTAAGCCCCGCGGTGAGGGCAAGCCCTGCCTGAACCCCACAGGCAAATGCCAGGGCGCCCCAGTCATCTTTGGCCGTTTCCATCAAATCATAGGACAGCAGGCGGTCGCGCCGGGGCAGCTTTTCCGCCGCAGCCTGCCACTCCTGACTCTGTGCGCGGTAAACAGATGAGAGCTGGGAGCCGGACAGGCGGGGTTTCGCGTAGTTTTCGTAGAGCCATTCATAAAAAGCATTCATTGATCCATCCTCCATATACACATTCTCACTGCGCTATATATAAATGATTATACACACAATTTCGCTGTGTGTCAAGAGGTGCGGCATGGAATTATTACAAACAATGGGAGCACGAATTCGCAGTTTGCGGAAGCAGAACGGTCTGACCCAAAAAAATATGGCTGAAATTTTGGGCAGTACCCCCAGCCACTATCAAAAAGTGGAATACGGCCAGATAAACATTCCAACCACGACCCTGGCATTTCTCGCGGATTATTTCAATGTCTCCGCCGACTATCTCCTGGGGCGGACCGACGAACCTTAATCAGGCAGACAGGTGATGCGTATGGCAAAGCAAAAAGAGGAAAAAACCAACGTCATGCGGGTGCTGGACCAGAAAAAGGTGCCCTATACCGCCCACAGCTATCCCGTTGGCGACGCCGCCCCCGACGGCGTGACGGTGGCCCGGCTGCTGGGTCAGGACCCGGCGGCGGTGTTCAAGACCCTGGTGGCAAAAGGGGCCTCCGGCGGGCACTACGTGTTCGACATCCCGGTGGAGGCCGCCCTGGACCTGAAAAAAGCGGCGAAGGCGGTGGGGGAGAAGTCCGTGGCGATGCTTCCGGCGAAGGAGCTGCTGCCCTTGACGGGCTACGTCCACGGCGGCTGTTCCCCGGTGGGGATGAAAAAGCGGTTCCCCACCGTGTTCCACCAGAGCTGCCTGGACCACGGGACCATCTGCGTGTCCGCCGGAAAGGTGGGCTTCCAGGTGGAGCTGAAACCGGCGGATTTGATCGCCCTGGTGGGCGCTGCCACGGCGGACATCATTGTGGAGGGGTAGAGAGATGACGGAGCAGTCGAGAAAAATCCTGACCGAGATGCAGGTGCGCAAGTCCAGAAAGCAGAAGGAGACGTTCCGCGCCTGGCTGTGCGGGGAGCTGGAGGCGGCGGGGTATTCCCCCCGCGTGGAGGAGGGCTTTGCCGCCCGAAACGTGGTGGCGGGCGACCCGGACAAGGCCCAGGTGCTGCTCACCGCCCACTACGACACCCAGGCCGTGCTGCCCGTTCCCAACTTCATCACCCCCCGCAATCCGTTTTTCTTTGTGCTGTACCAGATACTCATCGTGATTCCGCTATTCCTGGCCATCGCCCTGGCGGAGGGTGTGCTGACCGCTTTTGCGCCGGAGGCGGTGCTGTGGTGGCTGATGCCGCTGGCCTCCATGGGCCTGTGCGTGTTTTTCATCTGGTGGATTTTCGACGGCAAAGCCAACCGGCACACCGCCAACGACAACACCAGCGGCGTGCTCACCCTGGTGGAGGCCGCCCTGGCCCTGCCCCCCGAGCACCGTGAGAGGGTGTGCTTTGTGTTCTTCGACAACGAGGAAAAGGGAATGTTCGGCTCCTCCGCCTTTGCCAAAAAGCACAAGAAGGCGAAAAAGAACACCCCTGTGCTCAACTTCGACTGCGTGGGCGACGGGGACTCCATCCACTTCCTGCCCCGGCGGCGGCTGAAAAAGGACGAGGCCGCTCTCAGCCGCATTGAGGCCGCCTTTCTGCCCGCGGGGGATAAGGATGTGCAGGTGGTGCGGGGGTTCAGCATGTATCCCTCGGACAACGCCAACTTCAAGAAGGGCGTGGGGGTGTGCGCCCTGAAGCATAACAAGGTGGCCGGCTATTACATGGACCGCATCCACACCAGTAAAGACACGGTGCTGGACGAGGCCAACATTACCCTGCTCCGGGACGGCGCTTTGCGGTACATCGCCGGCCTGGGCTGACAGAGGAGGACGCACCCATGAAATACGAGTGGCTGGACCAATATCTGCTGGAAAAGCCCGGCGCGGAGAAGGATTTCAAGCTGGAGTGGGGCTGGCACCGCTACATGGTGCGGGGCAAGCTGTTCGCCGCCGTGTGCTCCCCCCGGGGAATGAAGGACGAGCGTTACAACGACCACGACCTGGTGAACCTCAAATGCGACCCCCGGCTGGCCGAGGCCTTCCGGGAGCAGTACCCGGACATACTCCCCGGCTTCTACTGCGACAAAAAGCTGTGGGTGGCCGCCCTGCTGGACGGAGAGCTGCCCGACATTGTGCTCAAGGACCTGTGCGATATGTCCTACCAGCTGGTGGTGTCCAAGCTGCCCAAATACGTCCAGAAGGAGCTGGCGGGCGGCGGCTGAGCACTGCGCAGTTTGTGGGATATCCCCAAAAAATCCGCCCAAAATGGGGATTGACATTAAAAATATGTTTCATTATCCTTATATGCGGGCCCAAATTTAAAGATAACCGAGGAGAACACCCATGCAGGACAAGATCGTCATCAAAGGCGCAAGAGAAAACAACCTGAAAAACATCGACGTGGAGATACCCCGGGACAAGCTGGTGGTGCTCACGGGCCTGTCCGGGTCGGGGAAGTCCTCCCTGGCCTTTGAGACGCTGTACGCCGAGGGACAGCGGAGGTATGTGGAGTCCCTGTCCTCCTACGCCCGGATGTTCCTGGGTCAGATGGAGAAGCCGGACGTGGACTACATCGAGGGCCTCTCCCCCGCCATCTCCATCGACCAGAAGACCACCTCTAAAAATCCCCGGTCCACCGTGGGCACGGTGACGGAGATCTACGACTACCTGCGCCTGCTGTGGGCCCGGGTGGGCACCCCCCACTGCCCCAACTGCGGCAAGGAGATCAAGCAGCAGACCATCGACCAGATCATCGACCAGGTGCTCACCCTGCCGGAGGCCACCCGCATCCAGGTGCTGGCCCCTGTCATCCGGGGCAAAAAGGGCGAGCACAACAAGGTATTTGAGGACGCCCGGAAGTCGGGCTACGTCCGGGTGCGGGCGGACGGCTCCCTGTACGACCTCACCGAGGAGATCAAGCTGGACAAGAACCGCAAGCACTCCATTGAGATCGTGGTGGACCGCCTGGTGATCCGGGAGGACGTGGCCCGACGGCTCACCGACAGCGTGGAGACCGCCTCCAACCTGTCCGGCGGCATCGTCATCATCAACGTCCTGGGGGACGAGGAGCGGGACATCACCTTCTCCCAGAACTACGCCTGCGAGGACTGCGGGGTGTCCATTGAGGAGCTGTCCCCCCGGATGTTCTCCTTCAATAACCCCTACGGCGCCTGCCCCGCCTGCACCGGCCTGGGCAGCCAGATGAAGATCGACCCCGACCGCATCATCCCCAACCGCTCCCTGTCCATTTTGGAGGGGGCCATCACCGCCTCGGGCTGGAACCACATCAAGTCGGACGGCATCTCCCGGATGTACTTCGACGCCCTGGCCAAAAAGTACCGCTTCAAGCTCACCGACCCGGTGGAGAAGCTGTCCAAGGAAGTGGTGGACATCATTTTGTACGGCACCAAGGGGGAAAAGCTCACCCTGAACTACGACCAGCCCCGGGGCAAGGGCACCCTGTACCAGCCCTTTGAGGGCATCGTGAACAACCTGGAGCGCCGCTACCGGGAGACCCAGTCCGACGCCATGAAGCGGGAGATCGAGGAGTGCATGAGCGAGTGCCCCTGCCCGGAGTGCCGGGGGAAGCGGCTCAAGCGGGAGGCCCTGGCCGTCACCGTGGGGGGCAGCTCCATCCACACCTTCTGCGAGAAGCCGGTGGACGAGGCCCTGGCCTTCCTGGACACCATCACCCTCACCGACACCCAGGCCATGATCGCCGACCAGATCTTGAAGGAGATCCGCGCCCGGCTGGGCTTTTTGAAGTCGGTGGGGCTGCAGTACCTGACCCTCACCCGGCAGGCGGGCACCCTGTCCGGCGGCGAGAGCCAGCGCATCCGGCTGGCCACCCAGATCGGCTCCTCCCTGATGGGGGTGCTGTATATCCTGGACGAGCCGTCCATCGGCCTGCACCAGCGGGACAACGATTTGCTGCTGGGCACCTTGAAGCACCTGCGGGACCTGGGCAACACCCTGATCGTGGTGGAGCACGACGAGGACACCATGCGGGCCGCCGACTACATTGTGGACATCGGCCCCGGGGCGGGGGTCCACGGCGGCCAGGTGGTGGCCTGCGGCACCGCCGAGGAGGTCATGAACACCCCCGGCTCCATCACCGGCGACTACCTGGCTGGGCGGAAAAAGGTGCCTGTCCCCGCCCAGCGCCGGCCGGGCAACGGCCACACCCTCACCGTGCGGGGGGCGGCGGAGAACAATCTGCGCCACATCGACGTGAGCTTCCCCCTGGGGACGTTCATCGCCGTCACCGGCGTGTCCGGGTCGGGCAAGTCCTCCCTGGTGAACGAGATTTTGTACAAGCGGCTGGGGGCGGAGCTCAACCGCACCAAGGCCCGCCCGGGGAAGCACGACGGCATGGAGGGCATCGAATTCCTGGACAAGGTGATCGCCATCGACCAGTCCCCCATCGGCCGCACCCCCCGCTCCAACCCCGCCACCTACACCGGGCTGTTCAACGACATCCGGGAGCTGTTCGCCTCCACCCAGGACGCCAAGGCCAGGGGCTACGGCCCGGGCCGGTTCTCCTTCAACGTCCGGGGCGGACGGTGCGAGGCGTGCTCCGGCGACGGCCTTTTGAAGATCGAGATGCACTTCCTCCCCGACATTTACGTCCCCTGCGAGGTGTGCAAGGGCAAGCGCTACAACCGGGAGACCCTGGAGGTGCGCTACAAGGGCAAGAACATCCACGAGGTGCTGGAGATGACGGTGGAGGAGGCCCTGCCCTTCTTCGAGAATCTGCCCCGGCTGTACAACCGGGTCAAGACTCTCAAGGACGTGGGGCTGGGCTACGTGAAGCTGGGCCAGCCCTCCACCACCCTGTCCGGCGGCGAGGCCCAGCGGGTGAAGCTGGCCACCGAGCTGTCCAAGCAGTCCACCGGGTCCACGGTGTATATTCTGGACGAGCCCACCACCGGTCTGCACACCGCCGACGTTCACCAGCTGGTGGAGGTGCTCCAGCGGTTCGTGGACAAGGGGAACACGGTGGTGGTCATTGAGCACAACCTGGACGTCATCAAGACGGCGGACTATATCATCGACCTGGGCCCGGAGGGGGGCTCCGGCGGCGGCACGGTGGTGTGCACGGGAACCCCCGAGGAGGTCGCGAAACACCCCGAGAGCTACACGGGCAAATACCTGAAAGCGGTGCTGCAATAACAAGGCGCACGCCGCCCCGGCAATAGAAAAGAGGCTTCTTTAATGGATATGCAAGTACTCCCCATGGACCTGATGCAGTGGCTGACGGAGACCTTTGCGGGAGAATTCACCCTCACGGCGCTGGTGTCCATGATCCCGGTGGTGGAACTGCGGGGAGGCATCCCCTTCGGGGTGGCCGCGGGGCTGCCGGTGTGGGCGGCGTTTTTGGCCGCCGTCATCGGCAACCTGATCCCCGTCCCCTTCATCATCGTATATATCCGGCGCATTTTCCAGTGGATGCGCCGGAGAATCCCCGTGCTGAACCGCATGGTGGACGCCCTGGAGCGCAAAGCCCACCTGAAGGGTCAAAAGGTGACCAAATACAAATACCTGGGGCTGATGCTGTTTGTGGCCATCCCTCTGCCCGGCACCGGGGCGTGGACGGGCTCGCTGGCGGCGGCGTTTTTGGATATGCCCCTGCGGAAAGCGCTCCCCTCGGTGATTGCGGGGGTGCTGATTGCGGGACTTGCCATCAGCATCCTGTCCTACGGCGTCGTGAGTATACTTTAAGGGGGGCCGTCCATGAATCTTTACCTGGTGCGCCACGGCCAGTCGGCGGGCAATGAAAAGCAGCTCTTTTTCGGGGCGAAAGACTATCCCCTTACCCCGCTGGGCCGGGAACAGGCAAAGCAGGCGGCGGACAAGCTGCGGGAGGTGCCCTTCACCCGCTGCGTGTCCAGCGACCTGTCCCGGGCGTGGGATACGGCGGTGATCTGCGCCCAAGGCCGGGACGTGGCGGTGGAGCCCTGCCCCGCCCTGCGGGAGCAGGACATGGGGGCGCTGGAGGGCCTCACCTGGGGCGCGGCGGAGGCCCGCTTCGGCGACCACATCGGCGCGCTGCTGTCGGACTGGTTTCACACCACACCGCCGGAGGGAGAATCCCCCTCCCATATGCTGCGGCGGGTGGCGGGCTGCGTGGACGCCCTCCTGGACTGGGGGGAGGACACCCTGGTGGTGGCCCACAACGGCTCGCTGTCCCTGATCCTGCTGTACCTGGGGCTGGCAGGGGAGCAGGACCTGCTCCGGCCTGACTGGTTTTTCCGCCACGGGACCTACTCCGCCGTCCGCGCAGATGAGGCCGGGGCGGAATTGGTCTGCTTCAACCGGTGACAAAAAAGCGCCCGCCGCCATAGAATGCCTCAGTTTTAAAAGGAGGCGGCGGAAATGACGCAGATATTTCAATTTTTGGCGGCGCTGCTGGCGGCCTTCGGGCTGGTAAGCCTGGGGTGGCTGGCGCTGGGGGCCCTGCTGCTGCCGGGGGTGTGCCCCGCCCGGATGGTGGTGGAGGCCGAGGGGGACGGCGGCGGACTGGAGCAGACCGTCAAGGCCCTGCTGTGGCTGCGGCGCACCGGGCTGTGGTGGGGCGAGGTGGTCATCCGGGACCGCGGCCTGGACGCCGGGGGGCTGGCCCTCGCCCGAGCCCTGGCGGAGCGGCAGGGGGTCGTCTTCTCCGAGGAGGGGCCTGACTGCGTCTGACCCGCGGTGTTTCACGTGAAACATACGTTTTATTTTACAAAGGAAATGAGGAATGCACCATGGAACTGAAGGAAGCCCTGG
The DNA here is from genome assembly GCA_910584835.1 of uncultured Oscillospiraceae bacterium. GTDB lineage: Bacteria > Bacillota > Clostridia > Oscillospirales > Oscillospiraceae > Enterenecus. The sequence continues at coordinate 19,794 of CAJUEG010000033.1, read as the reverse complement.
CCAGCCTGGCCGAACTGCAAAGGAAGATGTACGCCTATCAGACGGCGTCCTCCTCCCTGTACCTGGACGGCACCACCGTGGCCCCCAAGGACACCGCCGAGGGCCGGGGAGTGGCGCTGGGTATCCTGGCCGGGGAGCAGCACAAGCTGTTCTCCGCCCCCGAGGTGGGGGAGCTGCTGGACTTTTTGTGGGCGAACAGGGACGGGCTGGACCACCCCGTCCGCCGTCAGACGGAGGAGCTGCGCCGGTCCTACGCCCAGCTCAAGCGCATCCCGGCGGACGAGTATATGGAGTACGCCATGCTCACAAACCAGGCCGGCGACGTATGGCGCCGGGCCAAGGAGGCCAGTGATTTCGAGCTGTTCCGCCCGGTGCTGGAAAAGCTGGTGGCCTTCAACATCAAGTTCGCCGGGTACTACGATTCGTCCAAGGCCCCCTATGACGCCCTGCTCAACGAGTACGAGCGGGGGGTGAACATGGAATACCTGGACGGGTTTTTCGCCACCCTGCGCCAGCGCATCGTCCCCCTGATCCACGCCATCGGGGAGAAGGAGCCGCCCGACGACTCCTTCCTGCGCCGGCGCTACCCGGTGGAGGCCCAGCGGAAATTCTCCGACTACCTCATGGAGGTGCTGGGGCTGGACCGGGCCCACTGCACCATCGGCGAGACGGAACACCCCTACACCCTGGAGTTCAACAACAAGGACGTGCGCATCACCACCCACTACCACGAGGACAACGTGGACTTCTCCATGTACTCCGTCATCCACGAGGGGGGCCACGCCAAGTATGAGCTGGGCATCGCCGACGAGCTTCAGTATACCTGCCTGGCCGGGGGCGTGTCCATGGGGGTGCACGAGAGCCAGTCCCGGTTCTACGAGAACCTGATTGGCCGCTCCAGGCCCTTTATTGAGGCCATCTTCCCCAAAATGAAGGAGTTCTTCCCGGAGCAGCTGGCCGGCGTCACCGCCGGGCAGTTCTACCGGGCGGTGAACAAGGCCCAGCCCTCCCTCATCCGCACCGAGGCGGACGAGCTGACCTACTGCCTCCACGTGATGGTGCGCTATGAGATCGAAAAGCAGCTCATCGGCGGCACGCTGGAGGTAAAGGACGTGCCGGAGACCTGGAACCGGCTGTACAAGGAGTACCTGGGGGTGGACGTGCCCGACGACCGGCGGGGCTGCCTCCAGGACAGCCACTGGTCCGGCGGGTCCTTCGGCTACTTCCCCTCCTACGCCCTGGGCAGCGCCTACGGCGCGCAGATGCTGCGCAATATGGAGCGGGACATCGACGTGTGGGGCCCCGTGTCCCGGGGGGACCTGTCCGGCGTGTCCGCCTGGCTGGGGGAGAAAATCCACCGGTACGGCGGCCTGATGGAGCCCGCGGACGTGGTGAAAAACGCCTGCGGCCCCTTCGACCCCACCGTGTTCGCCGATTACCTGGAGAAGAAGTACTCCGAGCTTTACGACCTGTAATGCGGAAAAGGGCCCGGCGGGAGCAATCTCCCGCCGGGCCTCAATTTATAAATGCCTGGTCAGAACCCTTTTGGGCGGACGCGTCAGCGGAACCAGCCGCGGTCGGCCCGGCTGTCCAGCACGTCCAGCATGGCGGACAGCATCTCCGCCGCCTGGGTCCTGGTGAGGGGCTGGGACAGTTCGGAGCTGCTGGACAGCACCGACACCGCCTCCATGTTCACCGCCGACTGGTAGGCCCACGCCGGGGCGGTCTCGGCGGAGAAGGCGGAGGCCGTCCCCGCCACGTCGCCGGTGGCCAGCAGGCGGTCGATGATGACGGCGGCCTCCGCGCAGGTGACCGCGCCGCCGGGGACAAACACCGTCTGGCCCGCGCCGTTGCGGGAGCCCTCCACCGTGCCCACCGCCAGGGCGGCGGACACGTAGCCCTTGGCCCAGGCGGAGATGTCCCCGTCGTCATAGAACCCGGTGAGGGTGACGCCGCTGAGGGGCTCCTTCCCCGCCGCCGTCATGGCCATGGCCAGAAATTCCTGGCGGGTGAAGGTGCTGTCCGGGTCAAAGCAGTACAGGCTGCCCACCTTCCGCCCGGTGTACACCCCCGCCTCCGCCAGGCGCAGGGCGGCGTAGTGGGCGCTGTTCCCCTCCAGGTCGGAGTAGCTGACGGTGGTGGACTGCTTCTGGATGGTCACCTTCACCACAGCGGGCTTGGACATGTTCCCCTTGGCGTCGATGGCCACATAGGTGAAGGTGTCCCGTCCCTTCTTCCCCTCATAGGGGGTGTAGGTGAAGGCGGCGGGGTCGTTCTCGTCCACCGCCACCTGGCCCCGGGCGGGGCTGTCCACCACCTGGAAGGTGACCAGGTCGCCCTCCGGGTCCACGGCGGCGAAGCAGCTGGAGATGGCCACCCCCTTGTAGGTCTTGAGGGTCAGGTCCTCCGCGATGGGGGCGGCGTTTTCCACCTCGGCGGTGGAGGTGGTCAGCGCCAGGGCGGGAACGGTGAGCGCCCCGGCCAGGCACAGGGAGAGTATGATGATTCGCTTTTTCAAAGGGAAGCCTCCTTTGTATGGTTGTGGGACAAGCATATGCCAAAAAAGCGAAAAATATGCGGACGCCCCAAAAATCAGGGGCGCCCGCAGGTGGTAATTTCAGGGCGGACGCAAACGCGTCAGAGCTGGCTCCGATCCTTGAGCCAGCTGGGCAGGGGCCGCATTTTGATGCCGGACACCAGCCCCATGGCGATGAACAGCGTCAGGGTAGACGACCCTCCGTAGCTGATAAAGGGCAGGGTCAGGCCGATGACGGGGCCAATATACAGCGTCATGGCCACGTTGATGATGGTCTGAATCATCAGCATCCCGGCGATGCCCATGGCGATATAGGCGGACATGTGGCTCTTGGCCCTCCGGGACACCCACACGCAGCGCAGGATGATGAGCAGCAGCACCAGCAGCACCGCGCAGCAGCCGATCATGCCGAATTCCTCCCCGCACACGGCGAAGATGTTGTCGGTGTGGCGGGCGGGCAGGGTTTCCCGGCTGGGAGAGTGGGTGCAGGTGCCTTTGAGATAGCCCATGCCGGTGAGCTGGCCGGAACCGATGGCCGCCAGGGACTGGTTCTGCTGCCAGCCCGCCCCCCTGGGATCCAGGTTATTGCCCTTCCAGTGCTCCACCACGATTCGGAAGCGCATGACGCGGTAGTCGTCCCAGTATTTGGTGCGGGGGAGGATGAAGTGCCACAAAAACACCACCGCGCCGACAAGGGGCCCGCCCACGCCGATGAACCACCACTTGCTCACCCCGGCCACCCAGGCCATCACCACGAAGATGAACAGGTAGACGATGACCATGCCCCAGTCGCCGGACAGCACCGCCAGCGATCCGGCGAACACTCCGGTGAGCGCCACGTACTTGACAATGGCGGAAAACCGGCCCAGGCCGCGGGGGCGCTCCTTGTTGATCATCCAGGCCAGGACGACGATATAGGCCAGCTTGGCGATCTCCCCGGGCTGAAAGCCGGGAAAGCCGGGTATGGGGAGGTAGACCCAGCTCTTGTTGCCGCTGCCGCCGTCGTAGCCCCACTTGTAAATGAGCGCGATGACGAACAGCCCCAGCAGCAGAAACACCCACCACCACTTCTCCATCAGATACTCGATGTCGATGAAGGTGACCCACACGTAGGCCACAACGCCCATGCACAGGAACATGGCCTGCCGCTGGGGGAAGGAGTGCAGGGTGTCCATATAGCGGGTGGCGGAGTAGATGAGCACCAGCCCCATGAGGCTGGCCAGGATGCACAGGGCCAGCAAAACCACGTCGCCCTTTTTGAAAAATTCCCTGAGTGTGCGCGTCGGCTGCAAGGCGCGGCCTCCTTCCCATCAAAAACTGCAAGTTAGTATAGCACAATTGCCCCGAATATGCTATACTCATTTGCGAGAGTTTTTGAAATCTTAACACTGCCGGGGAACGTGCCCGCTGTCCGCCCCGCCGGGGAGGCCGGCCGCCCCGGCGGTCATCAAGCTTGGGAAGTGACCGCAGCATGGAATTTGTCACACACAGCCGGGAGGAGACCGAGGCCCTGGGGGGTCGGCTGGCGGACGCCCTGGACGGGGGCCGGGTGGTGGCCTTCACCGGGGACCTGGGGGCGGGCAAGACCGCCTTTGTGTCCGGCATGGCCCGGGCCCTGGGGGTGGAGGAGCGGGTGACCAGCCCCACCTTCACCATCGTCAACGAGTACGAGGGAGGCCGCCTGCCCCTGTTCCACTTCGACATGTACCGGCTGGGCAGCGCCGACGAGCTGTTCCACATCGGCTGGGAGGATTACCTGGCCCGGGGCGGGGTGTGCGCCGTGGAGTGGAGCGAGAACGTGGCGGAGGCCATCGAGCCGGACGCCGTGCGGGTGTCCATCGTCCGGGGAGCGGGAGACGACGACAGAATCATTGCCATCGAGGGGGTAACGCTGTGAAGATCATCGCGCTGGAGAGCTCCGCCGTCACCGCCTCCGTGGCGGTCACGGAGGATGAGCGGCTGCTGGCCCAGTCCTTCCAGAACAGCGGGCTGACCCACTCCGCCACCCTGATGCCCATGGCGGCGGACCTGCTGAAAAACACCGGGCTCACCCTGGACGAGATGGACGTGGTGGCGGTGGCGGCGGGGCCGGGGTCGTTCACCGGGGTGCGCATCGGCGTGGCCGCCGCCAAGGGGCTGGCCTGGCCGGGGGACAAGCCCTGCGCCCCCTGCTCCACCCTGGAGTCCATGGCCTGGCAGTGCGCCCACATGGGGGGCGAGATCTGCGCCGCCATGGACGCGAGAAGAAACCAGGTGTACTGCGCCCGCTTCCGGGCGGAAAACGGGGGCCTGACCCGGCTCACCCCTGACCGGGCCCTGGGCCTGGACGAGCTGTCGGAGGAAATCCGGGCCTCGGGAGCGCCCCAGGCCCTGGTGGGGGACGGCGCGCACCTGGTGCAAAAGACGCTGGAGGGGCAGGGGCTGCCCTGCTCCCTCATGCCGCCCCACCTGCTGTACCAGACCGCCTGGGGGGTGGCCCGCTGCGCCCTGCGCATGGCCCGGGCGGGGGAGCTGGTGTCCGCCGCCGCCATGGCCCCCAGCTACCACCGGCTGAGCCAGGCGGAGCGGGAGCTGCTGAGCGCGGAGAAGCGGACAGCGAGGGAGCTTGGAGCGGAGCGAGGCCGAGCGCAGGGCGGCAAAGCCGCCCCAGACCAGGCCGAGGCGGAGTGAAAGCGAGCGAGCGTCCTGGCCGGTTCGCAGCGCGACAGCGTCGGGGCAAGCTCCATATCCTTCGCTTCCAGCTTTGCTGAAAGCTCAGCCATTTCGCTGCCCCTCCTTTCCCCACCGAACCCGCTTCGCTGGGCTTCGGCGGGGGCCCCAATAGGAGCGCGGAGCCGTCGTGAGCAGCGCGGCGGCATCCGCCCAATGAAAAAGCGCCAAACAGGAAGCGCTGAAGGGCCGCGCTCCGTAAAAAAGCTAAGGGCAGGACAGACCACAGCCGGTCTGCCCTGCCCTTCTTTACTATTCGGCCCACAGCCGCTTTCGGGGAAACGCGCCTGTGGAACACGGCGATCAATCCGGACGTTATCGCTATACGGCATCATCCACGTCCACGACCAGAATGCCCTCCTGGTCAAACGGGAGCCTGTCAATTATTTTTCCATTGCGAAAGTAAAAGGAACCGCCGTGGTTTTGAGGCTCGTAATCAATCGGATTGACCATCAAAACGTGTTCCGCTGCCAGCGAAGCCTGTCTCGCATAGGCGTCCATTTCCCGGCTGTTCCACTCGTCTGCGGTAAAATTAACATATACCGGCCAGATCAACAGGTGTTCCGTTTTGAACTTCTCCGGGCAGTCCCACAGGTCCCCACACAGGGCAAGCCTGATTTCGCGATTATGGAAGGTGAATTTTCCCGTTTCGCTCCCCTCTTTGTAGTGCTCGTCTGTTCTCCAATATTCTTTCCATCCTTTTGTAATTCTCCTGTAATTGCACAATAGTTCACCATCTTCAATGACGGCACAGGAGGAGTACAGGCATTCCCCTTCCCTCTCAATATACCCTGTCAGCAATGCCGTTCCATATGCTTTCGACCATTGGCGCAATTGACAAATCGTCTCCGAACCCAGCTCCAGTGCCATTGCCTTGTCAACGGCGTAGTCCCAGCAGAGGGAATCAAAGCCTTGCAGATAGGCTTCGCCAAAGCAGAGCAAATCTACTTTCCCCTGCGCCTCCCGCATGGCCCTTTCGATTTGCGACATATTGAAGGGCACATCCCTGTTTCTGCACGCAAAAGACGCTAAACCGATCCGCACCGCACATTCCCTCCCCCGATTTGCCGATGGGCCCGCTGTAGGGCAGCGCCCGCCGAAAAGCAGTCCCTTTTCAGCGGGCGTCCGCTTCCTTATGCCGGGCCGACCGGCGGCGCTTCTCCTCTGTTTACGCCTTCGGCTCGTAGCTCAGCCCCACTGGGTAGAAAAAGTTCACCTTTTTCTCCGACAGGCCGATGGTCATCTCCCTGGCCCGCAGGGCCTCGCCGTCCACCACCGCCACCAGCTCCTTCTTACCCCGGATGGTCACCGTCTCCCCCTGGCGGTACCAGATGAGGTCCGGATAGTCCCGGTATTTGCCCTGGGCGTACCTGCCCACCAGCCGGAAGAAGGTGGCCCGGCTCACCTTGCGCACCACCAGGGTCTCCAGCAGGCCGTCGTCGGGCATGTTGTCCCCCACCGGCATAAAGCCGCCGCCGTAGTACCGCCCGCTGCATACGCACACGATGGTGGTCTCGCCGTCAAAGTGGAGGTCGCCGCAGTCCACCGCCGTGGGCTGGGCGATGCTCTTGAAGATCACGTTCTCCAGCAGGGCCAGGATGTAGGCCCCGATGCCGGTGACCAGGGGGAGGGCGTTATATTTGTCCTTATCCACCGCGATCCGGGAGTCCAGCCCCACGCACACGATGTCGATGCCCAGCATCCCGTTGCAGTCGATGAGGTCCATGGGCGCCTGGGGTCCCTGGGACAGGGCCTCCAGGTCGGTGAAGCGGGCCTTGTTCTCCCTGCCGAATATCTTTAAAAAGTCGTTGCCCGTGCCGGTGGGCACGTTGGTGACGGCGGCGTTTTCATACCCCGCCGCGCCGTTCACCGCCTCGTTGAGGGTGCCGTCCCCGCCGCAGGCGTAGATGCGCACCGCCTCGCCGCTCTCCGCCGCCGCCCGGGCGATCTGCCGGGCGTCCCCCGTCTTCTCGGTAAACCGGATCTCACAGGGAACCTTCAGGGCCTGGATGCGCTCCACCAACGCCCTTGTGCTCCGCTTCTTGCCTGCCGAGGGGTTGATGATAAAGACATGCCGCACAGGGCATTCCTCCCCATTCTCTCTTTTCTGCCGCTCACGATGGCTGCGCGCCGTTTGCCGGGCCTTTGGCCCGCCAAGCCGTCCGCTCCGCTCCAAGCGTCCTCGCCGACCGCTTCTCCGCGCTTCCTCCGTACATAAACAAATCGCATTTGATCATGCCGTTGTACAGCTTCCGCTTTTTGTCCGCGGGCCGCCCGAAGGCCCGCTCGAACTCGGTGTGGGAAGACAGCACGTCCACCTCCCAGCCCTCCGGCAGCGCCAGCGCCGCCCTGCCGAACGCGCGGTAGAGCGCCTCCGCCTCCTTCTTTTCCAGCAGCCGCTCCCCGTAGGGCGGATTGGTCACCACCCGGCCCCGCGGCTCCTCCCGGCGGAATCGGGCCGCGTCCGCCGCCTCAAACCGCACCGTGTCCTCCACCCCGGCCAGCCTGGCGTTGTGCCGGGACAGCTCCACCGCGGCGGGGTCGATGTCCCCGCCCCAGATGTCGTACTCCCCGCGGAACTCATGGTCCATGGCCTCGTCGGCGGCGTCCATCCACAGCTTGGAGGGCAGCCAGCCCCACCGCTGGGCGGCAAAGGAGCGGTTTAAGCCCGGGGCCCGGTTCTTCGCGATGAGGGCCGCCTCGATGGGGATGGTGCCCGAGCCGCAGAAGGGGTCGCAGAAAGGGTCCCGGCCCTTGTATCTCGACAGGGACACCAGCGCCGCCGCCAGCGTCTCCCGCAGGGGCGCGCCCATATTCTGCGCCCGGTACCCCCGTTTGTACAGGCTGTCCCCGGAGGTGTCCAGCATTAAAGTCACTGTATCCTTTAAAATGGAGAACTGCACCTGGTATAAGGTTCCCGTCTCGGGCAGTATTTCCAAACCATACGCCTGCCCCAGCCTTCTGCACAGCGCCTTTTTCAAAATGGACTGGCAGGCGGGCACCGAGTGGAGCTGGGAGCTGACGGCGTACCCCTTCACCGGGAAGCGCCCCTCCCGGGGGATGAAGTCCTCCCAGGGGAGGGCGGCGCAGCCCTCAAACAGCTCCTCAAAGGAGCGGGCCCGGAAGCTCCCCAGGCTGAGCAGCACCCGGGCCCCGCAGCGCAGGTTCACGTTGAGCCGGGGGATGTCGGCGGGCCCCCCCTGGCACAGCACCCGGCCGTTCTCCGCCCTGACCTGGGCCAGGCCCAGCTTCTTCAGCTCATAGGCCACGGTGGATTCCACCCCCATCAGGGCGGGTATGACAAAATGTAACGTTTGATCCATAAAATACTCCGTAAAATTTTTTGAAAAACCCCTTGACCTTACATCAAATGAAAGGTGTAGTATTTTGTCGAAGGGAGGGGAAAGCCTTTACAAGGCCTAGTATAATGTAAAATGGAAGCGCTGGCAACAATAATATGGTTCGGGGCGCGAAAAACTTCTTTTCCTTGGCGGCGATCTGTGATACAATTTACTGGAAGCAAGACAAGAAAGGAGTGCAGCGTATGCCATTCTCATTAGACGCACGTTCCATGATGCAGATTTTATGGCTGGTGTTATTGATCGTTTTCGCGGCCAGCGAGGCCGTCACCGTGGGGCTCACCTCCATCTGGTTCGCCGCCGGGGCGCTGGTGGCCCTCGCCGCCGCGCTGCTGGGCGGGCCGCTGTGGGTGCAGATCACCCTGTTCCTGGCCGTGAGCCTGCTGTGCCTGGCTGCGGTCCGGCCCCTGGCAAAAAAGCATCTGAACAATAAGGTGGAGCACACCAACGCCGACCGGGTGATCGGGGCGGAGGCCCAGGTCACCGAGGACATCGACAACATACACGGCAGGGGCGCGGTGGTCATCCGGGGCATGACCTGGTCCGCCCGCAGTCAGGACGGCGGCCCCATTGCCGCCGGGACCATGGTGCGGGTGCTGCGCATCGAGGGAGTCAAGGTGTTCGTGGAGCCCATCGCCGCCCCGGTGCCCGCCGGGGAGCCCAAAACCTGGTAAGGGGGCGCGGGTATGAAAAAAGCGCTGCTGGCCGCCGCCGTCACGCTGGCCGTGGGGTATCTCGCGCTGGCCCTTCTCTGGAATGTGGAGGGCGGCGGATTTCTGGGCCTGCTGGCAGCCATCGCCGTCATGGGCGGCTTTATCATCTACTTCAGCGAGACAAAAAAATAATCCATATTTTTAAGGAGGCAGTCAAATGAAAACACTCGCACTGGCCGGAGCCATCGAAATCGGCGCCATCGTGGGGCCCGTCATCGTCCTGCTCATTGTCGTCATCGTACTGGGCATTCTGGCCTCCAACATCAAGGTGGTCCAGCAGTCCAAGGCCGTGGTGGTGGAGCGGCTGGGCGCCTTCCGCGCCGTATGGGGCGTGGGCCTGCACCTGAAGGTCCCCTTCATCGAGCGGGTGGCCAAAACCGTGTCCCTGAAGGAGCAGGTGGTGGACTTCGCCCCCCAGCCCGTCATCACCAAGGACAACGTCACCATGCAGATCGACACCGTGCTCTACTTCCAGATCACCGACCCCAAGCTGTATACTTATGGCGTGGAGCACCCCATGAGCGCCATTGAGAACCTCACCGCCACCACCCTGCGCAACATCATCGGCGATCTGGAGCTGGATCAGTCCCTCACCAGCCGCGACCACATCAACACCCAGATGCGGGCCATCCTGGACGAGGCCACCGACCCCTGGGGCATCAAGGTCAACCGCGTGGAGCTGAAGAACATCATGCCGCCCCGGGACATCCAGGAGTCCATGGAGAAGCAGATGCGGGCCGAGCGCGAGCGCCGTGAGGCCATCCTCCAGGCCGAGGGCCAGAAGCAGTCCCAGATCCTGGTGGCCGAGGGCGAGAAGCAGTCCGCCATCCTCCGGGCCGACGCCGCCAAGCAGGCCAAGATCATGGAGGCCGAGGCGGAGAAGACCGCCAAGATCCTGGCCGCCGAGGCCGAGTCCGAGGCCATCCTGAAGGTGCAGCAGGCCACCGCCGACGCCATCAAGCTCATCAACGAGGCCGCCCCCGGCGAGGGCGTTCTGAAGATCAAGGCGCTGGAGGCGTTCACCAAGGCCGCCGACGGCCGCGCCACCAAGATCATCATCCCCAGCGAGCTCCAGGGCCTGGCGGGCCTGTGCGCCAGCGCCAAGAGCGTGTTCGACACCGTGGAGCCCAACCCGCCCAAGGGGGGCAAGTAAGAGTCCATGGAGTGCCCGTACTGCCGCGGTGAGCTGGAACCAGGGAATCTCTATGCCGCCTATGGAGGGTCCACCTGCGTGGGCTATTGGTACCCGGCGGGGACAAAGCCGCTTCAGCTCCCCACGGCGGGCAGGCTGAAAAAGCTCGGCGGACTTCGCCTGGGCGGCCATGACCCCGCTGACCTTCGGAAAGCCGAGGCGTGGTACTGCCGGACCTGCAAGCGAATGACCCTGTTCAACGTGGAATGAGGAGGCCGGAATGTACGAGTACAAATATGTCTCCGTGGAGCGGGAGGGCTGGATTTTCGCCGGGTTCCAGAACTACCGGGAGGTCATTGACCGGGAGGCCGCCGATGGCTGGCGGTTCGTAAGCTGGATGCCCCTGGACGTCACCAGCGGCGCGATGACCCGGATTGACCTGATTTTCGAGCGGGAAGTATAAAAAAGGAGCGGTCCCCCTGGGACCGCTCCTTTTCTGCGTCAATTTAGAGAGTGCTGCCGAAGTCGGAGACGATGGCCTGGCCGGTGATGGCCCGGGACTCGTCGCTGGCCAGGAACAGGATGATGTTGGCCACGTCGTCGGGCATGCACACCCCCACCCGCATGTCGGAGTGCTTGGCCATCTGGCCGAACATGTCCGGGTCCTGGTTGTCGGGGCGGGCGTTGGCCACCATGGGGGTGGCGATGGAGCCGGGGCACACCGCGTTGCAGCGGATGCCGGTGCCCGCGAAGCGCAGGGCGGTGTGGCGGGTGACGCCCACAATAGCCGCCTTGGAGGACACGTAGGCCGCGCCGCCGCAGCCCATCACGCCGGCCACGGAGGCCACGTTGACGATGGAACCGGAACCGGCCTTCTTCATCTCGGCCAGGGCCTCCCGCATGCAGTACATGGTGCCCTTGGCGTTGATGGACAGGATGCGGTCCATGTCCTCGTCGGTCACCTTGTCGATGGGCTTCAGGCCCTCCTCCAGCACGCCGGCGTTGTTCACCAGCACGTCCACCTTGCCGTAGGCCTCCACCGTCTTGGCCACCAGGTTCCTGGCGTCCTCCGGCTTGGAGATGTCGGTGACCACGGGGAGCACCTCGCCGCCCGCCTCCCGGATCTTGGCAGCGACCTCCTCCAGCTGGGCCTGGCGGCGGGCGCTGATGACCACCTTGGCGCCCTCCTTGGCGAAGAGCACCGCGGTGGCGGCCCCAACGCCGGAATTGCCGCCGGTGACGATGACGACCTTACCCTCTAAACGTCCCATTTCAAATCGTTCCTTTCTATTCAGTATGGCTGAGAGGCGCGCCCCTGCGGGAGTGCGCCTGATCTCACTTCTTTGAAACCTTGAGCACCTCGTCCCCCGGCTGGACCGGGCCGGTTTTCACCTGCTCCACCCCGGCAAAGTCGTCGGAGTTGGTGACCGCGGTGATGATGGTGGTGGGGTGGCCCGCCCCTTTGACCACCTCCAGGTCCATGGTGAGCAGGGGAGCGCCCTTCTTCACCTCCTGGCCCTCCTTCACCAGCATGGTGAAGCCCTGGCCCTTCATGTCCACCGTGTCCACGCCGCAGTGGACCAGCAGCTCCATGCCGCCGCTCTCCAGCCCCACGGCGTGGAGGGTGTCGGGCACCTGGCTGACCACGCCGTCCACCGGGGAGAACACCTGGCCGTCCTCCGGCTCGATGCCGCAGCAGAAGCCCACAAAGCCCTGGCTGAACGCCGGGTCCGGGATGTCCGCCATGGGGATGGCATTGCCCTTGGCCACCGCGCCCACGCTCAGCGCGGCAGGGGCGGCCTCCTCGCCCAGCAGGCCCTTTTTCAGCTTATCCAAAAATCCCATGATGATCCTTCCTTTCAGAAAAGAACCGCGGGCGGGCCAGGAGCCCGCCCACGGCAGAATTTATTCGCGGGAGGAACCAGCTCCCACCTTCGCAGCGCCGGATTTACAGCATCTTCTTCAGCTCGTCGTACACGAACTGGACCTTCGGGCCGATGATGACCTGGCAGGCGGTCTTGCTGGGACGGATCACACCCGCCGCGCCGGCGGCCTTGATGCCCTTCTCGTTGACGGCGGTGTAATCCTTGATCTCAAAGCGCAGACGGGTGGTGCAGTAGTCCACATTGGACACGTTCTCCTTGCCGCCGATGGCCTTCAAAACGCCGGAGGCGATGGCGGTGAAGTCGTTGTTGGACAGGACGATCTTGGCCTCCTCGGCCTCGGCGTCCTCGTCCTCGTTGCCCGGGGTCTTCAGGTCCCACTTCTTGATGGCGAAGTAGAACACCAGATAGAACACCACGAAGGCCGCGATGCCCATGGGGAGAATTACCCAGGTGTTGGCGGCGGCGGGCAGAGAGGCGGAGAAAATCAGGTCGGTGGCGCCGGCGGAGAAGCAGAAGCCCGCACGGAAGCCCAGGGCCACGGTGATCATGGCGAAGATGGCGTACAGCAGGGCGTAGACCACGTACAGCGGGAAAGCCAGGAACATGAAGGAGAACTCGAAGGGCTCGGTGACGCCGCAGATGAACGCGCAGATGGCGGCGGAGGTGACGATGCCGATGGCGACCTTCTTATTCTTGGCGGCGCGGACCATGGCCACAGCCGCGCCCGCGATGCCGAACATCATGCAGGGGAAGAAGCCGGCCATGTACATACCCACGCTCCAGGTGACGCCGTTCTGGCCCATCACGTCGCCCGCCCAGAAGTGCTGCAGGTCGCCGATGCCCACGGTGTCAAACCAGAACACGTTGTTCAAAGCGTGGTGCAGGCCGGTGGGGATGAGCAGACGGTTCAGGAAGGTGTAGATGCCCACGCCCACGATGTCCAGGCCCAGGATGGCCTCGCCCACGGCGTACAGCGCGCCGAAGATGACGGGCCATACGAACAGCAGAATGACGGAGGCTCCGATGGACACCACGCCGGTGACGATGGCCACGCAGCGCTTGCCGGAGAAGAAGGCCAGCCAGTTGGGCAGCTGGGTATTCTTAAACTTGTTGTAGCAGGTGGCGCCGATGAGGCCGGCCAGGATGGCGGGGAATACGTTCTCGAACTTCTCGAAGGCCAGCAGCTTGACGCGGTCATCGGCGATGGAGGGCATGATGGTGGTGACCACGGCGGGGGCCAGCAGCGACTTCATCATCAGGAAGCTGACCAGGCCGGCCAGGGCGGAAGTGCCGTCCTTATCGTCGGCCATGCCCACGGCCACGCCGATGACGAACAGCCAGGCCATATTGTCGATGAGGGCGCCGCCCGCCTTGATGAGCAGAAAGCCCACAATGTACGCCGCGCCCTCGGTGGGCGCGCCGGGCACACCCATGGCGCCGGGAGCCAGGGCATAGCCCAAGCCCATCAGGATACCGCAGATGGGAAGGGCCGCCACGGGCAGCATCAGAGATTTGCCCAGCTTTTGCAGGAACTTATACATAACTCAATTCCTCCCTCTCAGAAAATTGGGTTTCTAAATAGGATTCGATCCCCGCTGGTCCGGGGATCGAGCCCTTGTTAACAGTATGTTAACACATTTGCCGGGAGATGAAAAGAGTTTTCAAAGCTTGCTAAAAAAGATTTCGATTTTTACCAATCTTTCCTATGGAAATTTGTGCATAACCCCCAAAGCTTTTGGCGGGTCAGCGAAAACAGGGCTCCACCGCCGCCCAGATGCGTGCCGCCACCTCATCCTGCGTTCCTGTCCCGTCCACCACGGCCACATTTTCCACGCCCTTCAGCCGCTCAAAAGCCCGGAAATACAGCTCCCGGGTCTTGCGCAGCCGGTCCGCCCCGTCAAATATCTCCTCTACAAACCGGTTTTTGTGGATGCGCTCCAGGGCGGTATCCACCGGCACGTCCAAAAACACGGTGAGGGTGGGCCGCAGCAGCTGGGCGCTGAGGGCGTTGGCCCCGATCACCCAGTCCATGTCCACATCCACGCTGTGGTAGGCATAGGAGGAAAAGTAGTAGCGGTCGCTCACCACGGTGATCCCCCGGTCCACGGCGGCGCACAGGCCGTCCACCTCGTTCACCAGGTGGTCGATGCGGTCGGCGGCGTACAGCGCGGCGATCACCCGGTTGTCGGCGGTGACCCGGCCGGTGAAGATCTGGCGGATCAGCGACCCCACGGGGCCGCCGGTGGGCTCCCGGGTCTCCCGGCAGGAGACGCCAAGGCCCTCCAGCCGCCTGACCAGCGGCCCCACCTGGCTGCTCTTGCCGGAGCCGTCGATGCCCTCCAAAACAATGAATTTTCCCTTTTCCATGGCATAGCGCCTCATTTCATTTATTCTATGACAGCAGGACCGTCCCCATGCCCGCCGCCCTGGGATAGCTCGCGTTTTTCTCCACAGCCCTTTTCCCCCTCAGCGGTCCACCATGTGCACGTTGACGTGGGGATAGGTCATCTCGATGCCCGCCCCGTCAAAAGCGGGCTTGAAGCCGTCCATCAGGTCGTAGTACACCGTCCAGTAGTCGGCGTTGGCGCACCACACCCGCATGACGTAACAGACGGCGCTGCCGCCGTACTGCTCCACATGGACGGCGGGCTCCGGCTCGTCCAGCACCAGGGGGTGGTCCGCCGCCATTTTGGCCAGCAGGGCAGTCACCCGCTCCGTGGGGGCGTCGTAGGAGGCGGACACCTTCAGCTCCACCCGGCGGGTGGGCTGGGCGGAGAAGTTGGTGATGTTGGCGGTGACAATGGCGCTGTTGGGCAGCTGGACCAGCTTATTGTCCGGGGTGACGACCTTGGTGTAGAACATGCCGATCTCCTCCACTGTCCCCGAGCACACGCCCACGTCCACAAAGTCCCCCACGGCAAAGGGGTGGGAGGCCAGCAGCTGAATCCCCCCCGCCACATTGGACAGGAAGTTCTGCAGGGCGAGGGAAAAGGCCAGGCCGATCACCGACAGCACCGCCACCAGGGAGGTGACCTCAATGCCCAGGCAGCCCAGCACGACGATCACCGCCACCGACCACAGCGCCCCTTTGAACAGATTGCGCAGCAGGGCCTGGAGGGAGGCGTCCAGCTTGGAGCGGTCCAAAACCCGGTTCAGCGCCTTCGTCAGCACCTTGATGAGGATAAGGCTGATTACAACGGATAGAACAGCACCGAAAATATTACTGGCCGTAATGTTCTCAATGCTGCTCCACAGGCTTTTCGCCGTTTCCCCATCCGGCGTGAAGACCGTCAGCGACATGGAAATAGACATGGGCCCGCCTCCTTTCTCTGTGTCAGGGTCCTATTTTAACACAGCCCGCCCCCGGGCGCAAGGCTCAGCCGCCCATCACCGCCCCCATCAGGGTTTCCCCTTCCACGCCGGTGATTTTCACGTCCATCAGCCGGTTGTGAAGGTTTTCCCCTTGCGCACGCACCAGGGCGTAGTGGGGGGTGTGGCCCTGCCACAGCCCATCCTTCTCCTCCTCAAAGAGCACCGGGAGGACGCGGCCCGCCTGGCTTTCCAGCCAGCGCCGCTCCAGCTCCTCCCCCAGGGCGATGGCCCGGCGGGCCCGGTCCTCCTTTTCCCCCTTGGGCACCTGGCCGGGCATGTCCGCCGCAGGGGTACCGGGCCGGCGGGAGTAGGGGAACACGTGCATGGCGGTGAAGGCGCACTTCTCCACAAAGGCCAGGGTTTGGGCAAACTCCTCTTCGGTCTCACCGGGGAAGCCGGTGATCAGGTCGGTGGTGATTCCCGGGTCCTGGAAGTGGTCCCAAAGTAATTTTACGCTCTCATAATACCGGCTGGTATCATATTTGCGGTTCATCCGCGCCAGGGTGGCGTCGCATCCCGATTGGAGGGACAGGTGGAAGTGGGGGCACAGGTTGGGCAGGGCGGCTGCCCGGCGGCAGAAATCCTCCGTGATGGTCCGGGGCTCCAAAGAGCCCAGCCGCACCCGCAGCCCCGGCGCGGCGGCGCACACCGCCTCAATCAGGTCCATGAGCCCCTCCCCGGTGTTCAGGTCCCGGCCCCAGGACGAAATCTCGATGCCGGTGAGCACCACCTCCCGGCAGCCCTCCGCCGCCAGCCTGCGGGCCTCCGCCGCCGCCTCCGCCAGCGGCAGGGAGCGCACCGGCCCCCGGACATAGGGGATGATGCAGTAGGAGCAGAAGTTGACGCACCCGTCCTCCACCTTGAGCATGGCCCGGGTCCTCCCCTCCATCTCCCCGGCGGGGAGGCGCTCGAATTCCCGCCGGAGCATGGCGCTGTCAACCGCAATTACTTGCTCCCCCCTGGCCCGCAGCAGCTCCTCCAGCCTGTCCAGAAAGGCCATCCGCCCCGCCGAGCCGGACACCAGGTCCGCCCCCAGCGCCCCGACGGCCTCCGGGTCGGTCTGGGCGTAGCAGCCGCACACCGCCACCACCCCGTCCGGGGCGGCCTTCCTGGCCCGGCGGATGATGTTGCGGCACTTTTTGTCGCTGACGGCGGTGACGGTGCAGGTGTTGATGATGTACGCGTCCGCCGGGCCGTCGAAATCCACCAGCCTGTGGCCCCGGCCCAGCAGCTCCCGCTCCATGGCCCGGGTCTCCGCCTGGTTCACCTTGCAGCCCAGGGTGCAGATGGCGATATCCATGATTTTGTTCCCCTTCCTCCGGGATTTGACTGTCTATTATACCATTGCGGGGGCGGAAAGGCAACCTCCTTTTCCTCCCGTCCCCTCCTCATTTTTTTGCGCTTCAGGCTGTACATTTCCCGCCCGCCGTGGTAGAATACCGGGCAGACACAGAAAGGTGGCCCCGCTTTATGAACCACAGCTTTTTTGCCTACATCTTCCGCATGCGCTACATCGCCCGCTGGGCGCTGATGCGCAATACCCGCACCGAAAACGTGGAGGAGCACTCCTATGAGGTGGCGGTGCTGGCCCACGCCCTGGCGGTGGTAGGCCGGGACGTGTTCCACAAGGAGCTGAACCCGGACCGGATCGCCGCCGCCGCCCTGTTCCACGACGCGCCGGAGATCATCACCGGCGACATGCCCACCCCCATCAAGTACAACAACCCCTCCCTGAAGAGCGCCTACAAGCAGGTGGAGGCCTCCGTCCAGGACAAGCTGCTGTCCATGCTCCCCCCCGAGCTGGTCCCCGCCTACGAGCCGCTGGTGCGGGAGAGCGACAAAACCGTCAAGCGCTATGTGAAGGCGGCGGATAAGCTGGCCGCCTGGCTCAAGTGCCAGGAGGAGCTGAAGGCGGGCAACACCGAGTTCGGCCGCGCCGCCGACGAGACCATGGCCGCCCTGCGCTCCATGAACATGGAGGAGGCGGACTGGTTTATGGAGCGCATGGGCCAGACCTTCCGCCTCACCCTGGACGACTTGGGATAGGCTATGGGGCTGACGCTGGTTCCAAACTGCCCAGAGCGGGCCATCGCCATCATGCGGGAGGTGGCCGCCTGGGGCCGTGGCCGGGGGTTTCGGGTGTGGCCGGAGGAGTGGCTGACCCCGGAAGAGCTGCTTACCGCCGAGGCGGGGCGGTCAAACTTCTATGTGGGTGCAGTGGACGGTGAGGACACCTGCGCCTTCATCCTCCAGTGGAGCGACCGGGAGTGGTGGCCGGAGGCGCCCCCCTTTGAGGCCGGGTATCTGCATAAGCTGTGCGTCCGGCGGAAGTTCGCCCACCGGGGCATGGCCGCCCTGGTGGCGGAGGCCGTCAAGGGGGAGTGCGCCCGGCGGGGCGCCCGTTTCCTCCGGCTGGACACCGGGGCGGACGAGGCGGTGGTCCGGGATATCTACCTGGCCGCCGGGTTTGAGGTCGTCAAAACCATTGAGAAGGACGGCAGGCCCGTCATGCTGCTGTACGAATTAAAATTTTAGGAGGAACTCCAATGAGAGCCATCGTCACCGTCATCGGCAGGGACCAGGTGGGCATCATCGCCGCCGTGTGCGCCCTGCTCAGCGAGAAAAACGTCAACGTGCTGGACATCAGCCAGACCGTCCTCCAGGAGTATTTCACCATGATTATGCTGGTGGACGCCTCCCAGGCCACGGTGCCCTTCGCCCGGCTCCGGGAGGACCTGGCCCAGGCGGGCAAGGAGCGGGGCCTGGATATCCGGGTCCAGCGGGAGGATATTTTCGACGCCATGCATCGAATCTGAGTGCGGAGAAGCGGTCAGCGAGGAAGCTTGGAGCGGAGCGAGGACAAAAGCCCAGCCGCCGCGCAGCGGAGGCGGGTTTTGTCCGAGTCGCAGCGAAAGCGACCAAGCGCCCTGACCGCTTCGCAGCATGACAACAGTTGAGCGTTCGAGCCGTCGTGAGCAGGCGAGGCGTGATTACGTTTGAGGAGCCAGAGCTATGATTAACACCAACGATATTTTACAGACCATCCAGATGATCGACCACCAGCACCTGGACGTGCGCACCATCACCATGGGCATCAACCTGCTGGACTGCTGCGACCCGGACCCCCACGCCGCCTGCCGGAAGATCTACGACAAGATCACCGCCTCGGCGGACAGGCTGGTGCGCACCGGGGAGGACATTGAAGCCGAGTTCGGCATACCCATTGTCAACAAGCGCATCTCCGTCACCCCTATGGCCCTGGTGGCCGGGTCGTCCCGCACCACGGACTACGTCCCCTTCGCCGCCGCCATGGACAAGGCGGCCAAGGCGGTGGGGGTCAACTTCATCGGCGGCTTCTCCGCCCTGGTGCACAAGGGGATGACGGGCGCGGACAAGAAGCTCATCGCCGCCATCCCCGAGGCCCTGGCCGTCACCGACGTGGTGTGCTCCAGCGTCAACGTGGGCTCCACCAAGGCGGGCATCAACATGGACGCGGTGGCCCTCATGGGGGAGACCATCAAGGCGTGCGCCCAGCGCACCGCCGACAGGGGCGGCTTCGGCTGCGCCAAGCTGGTGGTGTTCTGCAACGCGGTGGAGGACAACCCCTTTATGGCCGGGGCGTTCCACGGCGTGGGGGAGGCCGAGCGGGTCATCAATGTGGGGGTGTCCGGCCCCGGCGTGGTCCACCACGCCCTCCAGTCCGTGAAGGGCCAGCCCTTCGATGTGGTGGCGGAGACCATCAAAAAGACCGCGTTCCAGGTCACCCGCATGGGCCAGCTGGTGGCCAGGGAGGCCAGCGCCCGGCTGGGTGTGCCCTTCGGCATCGTGGACCTCTCCCTGGCCCCCACCCCCGCCGTCGGGGACAGCGTGGCCCGGATCCTGGAGGAGATGGGGCTGGAGGTGTGCGGCACCCACGGCACCACCGCCGCCCTGGCGCTGCTCAACGACGCGGTGAAAAAGGGCGGGGTGATGGCCAGCTCCTCGGTGGGCGGGCTGTCCGGCGCCTTCATCCCGGTGAGCGAGGATGAGGGTATGATCGCCGCCGCCCAGTCCGGGGCCCTCACCCTGGACAAGCTGGAGGCCATGA
>CAJUEG010000032.1 GCA_910584835.1 uncultured Oscillospiraceae bacterium | reverse complement strand
GTGGTGCTGCAATTGGCCCTGGCCATCGACTACGCCATCATCCTGTGCCACCGCTACACCGAAGAGCGCGAGCATTTGGAGGCCCGGGAGGCCGTGGTCACCGCCCTGAGCAAAGCCATTCCCGAGATTTCCGGCTCCTCCCTGACCACCCTGTCCGGCCTGGGGGCCATGTGCTTCATGCGGTTCCGCATCGGCTACGACCTGGGCCTGGTGCTGATGAAGTCCATCATCCTCAGCCTGCTGGCGGTATTTACTCTGATGCCCGGCCTGTTGATGAGCTTTTCCAGCCTCATTGACCGCACCCACCACAAA
The DNA here is from genome assembly GCA_910584835.1 of uncultured Oscillospiraceae bacterium. GTDB lineage: Bacteria > Bacillota > Clostridia > Oscillospirales > Oscillospiraceae > Enterenecus. Next base: position 28,475 of record CAJUEG010000032.1, on the reverse strand, counting down.
AACTTCGTGCCCCAAATCACCGGCTGGGGCAAGCTCGTGGTCAAGAGCCGGTTCATCATGCCGCCGCTGTTCGTGGTGCTGCTGGTCGGCGGCTTCATCTTCTCCAACCGCTGCCCCTACGCTTACGGAGAGACGGGCCTGAGCACCATGCGCCAAAACGAGACCCAGATCGCGCAGGAACGGGTAAACGCCGCCTTCGGCCCCGTCAATACCCTGGCCGTGCTGGTTCCCCAGGGGGACTATGAACAGGAGGGCCGCCTGCTCCGGGAGCTGGAACGGATGGAGGAGACGGACACCGTGCTGGGCCTGGCCAACGTGGATGCCATGGACGGCTATGTGCTCACCGACAAGCTCACCCCCCGCCAGTTCGCCGAGATGACCGACCTGGACGTGGAGGTGGCAAGGCTGCTGTACTCCGCCTATGCCGTGGACCAGGAAACCTACGGCCAGGTGGTTTCCGGCGTGGACAACTACGGCGTGCCCCTCATTGATATGTTCCTGTACGTCTACGATATGATGGAGGAGGGCTACGTCACCCTGGACGCGGACATGACTGAGACCATCGAGGACCTGCACACCCAGCTCACCGACGCGCAGCTCCAGCTGAAGGGCGAGAACTATAGCCGTCTGGTGCTGCAATTGAACCTGCCCGAGGAGAGCGAGGAGACCTTCGCCTTCCTGGATACCCTCCACGACGTGGTGGCCCGGTATTACCCGGAAGGCTCCCTGCTGGTGGGCAACTCCACCAGCGACTTCGATCTGTCCTCCTCCTTTGGCAACGACAACCTGCTCATCAGCGTCCTGACCATCGTATTTGTCATCCTGGTTCTGGTGTTTACCTTCAAATCCGCCGGGCTTCCCGTGCTGCTGATCCTGGTCATCCAAGGCAGCGTGTGGATCAACTTCTCCTTCCCCTACCTGCAAAATGAGCCCCTGTTCTTCCTCAGCTACCTGGTGGTCAGCTCCATCCAGATGGGCGCCAACATTGACTACGCCATCGTCATCGCCAATCGGTACGTGGAGCTGAAGCAGGCCATGCCGCTGAAGGACGCGGTGGTCGAATCGCTGAATGAGGCGTTCCCCACCATCCTGACCTCCGGCACCATTCTGGCCTCAGCGGGCATCGCCATCGGCGTACTGTCCACCACGCCCTCCATCGCCTCCATCGGGGTGTGCCTGGGCCGGGGTACGCTGATCTCCATTTTCCTGGTCATGGGCATCCTGCCCCAGATTCTGCTGCTGGGCGACATCATCATCGAAAAGACTGCGTTTACCCTGAAAGCCCGGCTGCCTGTCCAAAGCCAGAGTGGCAGCCTGCTGGTAAACGGGCACGTACGGGGCTATGTGTCCGGCATGGTTGACGCCGAGTTCAGCGGCGTGCTCCATGGCGCCATCAACGCCGCAGTAACGGCGGGGGCCGTCCAGAGCGCGGACGGGGCAGAGGCTTCCCCGCCTGAACAGGCGCTGGAACCGCCCCAACCCCTTGAGGCAGATGCGGGAGAGGAGGTAGAACGCCATGACTAAGCGAATCCAACGGCTGTCCGCCCTGCTGCTGGCGCTGTGCCTTGCGCTGTCCCTGGCCGCGCCCGCGGCTTACGCCGCTCAGGCGGAGGAGGCCGCTGTAACCATCTCCAGCGAGGATGACCTCCGGGCCTTCGCCAAGAGCTGTGCCCTGGACACCTGGAGCCAGGGGAAGACCGTCCGCCTCACCGCCGACCTGGATTTGATGGGAGCGGAGTTCGCCCCCATTCCCACCTTCGGCGGTACCTTCTTGGGCCAGGGTCATACCATCTCCGGGCTGCACATCAGCGCCGCCGGGTCTACCCAGGGCCTGTTCCGGTACGTCCAGCCAGCCGGCGTGATCCAGGATTTGACCGTTGAGGGCACCATAGCCCCCTCCGGCACCCGCTCCACCGTGGGCGGCATCGTGGGGGAAAACTCCGGCACCCTGCAAAACTGCGCCTTTCGGGGCACCGTCCAGGGCGAGAGCATGGTGGGCGGCGTCGCCGGGCACAACGGCACCACGGGCCAGATCATCGAGTGCACCGTTTCCGGGTCCATCAGCGGGGAAAACGCCACCGGTGGCATCGCGGGCCGCAGCCTGGGTCTACTGATGAAGTGCAAGAACAACGCCGGGGTCAACCTGACCCAGACCGAATCGTCCGTGGACCTGATGGACGTGGATGCCGCCGCCTTGGAGGAGCGGGCCTCCGCCGACGATGAGACCTACCACCTGCTCAGCGGCTGCTTCGACACCGGCGGCGTGGTGGGCTGGTCCAGCGGCGTGGTGCAGAGCTGCACCAATACCGGGGCGGTGGGCTATCCCCATGTGGGCTACAACACCGGCGGCATCGCCGGACGGCAGAGCGGTTATCTGGCGGGCTGCGTCAACAGCGGCGCGGTGAACGGCCGGAAGGACGTGGGCGGCGTCGCGGGGCAGGCCGAGCCCTACCTGGTCGTCGACCCCAGCGGGGACTCCCTGGAGCGCCTGCGGGGGGAGCTGGATGCCCTGGATTTGCTCATCGACCGGGCGCTGGAAGACGCCCAGAGGACCAGCTCCGATGTCACCGCCCGGCTGGAGGCCATGGGCAGCTTCACCGACAGTGCCCGGAACAGCTCCCAGAATATGCTGGACCGCATTTCCAGCTTTGCGGACGAGAACATCGGCTCCGTCAACACCACGGCGGCGGACGTCACCAACCTGCTGGACAAGGTGACCCCCGCCCTGGACGACCTGTCCGGCGTAGGCGGACAGCTGGAGGACCTGTCCGCCCGCCTGGGCGAGGCTATGGAGTCCCTGAAAGGCGCGGTGGACATCAGCGACGATGCCATGGCCCAGATCAGCGCCGCCTTGGGGGCAATGGGGCAGGCGGGGCGGGATCTGAGCGCGTCGGCGGATCACCTCAGCGCCGCGCTGGACGACCTGCTCCGCAAGGTGAGGGACGCGGACGAGGATGAGATCAGGGACGCTATCGCGGGTGTGCAGGACGGGATCACCGAGTTGAGCGGCGCCCTTGACGCACTGGCGAAAGCGCTCCAGGATTTGCAGGATGCCACTGGGGATATTACCATCCCGGACTTGGAACACGAGCAGGAGGTACGGGACGCCCTGTCCGATGTTGTGGCCGCGCTGGGCAGCACCCTGGAGGCCCTGTCCGCGTTCAGCCAGTACCTGCCCGACTATGGCGACCTGGAAAACGCGGGCGCGGACCTGTCCGCCGCCGCCAGCTCCCTCAAGGCGGCGGGCCGGGACGTGGAAATCGCCCTCATCGACCTCCAGGCCGCACTGGGCAGATCCGGATCCCTCAGCGGCAAGCTGGGGGAGGCCCTGGGCGAACTCCAGGACGCGTCTGACTCTTCTGCGGGCATCGGTACGCTCCTGCGCCGGGCCTTCGATACCGTTAGCGGCGCGGTGAGCGATTTCACCGCCAAGGGCCCCGCCCAGTTCACCCCCCTGGGGGACGGCTTCCGCCAGGACAGCGGCGGGCTGTTTGACGCCTTGTCCGGCCTGTCCGGCGAGATGGAGGGGCTGAACCGGGCCGTCCAGGACGGAAGCGGCGCCCTTACCGCCGACCTGCGGGCCATCAACAATCAGTTCCATACTGTGTTCGACGTGCTGCTGGATGCCATGGCCGATCTGAAAAACCTGCCCGACCAGGGGTTGGATACGGTGTTTGAGGACACCTCGGAGGAGGACGTGGCCAGCCTCCGGGAGGGCAAGGTAGCCGACTGCCGCAACACCGGTGCCGTGGAGGGCGACCGCAACGTGGGCGGCGTTATCGGCGCCGTAGCCATTGAGTTCGATTTGGACCCGGAGGACGACGCCTCCGATGCATTTTCCTTCGGGGCCACCTATGAGACTAAGGCCGTGCTCCAGAACTGCGTCAACCTGGGCGGCGTCACCGCCAAAAAGGACTGCGTGGGCGGCCTGGCGGGCCGGATGGACCTGGGCACTGCCCTGGATTGTCAGAACTACGGCCCGGTGGAGAGTACCGGCGGCGACTATGTGGGCGGCGCGGCGGGCTATGCCGACGCCTCGGTGCGCAGCTGCTGGTCCAAGTGCGTCCTGTCCGGCGGGAACTATGTGGGCGGCGTGGCCGGGTGGGCCAGCCGTTTGAGAGACTGCCGGGCCATTGCCACCATCAACCGGGGGGTAGAGTGCCTGGGGGCCATCGCGGGCGGCGTGGAGACGGATGGCGTACTGTCCGGCTGCTGCTTTGTGGACACCGGCACGGCAGGCGTGGACGGCGTCAGCTATGCCGGACGGGCGGAGCCCGTCCCCTTTGAGGCCATGGCGGCCCTGGAGGACGCCCCTGCCGAGTTCACCGCCTTCACCCTTACCCTTGTGGCGGACGGCGAGACGGTGGCGCAAATCCCCTTCCTTTACGGTCAGGATCTGTCCCGCGTTGCCCTGCCCACCGTGCCCGAAAAGGAGGACAGCTACGGCGTGTGGCCGGAGTTCGACGTGTCCGGCACCCGTTCCGATGTCATCCTGGAGGCGGAATACGCCCCCTGGGTCACGCTTGTGGCCAGCACGGAGCGGCGGGAACAGCTTTCCCTCGCTTTCGCGGAGGGGCAGTTTACCGATGAGGCGGCGCTTCATGTCGCGGACAGCGCCCAGACTCCGCCCAAGGATGTGAAGGGCGCGGTAACCTGGGACGTATGCCTCACCGGGAGTGGTTTGGGCGGGGGTGATACCGTACCCCTGCGGCTCTTGAACCCCGATGGCGGCGACACCGATGTGTGGCAGTACAGGGACGGCCAGTGGGTGGCGGTGGAGACCCGGCGTAGCGGGCGGTATCTGCTCCTCACCATGGAGGGCACCGAGGGCACCTTCTTCCTCCAGCCCCAGGAGGGCGGGCCCTGGCTGGCAGTTCTGCCAGTTGCGGCGGCTGCGGCGGGGTTGGGCTTACTTTTGCTGATTGCGGGCAGGGTTCGGCGGAAAAAGAAAACAGCCGGGCTTCACAAGGAGAAAGCTCCGGCGGCCAAACCGTAAATTATTTTTCAAGGGCCCCGGAAATACAGTGCAGGGATACGCCTTGGTATCTTCTATTGGATCGGGTTTTGTCGGTCAACCACTCGGGCAACCATATTTCACCTGACCCAGATTCTGACCCAGAATGGGAAAGGAGCGGGTGGAAGCATTGGAGGGAACAGGGCCGGAAAGCACCCCACCCCGGAGCAAAAACGACCCAAAAGCACCGAAAAGCCGCCGCCAGCACCGCTGACCGCAGCTCATAACCCGAAGGTCGTCGGTTCAAATCCGGCCCCCGCAACCAAAAAAGCCCTGAAATCGTAAGATTTCAGGGCTTTTTCTCTATTTTTGTTGAAAAATAATCTGGGTCAAAAAATGGGTCAGCGGTTTGACCCATGCGCTGACCCATACGGGGAAATATCCGCTTAGTTCTCGATAGCATCGGAGAGGATGCTGCTCATGGTATTTGCCGCCTGCCGCTGGGCCTGGGTGGTCACATGGGCGTAGGTGTCCAGCGTGAATCCAGCGCTGTAGTGCCCCAGCATTCCGCTCACCGTCTTGATGTCCACGCCATTTTGCAGGGCTACGGTGGCGAACGTATGTCTCATATCGTGGAATCGAATTCGGGGCAGTCCGGCCCGCTTCAGCACCCGGTGGAGCATATGGAGTACACTGTCCGGGGAGATGGGGCCGCCTGTGGGCGAGGGGAACACATATTCGCTGGCGGTTTTGCTCCGCTGCTCCTTGAGGATTTCCACGGCATCCTGCCCGATGGACACGCTCCGATAGGAGTTTTTTGTCTTGAGCGGTGCCTCCACCACCTCGCCGTCGATTCGGGCAATCTGGCGGCGCACCTGGATCGTGCCCCGCTCCAGGTTGATGTCCTCCCATTTGAGTCCCAGCAGCTCACCCCGGCGCAAGCCTGTGGCCAGCTCGATGTAGTACATCTCGAACACACCGCTCTCTCTGGCCTCATGCAGGAAGGATGCCAGCTGCTCTGCTGGGAGGGTTTTCATTTCCCGGTGTTCCAGCTTGGGCAGGGCACAGCCATCCGTAGGATTGGCCGTAATCAGCTTTTGGTCGATGGCGAAATCCATGGCGGAGGAGATCACCTGGTTGATGTTGCGGACGGTTTTGGCGCTGAGACCTTTGGGCTGTTTTTTAGATTCAACCCGCTCCACCCTGCCGCCACTCAGCAGCTTTTTGTACAGCTTCTGTAAATCCAGAGAGGATAATTTGTTGAGCGGGATTTTGCCGATGCTGGGCTTGATATGGTTGTCGATGTAACCCCGGTAGGTCTTGTGGGATGAAGGCCGCACCTTGATTTTCGCACAGTTTTCAAACCACACATCCATCCACTGGCCTACGGTGTACTGCTCCGCCCGGATGGCGTCCACCTTGGCGTTTTCCTCGATGGCCTGCCTCAGCTTTTCTTTGCACTCTTTTTGCGTTTTCGCCAGCACATTTTTGTAGATCACTTTCCCAGTGTCTGGGTCGCGTCCCGCCGTGTACCGGCCCTCCCAGCGGCCATCACTGCGCTTGCGGATGTTGCCCTCGCTGTTGGCCCTGCGTTTAGCCACGGTCTTTACCTCCCTCCTCGCAATTTTTGCGCCGGCTGATTTCTTCCTGCTCCTGTTCGTAGGAATAGCGGCCGTCCACCCCCAGCTCCATGGTGATCCCCCAGGCCAGACGGAAGCCGGCAATGAAGCTGGCCAGCGCCATTTCCTCCTGTGCCATCGTGTGGGCGTCTACCAACCGGAGCAACTTTTTTCGGCCCTGTTTGTCCAGCAGAGCGGCAACCTCCTGGCGTTTGGTTTCAAGCTCTTGGCGTCGCTTATGGTTCGGCTTAGGTGCGAACCTGTCCTCCAGTGCCCTCATGTAGTCGTACATGGTGTGTCCCTCCTTCGCAACGGCACACCATACCACACCTCGGCGGGAATAGCCACCGCAAACGGCGAGAGTTATCAGTTCAGACACATATTTTTCCCTTGGGCTGGAACACCTTTTCTTTGGAGACAGTGGTGCAATTCGCGCACTGGCACATCAGCGCCTGGGAGAATCTTTTCTTTGTTTTCAGCGGTTCAAATTTTGATTGTGGGGCGACCTTCCTCATGATGCCGATTTCTACGCCCAAAAGCGCCCTGGAACTATAATAGACCCCGCCTCAAACCGCTGGGACAGTAAGGGTTTGGGGAAAGCCGACGCCAACTCGTGATTTTCCCCTTTGAAATGACCCCAAAAGCGGACACCCGCCAAATCTTTCAAAGAGTTCCCAAAATCTCTGCTTCCGCTGGCAAAAGCCCTAAAAGCGGCCCGCACTGCGGGCCGCTGTAATCTGCCGGGTGTCACTTGTGACGCCCGGCTTTTATCCTGCTTTTGTCCTTCGCCCTTAAATCTGCCCTCTAGGCTGCCCTTGCCCTTGGCTTTTTCTGAACACCCAGTTCCCAAACTGAGGTTGGCGCAGGGCTGAAAACTCATTGGGAGGCTGGGTGAATTTGCCCAGCCTCCCTGTGATTCCCTCTGCACTGCCCTCGGTATTTCGGGAGGAAAAATTGCCCCCGCGGCAACGGCGCACAAACGCCCCAACACTGCGTTTCACCTCCTTCAAGGTGTACGGATGTCACTCGGCTCGGAGAAGGGGCACAAAAGCCTTCACAGGGGCAGACACGGGGGCTTCGCGGTTTTGACCTGTAGTTCCCCGGTGCGGACAGGTGGTCATTGGCAGAGAATGGTCCGGCAAAATCCGCCGCCTGGTTTCAGATTTTCTGAACCTTTTGGGCATTCCCGGTGTGTAACAGCGGAGTTTCTATGATTACAGCGTAGCAGAATTTTCCCAATTCGTTTTTGCCAGATTGAACTTTTCTGGAAATTTTCATTTGCCAAGAAAGCCATTTACTTGTTGTTATGCGTCTTGTGATACATTTTCTTCCCAAATCCCGGGGGAGGCTTTTCAGCCATATGGTTGGTAAAGCTTTTAAATGAGAAAGCATTTTCGCTCCGGTTAAGTGGTGTGCAAGGAATTCAATTTAATTTTTGGAATATTCAGGGAAATACATTGGGCAATATGCACAGTTTATTCGAGAAATATATGTATAATCTATAAAACTATGTCAGGAAAATACTTTCCCTACTTTCTGTTGACGCAGTCCATCTTTAACGGTATAGTGTAGGCATCAACCAAAAATTAGGAGGGAAAACCATGAAAAAGAAGCTTGCAATTTTGCTCTCCGCCATACTATGCCTACTCTGCCTGCCGTCCGCCGCCTTCGCTGCCGGGGCGGACGAGATGGTGCCCGTGGTGGTAAAAGCGCCTGAGGGTTGGGAGGCGCCCTGCCTGTGGGCCTGGGCGGACGACGGCACCAACGCCTTCTCCGCATGGCCCGGCGAAGAGCTGGAGGCGCTGGAAGGCGGCTGGTACTACACCTATGTCCCCAGCTTTGTGCAGAACGTGATTGTCAACGCCAACAACGGCTCCGAGACTCCTGTGCAGACGGAAGGGATCGTGGTGGATGCCGGCAAAGAGGTATGGCTCACCATCGGTGAGGATGCCGTGGCGGAGGTTTCCTATGAATCCCAGGCCCGAATTGAAATCCCGGAATACGTAGAAAAGTTCGTGGTTCACGCCTATGTCCCGCTGGATTGGAAAACTGCCAACCTGTGGGCTTGGTCTGCGCCGGACGGTACAAACGCCTTTGACGCGTGGCCCGGCCTGGCTTTGAAAGAAGGTGAGGATGGATGGTTTACCGGCAAGGCCCCTGTGTGGATCAACTCCATCATTGTCAACGGCAATGATGGTGAAGTTCAGACCGAGGATGTGTCCGTGGAGGGCAGGGAGCTGTGGATTACGGTATACGAGGACCTGACCTACGATTTGGTCTACGAGGACCCCAATAAGACCGCTGAGGACATCACCGTCCGCGCCCAGGTGCCCGCTGACTGGGATGGCTCCTGTCTGTGGGCCTGGTCCGCACCGGACGGCACAAACGCATTTGCCTCTTGGCCAGGTGAGGCGCTGACGCAGGACGGGGATTGGTACACTATCCAGGTTCCCGGTTGGATCAACTCCGTCATCATCAACGCCAATGAGGGTTCGGTGCAGACCACCGACCTGTCGGTGGAGCCGGGGAAGGATATCTGGGTGGTGGTGAACAGCCCCGAGGACGCCACGGTGTCTTACGAGGAGCCCGCAGGCGAGCCGTCCCAGCCCGCCCCGGCGGAGACAGAGCCCGCCCTGTCCGACGAACCTGCCCCCTCCGCTGAACCGGAAGCCGCCGGGAGCAATAACACCGGCCTGATTGTGGGCGGCGTGGCCGCCGCCGTGGTAGTCGTGGGTGGCGGCGCGGCCCTGGCCGTGTCAAAGAAAAAGAAGAAATAATTCCGCTGTTCTGCGGGTGCGCGGCGGACGCGTACCCGCAGAACGCCATTTCAGCGAGGAGGTATCGCCATGAAACGATTGACCGCACTGCTGCTGGCTTTGACCATGCTACTGGGACTGGCCGCCTGCGGCGGGCCGAAGCCGTCCGGCGCGGACGCAAACAGGCTGGTGATCTGGCATGACAAGGAGGACGCCGTGGTGGAAGCCCTGTCCGCCTATCTGGCCCAGGCCGTCCCCGATTTGGAGATTGTCTTTGAGAAAAAGACCAGCCTCACCGATTCTCTCAAGCTGGTGGGCAATGACCCCACCGCCGCCCCCGACCTGTTCATCTTCGCCCATGACAAGATCGGGGTGTTTGCCGAGATGGGCATACTGGCCCCCGTGACAGAGCTGCTGGCAGAGGACGCCCTGGCGGACTGCCTGCCCATGACCCTGTCTGCCGCCACCTACAAGGACACGCTCTATCAGCTCCCGCTCTACTTTGAAACCCTGCTGTTCATGTACAACCGCCGCTATATGCAGGACAACGAAGTGCCCACCACCACCGGCGAACTGCTGGATTACATGAGGCGCAACACCGGCCGGGGCCGGTACGGCTTTGTGGAGCAGCATAGCACCGCCTACTACAGCGCCGCCTGGATCCACGGCTTCGGCGGCTCCATCATCAACGAGAGCGGCACACCTTTCCCGGACGGACAGGCCGTGCGGGACGCGCTGACCTATCACCTGCAATTCGTGTCCCTCATGCCGGGGGAAACGGAGTACAGCACGGTGAACACCCTGTTCCTGGAGGGCAAGGCGGACGCCACCATCGGCGGGCCTTGGATGGTGCCCTCCGCCCGGGACGCGGGCATTGACTTGGGCATCGCGCCCATGCCCACGGTGGACACCACTGGCAAACCCCTGGCCCCCTATTCCGGCGTCCAGGGCATCCATGTGCTGAAATTTGCCGCCGAAGGGAAAAAGGAGGCGGTCAAGACGCTGCTGGCCGCCCTCACCGACCCGTCCATTGGCACCTCCCTGGCCCTGGCCAGCGGCTGCGCTCCGGCCAACGCCAAGTGCTATGACGACCCCGCCGTAGCCAATGATGAGCTGGTGCAATCCATGCGAACCACCGCGGAAATCGCCGTCCCTATGCCCAACATCCCGGAGATGGACGTGATGTGGACGGTGGTGGGCAATCTGCTCACCGATGTGAACCTGTCCGGCAAGGGCATTGACGAGAGCTTTGACGCGGCGCTGTCCAAGGCCAACGAGCTCATCGCCGCCATGAAATAAGGTGTGTCTATGAAAAAACAGGAAAAAACCGGGGCGGAGAAAAAGCGCAGGAAGGGTATCTTTTACTCCTACGCTTGGTCTGCGCCGTCCCTGCTGCTCATCGCGCTGATGGTGGTGTTCCCCATCCTCTACACGGGGTACATCTCCCTGACCAATATGAACGTATACCACTGGTTCGACTTCACTATCGTGGGGCTGGACAACTATCTGCGGGCACTGTTCGTGTTCGATTCCGGGTTCCTCTCCGCCCTGCTGGCTACCATTGTGTGGACAGTGGTGAATATGGTTCTACAGCTGGTCATCGCCTTTGTGCTGGCCTCCCTGCTGAACATCCAGAAACTGCGGCTTCGCAAGCTGTACAAGACCCTGCTCATGTTCCCCTGGGCCATGCCCGGATACGTGTCCATCCTGCTGTGGAAAACCGGAATGTTCAACACCCAGTTCGGCCTTCTCAATCAGTGGATGGAGAAGCTGGGGATGGAAACCGCCCGGTGGCTGTCCTCCGACCTGTCGGCCTTCATTTGCTGCACGGTGGTGAACCTGTGGCTGGCGCTGCCCTTCATGATTATGATTATGGACGGGGCCATGCAGAGCATCGACCGCAGCTATGAGGAGAGCGCTCTGCTGGACGGGGCCAATTGGCTCCAGCGCACCCGGTATATTACCGTGCCCGCTATCAAGCCCATTATCGCCCCGGCGGTCATCATCACCGTGTTCACCACCTTCAAGCAGTTTGATGTGGTGTACCTGCTCACCCAGCAGACCGGGGCCAAAACCGGCTCCGGCTTTCACACTATCCTCACCTACGCCTACGAAAACGCCTTCATCACCAACAACTACGGTTACAGCTCAGCCATCTCCATCATCATCTTCATCCTGCTTATCGTGTTCTCCGCCAAGTTCCAGCTACGAGAGGAGGGGGATCTGTGAACCAAAAGAAAATCAAGGAGCGCGTGGGGCTGGCCGCGCTGAACGTGTTCTTCATTTTGCTCTGCTTCGTGACGCTCATCCCCATCCTCTACGCCCTCAGCGTATCGTTTAACGGACAGAACAGCCTGCTCAGCTCCGATTTTTCCTTTATCCCAAAGCAGTTTACCCTGGACAACTACCGGCAGGTGTTTTTGGGCGAGGACATCGCCGCGTGGTTCGGCAACACCGTGCTGCTGGCGGCGTCCACCGTGGCGCTGTCCCTGTCGGTGGCTATTCCCGCCGCCTATTGCTTCTCCCGGCGGCGGTTCCCCGGGCGGCGGGCCATCCTCAAGTGCTTGGTGCTGCTCAACTCCTTCCCCGCTATCCTGTCCATGTTCGCCATCTACCGCCTGCTGCGCACCTTTGGGCTGGTGAACCACCGCATCGGGCTGATTTTGGTGTACACCGGCACCATGGCGGTGTTCAGCCTGTGGAATACTAAGGGTTACTTCGACACCATTCCCACCGAAATCGAGGAGGCCGCCCGCATCGACGGGGCGGGGAACCTCCAGGTGGTGACCCGGATTGTCCTGCCCTTGGCCAAGCCCAGTATCGTGGTAACGGCGCTCATGGTGCTGATCTACGTGTGGAACGAGTACATTTACGCCACCACCCTCCTCACCGGGGAGCAGAACTACACCCTGGCGGCGGGGCTGTACGCCCTACAGGCCACCGAGATGAGCGGGAGCTGGCCGGTGTTTGCCGCCGCGTCCATCACGGTGTCGCTGCCGGTGCTGGTGATCTTCTTCCTGTGCCAGAAGCACATGACCTCCGGCCTAACCGCGGGAGGTGTGAAGGGATGAAATTGGACGCCGTTCTGCATATTCCCATGTCGGAGTACGCCCACGGCCTGGACGAACGCCATATCGTGTTCCGCCTGCGCTGCGCCAAAGGGGATTTGAAGCGCTGTACTCTCTACTACGGGGACACCGCCTGCCGGGTAACGCCCATCCTGTTCACCCCCGCCTCCATGGAGCTTGTCCTCAGCGACCAGTACCACGACTACTATCAGCTCATCCTGGACAGCCCTTATCAGCGTCTGTTCTACTACTTCGAGCTGGACGACGGGGAGCGAACGTTCCTCTACTACGGCGATGTGTTCACCGACCACCTGGTGGACGACCGCTCCGAATACTTCAAGCTGCCCTTCAACCACCGGGCGGATATCGCCCGGGTGCCGGACTGGGTTCACGACGCGGTGGTGTACAACATCTTCCCGGACAGCTTTGCCTCCGAACGGGAGGGCATCTCGCTCAAGCCCTCCCGGCAGTTCTACAACGGCGTACCCGCCCAGGGCAAGCTGGGCGGCACCCTGTGGGGCGCGGCGGAGAGCGCCGGATATCTCCAGGAACTGGGGGTCAACTGCGTCTACCTCAACCCCATTTTTGCGGCGGGGGAGTACCACAAGTACGACCTGCTGGACTACTACCACGTGGACCCCTGCTTCGGGGGTGACGAGGCGTTCCGGGCCATGGTGGACGAATTCCACAGGCGGGGCATTCGGGTGATCATCGACGGGGTGTTCAACCACTGCGGCTGGCACTTTTTCGCCTTTGACGACGTGGTGCGCAACCAGGAGCAGTCCAAATACAAAGACTGGTTTTATCATCTGGAGTTTCCCGTAGTCCGCCCGGACGACCCGGAGGCATACCCCACCTACGCCTGCTTCGGCTATGAGCGGATGATGCCCAAGCTGGACACTGCCAATCCCCAGGTGCGGGACTATTTTGCTGGGGTAGGGGCCTACTGGGTACGGGAATTTGGCATCGACGGATGGCGGCTTGACGTAGCCAGCGAGGTGGACGATGGCTTCTGGCGGACCTTTCGGACAGCAGTTAAGGGCGAAAATCCGGACGCCCTGCTGATCGGCGAGGTGTGGGAGAGCGCCGGCCACTGGCTGGGCGGCGATATGTTCGATTCCACCATGAACTACGACTTCCGCAAGCACTGCCGCCGCTTCTTCGGGGAGCGCTCCATAGACGCCGAGGAATTTTCCGGGCGGCTCACCCATATGCTCACGCGCTACCGGGTGCAGCTGCTCCCCGCCCAGCTCAACCTGCTGGACAGCCACGACGTGAGCCGCTTTCTGTCCCTGTGTGGCGGGGATGTGCGGCCCTACCGGCTGGCGATCCTGTTTTTGATGTCCTTCGTGGGGATGCCCACCGTGTTCTATGGCGACGAGCTGGGGGTACAGGGCATTTTGGAGGCGGAGTACCGCGCCCCCATGCCCTGGAAGGTGGGCAACAGAACTCTGCGTGCATTCTTCCAGAGGGCCATTGCCATGCACCATGAATTGGCGCCGCTGCGCCGGGGGGATTTCCGCGTACTCTGCGCCGAATCCGGCTCAAAGCTGCTGGCCTTTGCTCGGCGTTTTGGCGATGAGACCGTTACGGTGGCCCTCAACTGTTCCCCAGACTCGGCGGCGCTGCCCGCCCTTTCCGGGCAGCCCTATTGGGCCGAGGGGCTGGAAAATAGCAAACTTGCGGGCTTTGGTTTTGCAATCTTAGTTGACGGACATGGCTGATTGCTCTATCATTGAGGTACTCAGTGAAAGGAGCACGTGCCATGGGAGTGACAATTAAAGATGTGGCCAAAGCCGCGGGTGTCTCCATTTCTACGGTGTCCAAAGTACTCAACGGGCACTACAGCATTTCCGAAGAAACGCAAGGGCGGGTGCGGCAGGTGATCCAAGAACTGAACTATTATCCCAGCGCCAGCGCCCAGAGCTTTGCCAAGGGCGCCACACGATCCGTTATTGTGCTGGCAGACCTGGGGCCAAACGCCGCATTTTCCAACCCGCATATGTTTGAGATCGTTGCCGGGCTGGAAGAAACCCTGCGCGCCAGGAACTACCGGCTGACCCTATGCGGCGCAGAGCCCTCCACCGCCTGCGAGATGGCGGAGGAGTTCATCTCCCGGCGCAGCGCGGACGCCTTGGCCGTCCATGTCTCGGTGATGACCCACCAGCTGGCCGCCCTGCTGGTGCGCTCCCACTTCCCCCATATTGTGCTGGGCCTGCCCAACTTTGACAGCCAGGTGTGCTGGATCGACATTAACAATGTTTATTCCGGCGTCATTGCCGCGGCACATCTGGCCGGCGAGGGCTATCGGCGGGTCGCGTTCCTGGGTGGGCAGGATTATGACCGCATCTCCGCCCACCGTCTGGAGGGGGTTCGGCAGGGATTGGAGAGCGCCGGGCTTTCTCTGGATAACCAGTACATCTGGCAAGGCGACTCCACTTGGGCGGACGGTCAGCGCATGACCCATAAGCTCCTGAGCCGGAAGCCCCTGCCCGACGCGGTGGTGTGCGCCAACAACTACATTGCCCTGGGATGCGTTTCGGCCATCCGGGAGCGGGGGCTGGAAATCCCAAAGCAGATTGCGGTCATGACCTTTGATGACCACCCCTTTGCCCAGATCATCGAACCGCCGTTGACGGTGGTAGACATCGACGTACGGGGGATGGGCAGTCAGGCGGGACGGTTTTTGCTGGATATGATCCGCCACCCGAATACTCAGATTCAGACTTACGTTACCACATCAAACCTGATGGTTCGGCAATCTACTGTACGCTAACAGCTTGAAATAGGGATAATACACCGCAACCTAATGTTGATAGGTAAAAACAATTCAGTGCTTTCCTTTTTTAGATCGCTCCGTTAAGCGCTGACCCAGATTTTGACCCAGAATGGGAAAGGAGCGGGCGGAGGCAGCGGAGGAAACAGGGCTGGAAAGCACCCCACCCCGGAGCAAAAATGCCCCGAAAGCGCTGGAAAGCCGCCGTCAGCATCGCTGGCCGTAGCTCATAACCCGAAGGTCGTCGGTTCAAATCCGGCCCCCGCAACCATAAATCCTCCGATTTCCTTGGAAATCGGAGGATTTTCTTTGCTTTCGCTCACTTTTCTGGGCGGTCAAAATTTTGATTTTCCACAAGACCCAGGTTCTGACCCATACGGCGAAATGTTCAGAAAGGATTAGATGGCAGCAGAGAGGATATTCGCCATGGTATCCGCCGCCTGGCGCTGTGCCTGGGTGGTCACGTGGGCGTAGGTGTCCAACGTGAATCCAGCGCTGTAGTGACCCAGCATTCCGCTCACCGTCTTGATGTCCACGCCATTTTGCAGCGCTACTGTGGCGAACGTATGTCTCATATCATGGAATCGAATCTGGGGCAGCCCTGCCCGTTTCAGCACCCGGTGGAGCATATGGAGTACACTGTCCGGGGAGATGGGGCCGCCTGTGGGCGAGGGAAACACATACTCGCTGTTGGTTTTCTCCCGCTGCTCTTTGAGAATCTCCACTGCGTCCTGCCCGATGGACACGCTCCGATAGGAGTTTTTCGTCTTGAGCGGTGCCTCCACCACCTCGCCGTTGATTCGGGCGATCTGGCGGCGCACCTGGATCGTGCCATGTTCCAGGTCGATGTCCTCCCACTTGAGGCCCAGCAGCTCACCCCGGCGCAGACCCGTGGCCAGTTCGATGTAGTACATCTCGAACACTCCACTCTCCCTGGCTTCGTGGAGAAAGGATGCCAGCTGCTCGGTGGGGAGGGTTTTCATTTCCCGGTGTTCCAGCTTGGGGAGGGCACAGCCGTCCGTGGGGTTTGCCGAGATGAGCTTCTGCTCAATGGCGAAATTCATGGCGGAGGAGATTACCTGGTTGATGTTCCGCACCGTTTTGGCGCTCAGCCCCTTGGGCTGACTCTTGGACTCAATCCGCTCCACCTTGCCGCCGCTCAACAGCTTTTTGTACAGTTTCTGTAAATCCAGGGAGGACAACTTGTTCAGCGGAATTTTTCCGATACTCGGCTTGATGTGGTTGTCAATGTAGCCCTGGTAGGTCTTGTGGGAGGAGGGACGCACCTTGATTTTTGCGTAGTTCTCGAACCACACATCCATCCACTGACCTACCGTGTATTGCTCAGCCCGGATGGTGTCCATCTTGGCGTTTTCCTCAATGGCCCGCTGGAGTTTCACTTTGCACTCCTTCTGGGTTTTCGCCAGCACATTTTTGTAGATCACTTTCCCAGTGTCTGGGTCGCGGCCCGCCGTGTACCGGCCCTCCCAGCGGCCATCGCTACGTTTGCGGATGTTCCCTTCTCCGTTGGCTCTGCGTTTAGCCATCTGGCACCGCCTCCTTTCGCAACGTCAGAACATACCACACCCCAGCGGAAATAGCCACCCCAAACCGCAACAATTATCAATTCAGACACATTTTTTCGGGCAGCCCGCACCGCCCTTTTCTTTGAAGACACTGGTGTAATTCGCTGCCTTTCCAGCAATGCACGGAGCGATCCTCTTTTTGTTTACAGCAACGCAATTTTTGAGCGGTTCTGTCTCCAAGCGTACAGCGGTCAATAGCAGAAAAAACGGTTGCTTCGTCCAAAACCGGGAGAAACTTCGGTGAGGCCTTCATGTCTTGTGGAAGCCGGGAAATCCCGTCTTTTTCTGCTAATAACTCCCTGGATGTCAGAACAGACGCCGTGTCAATCCCTTGAAACGGCTGGCTTTTGGGCAAAGCAGACGCCAGAGGTGATTTTTCAGCTCGAAAGTGACGCCAAAAGCGGACACCTGCCAAACTTTCCAAACAGTTCCCGGAATTCCTTTCCTGTCCCGTAAAAGCCCTGAAAGCGGCCCGCACTGCGGGCCGCTGTGACCTGCCGGGTGTCACTTGTGACGCCCGGCTTTTATCCTGCTTTTGCCCTTCTCCCTTAAATCCGCACTCTGGGGTGCCCTTGCCCCGCGATTTACCGAAACCCGATGAGGCAAACCAGAGTGCTGTTAGGGTCAGAAAACGCCATCGGGAGGCTGGACGATTTGCCCAGCCTCCCTGCAATTTCTTCTGCGTTGCTCTTGCCATTTCAGCAGCAAAATCGTTTCTCCCAACAGCGGCTCACAAAGGCTCCAACACCGCGTTTCAATTTCCCGGAGGTGTACAGATGCCACCCGGCCCGGAGGAGGGGCACATAAGCCCTCACAAGGGCTGACACAGGTCTTTGCGGTTTTGGGTTGCAGTACCCGATGCGGATGGGTGGTCATTAGCAGAGAATGGCCCGACAAAAATCCGCCGCCTGGTTTCAGATTTTCTGAACCTTTTGGGCATTCTCGGCTTGCCGCAGAGGACGCCTCTATGATTACGGCGTGGTAGATTTTCCCTTCAGCCCTTTTGAACGCTGAACTTTTTCAAAGTGTCTGCGTTTTATGAGGATGGGCGATGACACCGATTCAAAAACTTTCCTGCCTACCTGCATTTGAATCGCTCTATCATATCTGCCGCACGGGCAGTTCAATCCGTACAACAGCGTCCTCCTCCTTCTGGACGACGCTCTCGTTGATGATAGTCTCATAGGCCCAGCCATAGGGCTCCAACCGCCGCCCTTGGAGGAATTCAAATATCTCACCATACCGCTGAGGTATATTGTTCCAAGGCCCCTGGTAAAATGCCCTTGCCCACCATCCGCCGGGCTGCATATGCGGCTCGGCCTTCTTTATTGCACCGGGAATATCAATAAACAGCTTGGAATAGTCCTCAAAACTCCCCCGCTTCAGCGACTCCACCGAGATCATCGTCCCATAGACGGCATCGTGGAGCCGGCGAAGCTGGTACTTTTTCGTTTCCGCCACAACCAGCTCCACCTGCCTGTCGAAGGAGGCGCCCAGCCCGATGTCCACCGTGATCAGGGGCCGTTCCTCCCGCTCCACCAGCCGGATCTCGGACAGGTCGATGCCAAGCAGGGTCCGTGCGTCCTCCCTGCGCTTTGCCAGGGCGGAGCGCACCTCCCGCAGATGGGCAATGCGTCTGTCCAGCTCCGTAATCTTTTCCCCCAGCAGCCGCTCCAGACCCTCGGCGGACCGTTCCGACAGAAATTTTTCAATTTCTTCCAGGGATACGTCCAGCTCCCGCAGAAGCAAAATTGTCTCCAGCACCGAGCTCTGACGGTAACTGTACAGGCGGTATCCGTTGTCTGGATCCACGGAGGCGGGGCGGAACAGACCGATTTGATCATACCACATCAGCGTTTTTTTATTGACTCCATGGAGGGCGGCGAACTGGCCAATGGTGAACAGCTTGTTAATTTTCTCCATATCCTCATTTCTCCTCTTGACTGTACAGTAACTGTACGGTCTATGATATCCCACGGCATCGGAAAATACAAGAGAAAAGGGGAAAAAACATGGAAAACCAAACCGCTTACGCCAAGCCTGTCACGCTGAAAAACATCCTGCTCTTCGCCGTGCCCACCATCGCCATGTCGGTGTTCATGTCCTTTTACACCATGGTAGACGGCCTGTTCGTAGCCAACCTCATCAGCACCCAGGCCCTGTCGGCCATCAACCTCACCGCCCCGGTGATTCAGTTGGTCACCGCCATCTCCACCATGCTGGCCACCGGCGGCAGCGCCGTCATCATGAAGAAGATGGGGGAGCAGAAAAAGGAGGAGGCCCGGCAGGACTTCACCTTTCTCATCCTGGTGAACGTGATCGTGGGGCTGGTGATGTGCGGGGCGGGGTATGCTCTCACCGGGAAAATCTTCGGGGCCATGGAGCTGTCCCCGGAGGTGTCCGGCTACTGTGTGGACTACCTGAGCCGCTACCTGCTGTTCACTGTGCCCATCCTGCTGATGAACAACTTCACCCTGTACATGATCGCCTCGGAGAAGGCCACACTGTCTCTGGTGTGTTCCGTCAGCGGCGGGGTGCTGAACATGGTGCTGGATTATGTGCTCATCGCCCTGTGCGACCTGGGCATCGCCGGGGCCGCCATCGCCACCGGCCTGGGGTACTCCGTCACCGCCGTGGCAGGCCTTGTGGTGTTCAGCCGGAAACGCAGCCTGCTCCACTTCACCAGGCCCGTCCTCCGGCCCCGGGTGCTGCTGGCCGCCGCCTCCAACGGCTGCTCGGAGATGGCCACCACCCTGGTTACCGGCATCGTCACCCTGGCTTTCAACGCCACCATGCTCCACTATGTTGGGGAGGACGGGGTGGCCGCCGTCACCATCATCATGTACGTGCTCATGTTTGCCAGCTCCCTGTATACCGGCTACTCCTACGGCGTGGCTCCCATGCTGAGCTACTACTATGGCGAGGGGAACCGGGAGAAGCTGAAAAAGCTGGTGACCGTCAGTCTGCGGGTCATCGCTGCCATTTCCTTGACAATGCTTGTTCTGTCCCTGGCCGCGGCGGAGCCGCTGGTGGGCATATTCGCCCAGCCGGACAACCCCGTCCACGCCCTGGCGGTGACGGGCAACCGTATTTGCTCCATCGCCCTGCTGTTCATCGGCTTCAACATCTTTGCCAGCGGGATGTTCACCGCTCTGTCCAACGGTGTGGTGTCGGCGGTGCTGGCCTTCTCCCGGTCTTTTGTGTTCATGCTGGCCGCCATGGCGGTGCTACCCGCCCTGCTGGGCATCCCCGGCATCTGGCTGGCCACCCCGGCGGCGGAGGGGATGGCGCTGATTCTGTCCGCGGCCATGTTCTTCAAATATCGGAAACGATATTGTTATTGAAAATTAGCCATAGGTTTTATTTGTTGTTATGCGTCTTGTTGATATAGTTCCTCCCTAAATTTTGGGGAGTCTCCTATTTTAAAATCGCTCTTTTATCACCCCACCTCTGATCTGCCATGGCAGAGTGTTTAAATAGGTTGATTTTATCCTATCTTTGGTGTATACTGTTTACGAGGTGAGAGCGATGATGGTGAATACCAGTACGTTGGTTCCCATGACGGAGGCCAACCAAAACTTTTCGAAGGTGACCCGTTTAGTAGACGAGGCAGGGCTGGCCGTCATTTTGAAAAACAACAAGCCCCGCTACATTGTTGTCGATTTTGAGGAATACGAAGAGATCCAATCCGCCCGTGCGGCGCGGAGGCAGAAAATTGAGGCAATGGCGGCTCAGATGATCTCGGACAATCTGGAGGCATTCCAAGAGTTGGCGAAATGATCGTTTTGACCGTTGATGAAATCGTTTTGCTCCACGGAAAGCTGCTGCGGGCAACAGGCGGAACACCAGGGCTGCGTGACCCTGGTCTGCTGGAATCTGCCGTATTGGGTGTCAACGCGGGCTTCGGAGATTCAGAACGGTATCCAACTGTTGAGGCAAAAGCGGCACGGCTGGCCTTTGCTTTGGTAAACAATCACGCTTTCGTGGATGACAACAAGCGGGTCGGTATGCTGGCCATGCTCATGTTGCTGGGGCTGAATAACGTGACACTGTGCTACACTCAGAAAGAGCTGATAAAATTAGGCCTTGATATCGCCAGTGGTCTGGCAAAATATGAGGATATCCTGGATTGGATCATACGGCACAGGAATCCGCCGCTCAAGCCTTCGGAGCAAAATTCCCAATGAGCACAGGCAATCTTCCCGGTGTTTGTTTTGCTTATTCGATGATTGGAGAGAGCGTTGGGCTTGCGCATTAGGGCGCTGACCCAGATTCTGACCCAGAACGGGAAAGGAGCGGGCGGAAGCAGTGGAAGGAACAGGGCTGGAAAGCACCCTACCCCGGAGCAAAAACGCCCCAAAAGCGCCGAAAAGCCGCCGCCAGCACCGCTGGCCGCAGCTCATAACCCGAAGGTCGTCGGTTCAAATCCGGCCCCCGCAACCAATTTCACCTAAGACGGATTTCAGTGTGCTTTGCATATTGAAATCCGTCTTGGTTTCTTTTCGGATTACATCGATCCGTTCAATCAGCAGGTGTACCGCCTTTTCGTCCGCGCTGGCCTTGAGAACTTCCAGCCACGCCTTGATCTGTTCCACGGTGAAATCCGTCGGCGGCGTGGTCTGCTGGAGCTGGGCAATCTCTGCCTTGATGGTCTGCATCTGCTCCCCGATATCGGCCACCACCTCGGCGGGCAGGGCCCCAGTGGACAGATTCTTCATGAGGGCGTCATACTCCCCCTGCTTCCCCTTGATCCGGCGCTGAATTGCCCAGTTGAAGTCCGCTACCCGGTCTTGCTCCCCGGCTTGGTACTTACGCAGGGCTGCGGCTATCTTGTCCTGGTTCTCTGGGGAGAGCAGCTTGTGAAGGTAATCCACCGCAGCATTGTCCACTTCATCCATATGAACCACAGGCGCACCGCACTTTTTGGAGCAGTAGTAGCGGAAATATTCGTGCCCTTTCCTTGTAGTTCTGACCCCATGCATCTTTGCTCCGCACTCGCAGTATACAAGGCCGCTGCATAGATACCCGGCCCGCTTCCCTGTCTGCTTTCGCTGTGTCATAATAGCCTGCACCTCCATAAACTGCGCTCTGCTGATGATTTGCGGCAGGGCGTTTTCTATTCTAATCGCGTTGGGCTTGCTGCGCCGATCCTCCCGGCGTTCTTCCTCTTTCGGCGTGAATGTGTATGTCCCGGTGTACTTCTCGTTTCGGAGCATTTCATAAATTTGAGTGTACTTGATGGGCTTCCCCCGCTTGCCGGTAATCCCGGCGTCGGCCAGCTCCTGGATGATGGCGGTGAAGCCCTCCCGGTTGGCGGCGGCGTTGAATATCTTCCTGACATAGCCCGCCTCCAGTTCATTCACCACATATTGACGGTTGACCACATCATATCCAAAGGGGGCATACCCGCCGTTGTGGAGACCCTTCAACGCCGTTTCTCGCTGGCCCTTCCTGACCCCTGCGGATAGATTGTCAATATAGTATTCCGACAGCGACCACATGAGCGTACGCATGATCTTAGCCTCGTTGGAGCTGCCAAAGTCCTGGGCCACGGCGATCAACTCCACGTGCTTGTCCTTTAAGCGTTTTTCCAGGTTGACGTGCTCCCCCAGGTTCCGGGCCACCCGGTCATATTTGTGGATCAGGATCGTGTCGAAGGTTCCCCGCTCCACGTCCCGGAGCATCCGCTGATAGGCCCGGCGGCTGGCCGTCTTGGAGCCTTTACCGCTGACCGCCTCGTCGGCGTAGACCTCCAGGATCGTGAAATCCTTGGCGGCAGCATATTCCCGGCAGGCCCGCACCTGGGCCTCTATGCTGGCCTCGTCCTGCTTGTCCGAGCTATACCGGGCGTAGATCACTGCATTTTTCATGCCGGCCTCCTTCCTGCGTATATAAAAAAGCAGACAACCGAAGTTGTCCGCTTTCCTAGTGGTGGCAGAAATAGGTGGGGCGACACTCCCACATCTCCAACAAGGGCGACGGCTGCCCGTTCCGTCCTCTATTTCTAACCACATATCACTATATACTGCCTACAACTTCATTATACACAAATGTCGAAAAAATTCAAGTCTTTTTTAGTGTTCCCTTGGCGATGTAATTCTTCACCCGTGTGCTGTTGAGCACACAGAGCGACCGGGCGAAAAAGCGGTCTGCCTTTGCCAGCCGGACGGCCACCTTCACAAATTCGCCGTCCACCTGAAACTCCTTGACATATTCAATGGAGCCGTCCGTGGGGTTCTGGCCCACATAATCAGGGTAGGCCAGAATGTTGATAAGCTCTGCGCCGTATTTAGCAAAATCCTCCGGGTGCGAGCTCTGCATATGGATGAGGTTAATGGGGCCCAGGTAGATTGTACGGTCTGAGGGGACGGTGAGCCCCAGCAGCTTTTCAACGTATTCAGTTACTTGACCAACTCGCTTCGTGGCTGTCCCCTCCTTTCCGCCCTGGGCGTTATCGCCGGGGCTTTTCAATTTTGGTTTTCCCCCACTTGTGGGGGGATGACGGCAATATCGCCAAAATTGGCGGCATCTGGCGGTGAGTCCAATTTTGGGCCAATCAACCAGCAAAGAATTGACGGTGAAGATCGTTCACCCATACCCCCGACTTTTCGGGGCAAGGGGGTGCCCATATCGGGAACACCCCCTATTCGCCCCCTGGCGGCGTTTCTGGCGGGGCTGTGGATGGGGTGGTACTTTACCCTCCTGCGGGGCTGGCGGTGATTGTGGGGCGGTTTCTGCACGGTAGCGGGGAATCTCCGTCAATTCCTCCGCCCGCTCCACCACTTTCTGCTGGCCCGCATCATTGAGTTGCTCCATTATTTTCTGCAATCGCAGTTTCGCATCTTCTACGGCGCTATGGGTATTTTCTGCCATTATGGCATTCAAATCCTTATACCGCCGCCATTCTTTCGGTGTAATCGTACCATTCTTAAGTTTCGTTTCAAGGTCAACCCATTCAGGATCTGGCGTGATATTAAAGGTAATTTCTTTCGGCGTTTGCTGCGTTCTGTCTGGAATTAGCCCACCGCTTCTGGAGCCATTGTCAATTTCAACCCAGCTAAGATATACTTCATCACCATCACCAACTATGTCCATTGGTGATACGCCAAGTATCTCAGCTATCTTTTCAAACGTCGTTCGCGATGGATTTCTCTTTCCAAGCTCATATTGCTGGATTGTTCCCGTGGCTAAACCTAATTTTTCTGCAAGTTGTTTCTGTGTCATTTTCTTAGCTTTTCTGGCATTTTGCATACCCTTTCTGCCAGTAGCACCCAATCTAATCACCTCCCTTAAATGCATAATATCACAGTGGATTTAATAATGCAATCAAAAAGTTTGTATTTCTCTATAAACACAATCTTACTAAATGTGTATAATATAAAACACAATCAAAATGAAGGTGGTGAAAACGCATGACCATCAATGCACAGCGCATCGAGACCATGATGGCAGAGCGGGGCCTGACCAAGAAGGCTCTATCGGAGTGCTGGGGAGCTATGCCGGAACCATCGACGTGAAGGTGCTGACTACAGACCGGCAGAACAAGGGCGCGGCACTGGCCACCCTGCGGGGGAAGCGCTTAGTCATTGCCGGGGAGCTGGAAGAACACCAGCGGCTGAGCACCAGCACCTTGAAGCAGTTGGCCAGCACAGACAAGTTGACGATTGAGGAAAAATTCAAACAGCCGGAAACGGTGAGGCAGACGCACACACTTGTTTTGTTCACAAAGTTCCTTCCAAGGGTTGGATCAATGGACAACGGCACATGGAGGCGGCTGCTGGTGATCCCCTTCAACGCCGTTATCAGTGAACAGGACAGCGTTCAGAACTACACCGAAACGCTGGTGGGGAAGGCCGGGGGCGCCATCCTCTCCTGGGCCATCCAGGGCGCCGTAGATTTCATCAAAAATGGGTTCAAGCTGGTGATCCCGGAGGTTGTGGAAATGGCTACCGAGGAATACCAAAACCGTGAGAATTGGCTGGAAAACTTCATCGATGAACGGTGCGTCAGGGAGCCAAACGCCCGCGTGGGTGCCCGCGCCTTGTACGATGAATACAAGCGGTGGGCCCAAGACGCCGGGGAGTATGTGCGAAGGGAGACCGACTTCTCCACGGCGATGGAGGCGGCGGGGTATCAGAAGATCACGCCGAAAAACAAGCGGACGTGGGTTGGGGTGCGAGTAGACCTTGCAAGCCAATTTGGAAACCCCTACACCACGGCGGGTTAAGGGGGGTTAAGGCTAAATACAATCCTTCCCTGCCTGATAATTTTGCGCTTTTTGTCTTGTTCTTTATCAGGCATCACCATTAGGCCGGCGGTTTTCCTATATATGGTCGGAATCTGTGAAAAATAAGCTAGTTTGGCGGCGCAGAGGCGATGAAGATAGGAAAATCCGCAGATTGCATTTTTTACGTCACTGTGCTAAACTATCCTATAATAAATATCGCGTTTACGCGGGAAAGGACCCTGGGCCATGATTGACAGCTGGAACATCACCATACCCGAGCTTACCGGGGACGAAACCCGCCGGGCCTATCTCTATCTGCCCGATTCCTGGGAGACGGACCCGGACCTGCGCTACCCTGTGCTGTACATGTTCGACGGGCACAACGTGTTCTTTGACGAGGACGCCACCTACGGCAAGAGCTGGGGAATGGGGGAGTACCTGGACGCCGCCCGGACGCAGCTCATCGTGGCCGCCGTGGAGTGCAATCACCACCCGGACAACGGGCGGCTGAGCGAATACTCCCCCTGGTCCTTCTCCAGCAGCGACACCGGCCGGGTGGTGGGGCGGGGGAGGACCACCATGGAGTGGCT
Organism: uncultured Oscillospiraceae bacterium; assembly: GCA_910584835.1. Classification (GTDB taxonomy): domain Bacteria; phylum Bacillota; class Clostridia; order Oscillospirales; family Oscillospiraceae; genus Enterenecus. The sequence goes on along the minus strand of CAJUEG010000032.1, from coordinate 2,899 downwards.
GGTGCGCAGCTTCAAGCCGGCCATTGACGAGGAGTTCCCCACCCTCCCCGGCCGGAACGATACCTTTATCGCCGGCAGCTCCATGGGGGGACTGATGGCCCTGTACGCCGTGATGGAGTATAACCGCTGTTTCTCCCGGGGGGCGGCGCTGTCCCCGTCCCTGTGGGTGGCGCCGGGGAAGGTGGACACCCTCATCCGCACCGCCCGGATCTCGCCGGGCACGGTGCTGTACATGGACTACGGCTCCCGGGAGATATCCAACCACGCCCAGACCTTCAAGCTGCTGGGCCGGACGGCGGCGGCGCTGCTGGACAAGCGGGTGCTGCTGGACTTCCGCATCGTCCCCGGCGGCGAGCACAGCGAGGCCAGCTGGGAGCGGCAGATTCCGTTTTTCATAAACACGCTGCTCTACGGCAGAAAGGATTGACGGGCCGCAGCGGCGGAAAGGCAGAAAAACGTCCCGCCCGAAGGGCGGGGCTGATGGAGGGACCTTTATGGAGACACAGTATTTTAAGGACTACAGCCCCGCGCTGGGCCGGGACATGGAGTGCAAGGTATACGGGCACGCGGGACGGCCGGTGCTGTTCATCCCCTGCCAGGACGGGCGCTTTTTCGATTTTGAGAACTTCAAGATGACCAACGCCTGGGCCCCCTGGATCGACTCCGGCCAGGTGATGGTGTTTTCCATCGACACCCTGGACGCCGAGAGCTGGTCCAACAAGTGGGACGACCCCTATTGGCGCATCCGCCGCTATGAGCAGTGGCTGGCCTATATCACCGGCGAGATGGTGCCCTTCATGCGGGCCATGGTAAATGAGCGCAACGGCTGGACCGGCGAGGCGGGGGTGATGGTGTTCGGCTGCTCCCTGGGGGCCACCCACGCCGCCAACCTGTTTTTCCGCTACCCTGACCTGTTCGACCGGCTGCTGGCCCTGAGCGGCATCTACAGCGCGGAATACGGGTTCGGCGGCTATATGGACGAGGTGGTCTACCGCAACTCCCCGGTGCACTACCTGGCCAATATGCCCAAGGACCACCCCTTTATCCAGCTCTACAACCGGAAGAAGGGGGTTATCTGCGTGGGCCGTGGGCCCTGGGAGATCCCGGGCACCACCCTGTGGCTGGCGGACATCTTCCGGGAGAAGGACATCCACCTGTGGGTGGACGTGTGGGGCTGGGACGTGGCCCACGACTGGGACTGGTGGTATAAGCAGGTGGCCTACTTTGTGCCCTATTTGCTGGAGAACTAAGCCCATCCACACAGAGAGAAGGAAAAGCTATGAAAAACGTGATCTTCATTTCCCCAAACTTTCCCACCAACTACTGGCAGTTCTGCCGGGAGCTGAAAAACAACGGCCTCAATGTGCTGGGCATCGGCGACGCGCCCTATGACGAGCTCACCGGCGAGCTGAAGGACAGCCTGAACGAGTACTACAAGGTGGGCAGCCTGGAGAACTACGATGAGGTGTACCGGGCCGTGGCCTACTTCATCTTCCGCTACGGCCGGATCGACTGGCTGGAGTCCAACAACGAGTACTGGCTGGAGCGGGATGCCCAGCTGCGCACCGATTTCCGCATCACCTCCGGCTTCCAGGCGGACGATATTCCCCGGGTCAAGTACAAGTCCCGGATGAAGGAGTTCTACCAAAAGGCGGGCATCCCCACCGCCCGCTATCATCTGGTGGACGACGAGAAGGGGTGCCTGGCCTTCATCAAGGAGGTGGGCTGGCCGGTGGTGGTGAAGCCGGACAACGGCGTGGGCGCCTCCGACACCCACAAGCTGTCCAGCGAGACCGAGCTGGGGGCCTTTCTGGCCCGGCGCATGGAGGGCGTGCCCTACATCATGGAGGAGTTCATCCACGCCGAGGTCAATTCCTACGACGCCATCATCGACTCCAACGGGGAACCCATTTTTGAGACAGGCAACGTCACTCCCATGTCCATCATGGACATTGTGAACAACGAGGACAACTCCATCTATTACATCGTCAAGGACCTGGCCGCCGACACCCGGAAGGCGGGGAGGGCCACGGTGAAGAGCTTCGGCGTGAAGAGCCGGTTCGTCCACTTCGAGTTCTTCCGCCTCACCCAGGACCAGGAGGGGATGGGCAAAAAGGGGGACGTGGTGGCGCTGGAGGTGAACATGCGCCCCTGCGGCGGGTTCAGCCCGGACATGATGAACTACGCCAACTCCACCGACGTCTATAAGATCTGGGCGGATATGATTGCCTTTGACCGCTCCACTCTGGAGGCGGGGGAGCACGCCTTCTGCGCCTACGCCGGCCGCCGGGACGGCAAACCCTTTGTCCTCAGCCATGTGGATATTTTGGCCAAGTACAGCGAGAATTTGAAGATGGTGGGCCGCATCCCCGACGTGCTGTCCGACGCCATGGGCAACCAGATGTATGTGGCCACCTTTAAGACCAGGCGGGAGCTGGACGCCTTTTACAGGGATGTGCTGAAGCTGAAAAAGACGAAGTGAGGGCATGAAAAAGCCGCCGGCAGCGCCGGCGGCTTTTCTATGTGCTTTTGTGCGCGCTGCTCACGACGGCTCGGACGCTGTCGAGCTGTCACGCTCCGATTGGGCGCACGGACGGGTCGATAAGTCCTCCGACTCCGAGAAAACCCATTCAGGGCCTGCGGCCCTTCCTTGGGCGTTTTTCTCCGCTTCGGTCTTATCTCCCCTGTGCGCCTATCGTCGCGCTTCTCAGGCGAACTTGCCGGTGTTCAGCTTCACGCCGGGGCCCATGGTGGCGGCGGCGACGCAGCTCTTCACGTACTGGCCCTTGGCAGCGGCGGGCTTGGCCTTGACGATGGCGCCCATGAGGGCGTTCAGGTTGTCGCCCAGCTTCTCGGGGCCGAAGGACACCTTGCCGATGGGGCAGTGGATGATGTTGGT